>DASQUK010000074.1:0-17357 GCA_035641315.1 Acidimicrobiales bacterium | reverse complement strand
CGCGTGAGGCCGAGTAGTCGCCGTGGTCCCGCATGACCAGCAGGTCCCAGCGCAGCTCGTAGCGGCCGAGCCAGGCCATCGTCTGCGGCCGGACCCGCAGCGGGCGGGCGGTCAGCAGCACGATGCGCAGGTCGTCATCGAGCACCTCGAGGAGGCGCGCGACCTCGTCGATGAGGGCGTCATCACCGCAGGCGGCGAAGAAGGCCTCCCAGTCGCGCCGGGGCCAGTCGAGGTAGTGCTGGCGACGGGAGGCGTCGGACAGCACGCCGTCCATGTCGAACACCACCGCCGGTCCCCCGTCGACCGGTCCATCGTGCCAGCGCCAGTGCTCGGGAGTGCGATGGGAGGCCACGGACCCAGCTTGGCCGCGGATCTGCCGGACCGGCACCAGCCTCGGCAAGGTCGAGGAAGTAGCAGCCGTCTGGCGTGGGCCATTTCCTCGACCTCTCTCTGCCGGGCTGACGTGCCACCAACCGGGTGGCTCTAGCCTGCGCCTCGCCAGCCCTTCATTCTGCACATCCTCATGTCGGCGAGGTGACGGCCGTGACCGAACGCTCCCCTGCCCTCACCTACACCTCGTACCTGGCGCTCGACGACATCCTCGGAGCGCA
This sequence comes from Acidimicrobiales bacterium, assembly GCA_035641315.1. Taxonomy (GTDB): domain Bacteria; phylum Actinomycetota; class Acidimicrobiia; order Acidimicrobiales; family VFJN01; genus DASQUK01. The sequence continues at coordinate 16,746 of DASQUK010000074.1, read as the reverse complement.
GCGCCCGCGGTCCGACGAGCACGACGAGATGCTGTTCATCGTCGTCCATCAGGTGTACGAGCTCTGGTTCAAGGAGCTGCTCCACGAGCTCGCGCACCTGCAACGACGACTCGAGGCCGGCGACACGCCGCACGTGCTGCACACGCTGCGGCGCATCCTCACCATCCTCAAGGTCGCGGTCGCCCAGATCGACGTGCTCGAGACGATGACGCCCCGGCAGTTCCTCGGCTTTCGGGGCCGGCTCGAGGCGGCGAGCGGGTTCCAGTCCGCGCAGTTCCGCGAGCTCGAGGCGGTGCTCGGGCGGAGGGATCCCCGGGTGTTCGAGCACTATCCACCGGGCAACGACGCCCGCGAGCGCATCGCCGCCGCCATGGCCCGGCCGTCGCTGTTCGACTCGTTCCTGCGCTACCTCGCCACCCAGGGCTACGGCGTGCCGGGCGCCGCTCTCACCCGCGACGTGAGCCGGCCCCTCGAACCATCCGACGACGTCCAACAGATGCTGCTCGCCGTCTATCGCGACGACGGTGAGCCGTCCCAGGTCGCGGAGCGGCTCGTCGACATCGACGAGGGGTTCCAGGAGTGGCGCTATCGCCACGTCAAGATGGTCGAGCGCACCATCGGGTCGAAGCCGGGCACCGGCGGATCGGCGGGCGTCGGCTACCTGCGCACGACCCTGTCAGCGCCCGTCTTTCCCGACCTCTGGGCCATCCGGAGCGAGCTGTGATCGGCCTCGACGACCTCGCACGCACGCCCAACGCCCTTGCCCCGCACTACTCCCGCTTCCGGGTGGCCGAGCGACTGTTGCTCACCGGGCACTCCCACCAGGCATGGCCCGACGTCGCCCGGACCGCGCAGCTCCAAGCGTTCGACGACGCTGCGGAGCTGGTGGACGCCAAGTGGGACCGGGCCTTCGCCGTGGCCGACGAGGTGCGCGCCGGGTTCCGGCGCCTGCTCGGCGACCCGGACGGCGAGATCGCCCTCGGCGGCAGCACGCACGATCTCGTGATCCGGTTCCTGTCGGCGCTCGACCTGACGGGCCGGCGCCACCGGCTGGTCGCGTCGAGCGGGGAGTTCCACACACTGCGCCGGCAACTGTCCCGGCTGGCGGAGGCTGGCATCGACGTCGAGTGGATCGCCGCCGAGCCGGTGGGCACGCTGGCCGAGCGCATGGCCGACGCGGCGGACGAGCGCACCGCCGCCGTGCTCGTGTCGGCCGTGCTGTTCGAGACCGCCCGCGTCGTTCCCCACCTCGGCGCCCTGGCCGACGCCTGCCGACAGCGCGGCACCGAGCTGCTGGTCGACGCCTACCACGCCCTCGGCGTGGTCCCGTTCCCCATCGGGGAGCTCGGCCTCACCGGTGCCTGGGTCGTGGGCGGCGGCTACAAGTACCTCCAACTCGGCGAGGGCAACTGCTTCCTACGGTTGCCGGCCCACGCCGAGCGGCTGCGCCCCGTCGTCACGGGATGGTTCGCGGCGTTCGACACCCTCGTCGAGCCCGCCCGCGACGCCCCGGTCGTCTACGGGCCGGGCGCCCAGCGCTTCGCCGGCGCCACCTACGACCCCACCAGCCACTACCGCGCCGCCCGGGTCTTCCGGTTCTTCGACGAGCGGGGACTGACGCCGACCCTGTTGCGGGGCTCCTACCTCCACCAGCTCGACGTGCTGGCCCGGGCATTCGATGCGCTCGGCGCGCCCGACGCCGTCGTCGCCCGGGACCGGGGCACGCCGTTGACCAGCGTGGGCGGCTTCCTCGCCCTTCGGACCCCTCACTCCCAGCAATTGCACGAGAGCCTGACGAAGCGGGATGTCAGCACCGACACCCGCGGGCCGTACCTGCGCCTCGGCCCGGCGCCGTACCTCGCAGACGCACAGCTCGAGGCCGCCATCGATGCTCTCGCCGACGCGCTCCGCGAGCTCGGGCGCTGACGCCATCGGAGGCGTCGGGTTCGGCGGCCGGCTGCCCCGGTCAGTCCTCCTGCGGTTGGGCCTCGGCCCGCTTGCGGATCTCCTCGACCACCGCGGGATCGGCCAGCGTGGTGGTGTCGCCCAGCGCCCGGCCCTCGGCCACGTCGCGCAGCAGCCGCCGCATGATCTTGCCGGAGCGGGTCTTGGGCAACTCGTCGGTGAAGATCACCAGCTTGGGGCGGGCCGTGGGGCCGATCTTCTGGGCCACGTGGGCGCGCAGCTCCTCGCCGAGCTCGGACGTCGTCTCGACGCCGCCCCGCACGGTGACGTAGGCGACGATGGCCTGGCCCGTCACAGGATCGGTGGCGCCACACACCGCCGACTCCGCCACCGACGGATGATCCACCAGGGCGGATTCGACCTCGGTGGTGGAGATGCGGTGGCCCGACACGTTCATGACGTCGTCGACCCGGCCCAGCAGCCAGAAGTACCCGTCGTCGTCGACCTTGCAGCCGTCGCCGGCGAAGTAGCGATCGCCGTAGCGGGCCCAGTACGTCTCCTTGTACCGCTCCGGATCGCCGTAGATGCCCCGCAGCATGGCGGGCCACGGCTGGGTGAGCGTGAGATAGCCGCCGCCGCGCTCGACCTTGCTGCCCGACTCGTCGACGACCTCAGCGGCGATGCCGGGCAGCGGGAACGTGGCCGAGCCGGGCTTGAGCGTGGTGGCACCGGGCAGCGGGCTGATCATGATGGCGCCGGTCTCGGTCTGCCACCACGTGTCGACGACGGGGCAGCGGCCGCCGCCGATGTGCTGCCAGTACCACATCCACGCCTCGGGGTTGATGGGCTCGCCCACCGACCCCAGCAGGCGCAACGACGACAGGTCGTGGCGCTCGGGCTCCTGCGCCCCCCACTTCATGAACGTGCGGATGGCCGTGGGAGCGGTGTAGAGGATGGTGACGCCGTAGCGCTCGGCGACGGCCCACAGCCGGTCCTTGCCCGGCGTGTCGGGCGTGCCCTCGTAGATGACGCTGGTGGCGCCGTTGGTGAGCGGCCCGTAGACGATGTAGCTGTGGCCGGTCACCCAGCCGATGTCGGCGGCGCACCAGTAGACGTCGGCCTCGGGGTGGAGGTCGAACACGTACTTGTGCGTGAACGCCACCTGCGTCAGGTAGCCACCGGTGGTGTGCATGATGCCCTTGGGCTTGGCCGTGGTGCCCGACGTGTAGAGGAGGTAGAGCAGGTCCTCGCTGTCCATGGGGACCGGCGGGCACTCGGCGTCCGCTTCCGACATCAGGTCGTGGTACCACTGGTCCCGGCCCTCGGTCATGTCGACCGAAGCGTCGCCGGCGTCGGCGTGCCCCGTCACCCGGCGCACCACCACGACGTGCTCGACCGACGGCGACGCCGCCAGGGCCACATCGGCCGTGGGCTTGAGCAGGTGGGGCTGGCCCCGGCGGAACCCGCCGTCGGCCGTGACCAGCACCTTGCACTCGGCGTCGTTGATGCGGTCGGACAGCGAGTCGGCCGAGAAACCGCCGAACACCACCGAGTGCGGCGCCCCGATGCGGGCGCATGCGAGCATGGCCACCGGCAGCTCGGGGATCATCGGCATGTAGATGGCCACGCGGTCGCCCTTGCCGATGCCCAGGCGCTTCAGCACGTTGGCGAAGCGCTCCACCTCGCCCAGCAGGTCGGCGTACGTGATGGTTCGGCTGTCACCCGGTTCGCCCTCCCAGTGGTAGGCGACCCGCTCACCCCGGCCGGCCTCGACGTGCCGGTCGAGGCAGTTGTAGGAGACGTTGAGGGTGCCGCCCACGAACCAGCGGGCGAAGGGCGCGTCCCACTCCAGGATGGTGTGCCACTCGTCGTACCACGTCACCAACTCGGCTGCCTGTCGGGCCCAGAACCCCTGCCAGTCGGCGGCGGCCTCGTCGTAGATCTCGACGCCGCTCACGAGGGCGTCGGCCTTGAACGACTCGGGCGGCGGGAACGTGCGGTCCTCGACCAGGTAGTCCTCGATCGCAGCGCTCGCGGCGCTCGTCCCGGGTGCCTGTTCGGCCATCGCCTCTCCCCCTCGGCTGCAAGTTGGCTGGTGGTACTGGATAGCCCGACGAGCCTATCGGCCGTCTCTGCCCCGGTGGCCGGGCGCCAGCGGACGTGCCATCGTGCAGGGATGACGACCGGTCCCGCGCGCACGACCCTGTCGCGCGAGCGGGTGCTGCGGGCGGCGCTCGACCTGGTCGACCGCGAGGGCGCAGACGCCCTCACCATGCGGCGCCTCGGGCGGGCGCTGGGCGTGGAGGCCATGTCGCTCTACGGCTACGTCCGGAGCAAGGACGACCTCATCAACGGTGTGGTCGAGCTCATCTTCGGCGAGATGCCGCTGGTCGTGCCGGGACCGGAGCCCTGGCAGGAGCGGGTCCACCGCCATGCCGACATCTACCGGTCGGTGCTGCTGGCCCACCCCAACGCCGTGCGGCTGGTGGCCGGGCGGCCGCTCGTCACCGAGCGGACGGCCGCGTTCGTAGAGTCGGCGCTGGCGGACCTGCGCTCGATCGGCCTCGATGTCGAGACGGCGGACCGGGTGCTGGGGGTGATCGCCGGGTTCACGCTCGGACTCGTGTCGGAGCAGACGGGTGCCGGCCGCCGGACAACGTCGCCCGGCGACGTGCTGGACCTGCAGCGCTTCCCCCACCTGGCCGACATGGCGGCGCTGGGGGCGATGACGCCCGACCGCTACGACGCCGAGTTCGAGCTGGGGCTCGACTTCATCGTCGGCGGCATCGAGCGGTTGCTGGCGGAGGCTCGGACGAGGCGGGGCTGAACCCTATCCCACGGTCCACTCGACGACACGGAAGCGGCCGAGCCCGGACGGATCGAGGAGCGCCTCGGCCTCGCCGACACGGCTGCGCGCCGCGAGGGCGGCCAGGTCGCCCACGTGGGCGCGTTCGTTCCACCGGTCACGGCCCTCGGCCACCAGCTCATCGATCCCCCAGGCGCGCAGCCACGCCGCCTGCGCCTGGTCCGACGCGGGCCGCTTGACTGTGGCGATCTGGTCGACCGCCACCTCGCAGGTCACGTCCTGCTCGCCCAGTTCGTCGAGGAACCCGGCGCCGTGGCGGTGGCCGCGGTACGTCCGGACCCACTGCCCCTGGGGGCGCCGGGCCAGCTCGGCCGTCGTGGCGGCGTAGTCGATCACCACCACGCGGCCCCCAGGACCCGCCACGGCCAGCGCGTCACGCAACCAGGCGCGGGCCGCGTCCTGCAGCGGCACCCGGGCGCCGTCGGCGGGATCGGGCACCAGTCGGTCGAGCAGCTCCGCTCGCTCGCCTCCCAGCGGGACCAGGCGCTCGGTGAGGCCGGCACCGGCGGTCCGGCCGACGTCGACCCGGACCTCCTGCCACTCGCCCGAGCGGCGCTCGGCCAGGCCGAACGGCAGGTTGTCCAGGAGCTCGTTGGCCAGCACCACCGCCGGCCCGGTGACCCGCGGCAGCTCGGCCATGCTCACGCAGATGGGCCCCCGCGCCGCCTCGGGGACCGGCGCCTCGGTGTCCGGATCGACCGGGGCGAAGGCGAGGGCCGGGTCCTCTAGGCGCAGCCTCTCGCCATGGAGCCGCCGCTGGGCGGCCGAGCGCTCGACCAACACGTAGCGCAGGGCCGGGGCGCAGTCTGGGTCCGACGCCAGGACCGTTTGGCACAGGGTGCCGGGACCGGCGCCGGCGTCGACCACCACGAACGGGTCCGGTGATCCCATGGCCCGCCACCAGCCGTCGAGCGCCCGCGCCACCACCGCACCGAACAGCGGGCCCACCTCGGGACTGGTCATGAAGTCGCCCTGGCGCCGACCCGAGCGGCCCCCCGTCTCGTAGAACCCGCCGGCCCGGTCGTAGAGCGCTACCTCGAGGACCCGCTCCAGCGGCAGCGGCCCGTGCCGGCGGATCTCGGCGGCGATGCGCTCGGTGACGGTCAGGGCCCGATGCTCGCCACGAACTGCGCCATGTCGCCCAGCTCGGTGGCCCACTGCGTGACGCCGAACACCAGCGTGAACACGACCGTGATCGCCAGCGCGGCGTTGAGCGACACCGGCACCCGCACCGGCGTGCGATCGCCGTCGGGCACCGGGTTCATCCACATCTCCCGGGCGATGTTGGCGTAGTAGCCGAGCGAGATCACCGAGTTGACGGCCATCACGACGGCCAGGCCGTAAGCCCATCCCGTGTCGGCGTCGATGACCGCCCGGAAGGCCACGAACTTCGCCAGCCACCCGGCCAGCGGCGGGATCCCGGCCAGCGAGAACAGGAATACCGACATGAGGATCGCCAGTGACGGGGCGTACTCGAACAGCCCGCCGAAGCTGGAGACCTCGGCGCTGCCGGTCTTGCGGGCCACGGCCATCACCACGGTGAAGGCGCCCAGGTTCATGCCGGCGTAGATCAACAGGTAGGTGACGATCGACGTGAGCATGTCGTCGCCGATCTGGCCCATCACTGCCAGCGGCGCCAGCATGAACCCGGCCTGCGAGATCCCCGAGTACGCCAGCATGCGCACCACGTTCGACTGGCGCAGGGCAATCACGTTGCCGATCGTCATCGACAGCGCCGCCAGCAGCCACATCAGCGGCCGCACCACGTCCGGCCGCTCGGCGAAGCCGATGATCACCAGCTGGAGCAGGGCCACGAAGCCCGCCGCCTTGGACGACACCGACAGGAACGCAGTGATGGGCGTGGGCGCGCCCTCGTAGGTGTCAGGCGCCCAGGTGTGGAATGGCACCGCCGACACCTTGAAGGCGAAACCGGCGACGCAGAACACGATGGCCAGCGTGATCGCCGGGACGCTCTCGCCCCCCGCCAGTGCGCTGCCGATGTCGGTGAGCTGGGTGCTGCCGGCCACCCCGTAGAGCAGCGACATGCCGTAGAGCAGCACGCCGCTGGCGAACACGCCCATCAGGTAGTACTTGACACCGGCCTCGTTGCCCTTGGGGTCGCGCTTGCGCCATCCCGCCAGCAGATAGGCGGGGACCGACAGCAGCTCCAGCGCCACGAAGATTGTCACCAGGTCGCGGGCCGAGCCCATGATCGTCATGCCCAGGATCGACGACAGCAGCAGGAAGTAGTACTCGCCCTCGGCGTAGTCGCCCTCGGCGATGTAGTTCGTCGACATCAGCACCGTGACGTAGCCGGCCACCAGGAACAGGGCCTTGACGACCAGGGCGAAGTTGTCGACCGCGTAGGCGCCGCCGAACATCGTGCGGTCGGCGCCGTCGACGGCCAGGGTCAGCACCGGGATCAGGGCCGCCAGCAGTCCCAGCCCGGCCAACGACGGCAGCAGCGCCTTGCGGTCCTCGGGCAGGAACAGGTCGGCGACCAGCACGGCGCACAGCACAGCGGTGAGCACCAGCTCGGGCGCGAGCGCGTGCCAGTCGATCACGGGGCGGACGAAACCGCCGTCGGCCTGCGCCAGTGAAGCGAGCACCGCGGACACGGGCGGCTAACCCCCGACCGCCGCCGTGAGCATCTGGGCCACCCCGGCGAGCTGGTCGTCGGTGACCCGGAACACCAGGTTGGGGTAGACGCCGATGACCAGGATGAGCACCAGCATCGGCGTCCAGGCGATCCACTCCGGCACCTCGACGTCGGCGATCTCGTCATCCTCGAACTCCTCCTTGGTGACGCCGAACGACGTGCGCTGGTAGAGCCAGAGCAGGTAACCGGCCGCGAAGACGGTCCCCACGGCGGCGATCACCATGTAGACCCGGAACGTCACCTCCGACAGCCCCGCGCCCGGCTCGTAAGCCGACAGGATCGCCGGGAACTCGCCCCAGAATCCGGCCAGGCCCGGCAGGCCGAGCGACGCCAGGGCGGTGAAGCCGAAGATCCAACCTATGCGGGGCGCCTTCACGAGAATCCCGCCCAGCCGCCGGATCTCGAGCGTGTGGTAGCGCTCCTTCACCGATCCCGCCAGGAAGAACAGCATGCCGGTGATGAGGCCGTGGGCGACCATGCCCATGACGGCGGCATTCAACCCGAAGTCGGTGAGCGTGGCGATGCCCAGCATGGTGAAGCCCATGTGCGACACCGACGAGAAGGCGATGAGCCGCTTCATGTCCGTCTGCGCCAGGCACGCCAGCGCGCCGTAGATGATGCCGATCACCGCCAGCGCCCCGATGTAGGGCGCCCACTCGACCGCCGCCTCGGGCAGGATCGGCAGCGCCACCCGCACGAAACCGTAGGTTCCGAGCTTCAGCAGGATGGCGGCCAGGATGACCGAGCCCACCGTCGGGGCCTCGGTGTGGGCGTCGGGGAGCCAGGTGTGGAACGGGAACATCGGCACCTTGATGCCGAAGCCCATGAACATGCCGCCGAAGATCAGCACCTGGGTGGCCAGCGGGACGGCCTCGATGCCGAAGTCGCCCGGCGTCGAGATCCGCTGCGCCAGCTCGGGGATGACGAACGTCTCGCCGCCGGCCACGAAGAAGAGGGCCAGGAAGCTGACGATCATCAGCGCCGAGCCGAACAGTGTGAACAGGAAGAACTTGATCGCGGCGTACTGGCGGTTGTCACCACCCCACACGCCGATGAGGAAGTACATCGGTAGCAACACGACCTCGAAGAAGACGAAGAACAGGATGAGGTCCTGCGCCACGAACGTGCCGAGCATGCCGGTGTGCAGCACCAGCAGCAGGATGAGGAACGCCTTGGGGTTGCGGGGCTCGGGGAAGTGGTTCCAGCTGTAGATGATGCACAGCGGCGTGATCAGCAGCGTCAGGGCGACCAGCGGCACCGACAGGCCGTCGAGACCGACGACGAACCGCGAGCGGATGACGTCGATCCACGGCTCGTTGACCACGAATTGCAGCTGGGCGGTGTTGTCGTAGTCGAAGTCCGCCAGCAGGGCCACACCGACGCCCGCCGCCGCCAGCGAGGCCAGCAGCGCGACCCAGCGGTGCGTCTGCTCCTCGTCCTTGGGGATGAGCAGCATCACCAGCGCCCCTGCCAGCGGCAGGAACACCATGAGGATCAGGCCCCAATCGTTCAGGAACTCGCTGTTGCTCATCGATCAACCAGTCAGACGAAGACGATGAAGACGCCGGCGAACAGGGCGGCCGCCCCGAACAACAGGGCGCCGTACTGCTGAACCTTGCCGGACGTGAGCTGGCGGAAGACCTGGCCGCCGCCCTGGGCGGCGCTGGCGGAGCCGTTGACGGCCCCGTCGACGACCTGCTGGTCGACGTGCGCGTAGACCCACCGACCGGTGACGGTGGCAAGCCGCCCGGCGCCGTTGACCACACCGTCGATGACGTTCTGGTTGACCCAGTTGGCCCCCCGGGCCACGGGCCCCTTGGTGCCGTCCGCGATCACGCCGGTGTAGAGGTGGTCGAAGTAGTACTTGTTGACCAGCGTCGTGTAGCCGACGTCGGCCAAGCGATTGCGCTCGGTGATGCCGCGCAGCCCGATCCTGCCCGTGTACCAGGCGACGCCGATGGCGATGCCGGTCAACCCGATGAGCGTGCTGACGAGCGCGATGCCGATCGAGAACTCGGGGTGGGCGAACTCGGGCATGATGCTCGGGAAGTAGGCACCCACCGGCTCGTAGTAGTGCTCGAACCGCAGCTCGACGCTGTCGGGGGCGAGCGCCGAGGGCAGGTTGGCCAGTCCCGCGACCACACCGAGCACCGCCAGGATCCAAAGTGGCACCACGATCCGCGGGCCCGATTCGTGCGGCTGGCCGTGTCCGCGGAACTCGCCGAAGAAGGTGAGGTACACGCAGCGGGTCATGTAGGCGGCGGTCATCACGGCGCCGAGGATGCCGACCACCATGAACACCCGGTAGTTGCCGGGGCCGCCGAGCTGCGACGCACCGGCCAGGATCTCGTCCTTGGACCAGAACCCGGCGAAGGGGAAGATGCCGATGAGCGCGGCCGTGGCGATGATGAACGTCTTGAATGTGTGCGGCATCCACCTGCGGAGGCCGCCCATCTCGCGCATGTCGAAGCTGTGGACGGCGTGGCTCACCGAGCCCGACCCCAGGAACAGGCAGGCCTTGAAGAAGGCGTGGGTGAAGAGGTGGAACAGGGCCGCGGTCCACGCCCCGACGCCGAGGGCCATGACCATGTAGCCCAGCTGCGAAACCGTGGAGTAGGCGAGCACCCGCTTGATGTCGTTCTGCACGAAGGCCAGTCCCGCCCCGCCCAGCACGGTGACACCACCCACGAGCGCGAGCAGGTTGACGCTGGAGATGCCGATCGACAACCCCTCCCAGAACACCCCGTAGAGCCTGGAGACCATGTAGATGCCGGCCACGACCATGGTGGCAGCGTGGATGAGGGCCGACACCGGCGTGGGACCGGCCATGGCGTCGGGCAGCCAGGTGTGAAGGATGAACTGGCCCGACTTCGACATCACCGCGGCGATCAGTGCGCACGAGGCGACCAGTAGCGCCAAGTGGCTGATGTCGCCGTTCAGCGCCTGGGTGTTGATGTCGAGAATGTCGAAGGTCTGCCCGGCCGCGAAGAACAGGACTATGACGCCTGTGATCATGCCCACGTCGCCCACCCGGTTGGTGATGAACGCCTTGAGGGCGGCGTCGCTGTTGGCCTTCTCCTCCCACCAGTGACCGATGAGGACGAAGGAGCAGACCCCGACCAGCTCCCAGCACACCATGAGCTGCAGCGTGGTCTTGGACATGACCAGGCCGAGCATGGACGCGGTGAAGAGCGACAGGAACGCGAAGAAGTGGGTGTAGCGACGGTCGCCGCCCACGTAGTCGGTGGAGTAGACGTGGACCAGCAGCGACACCAGCGTGACGACGATCAGCATCATCACGGCTGGCCCATCGATGAGCGTCCCGACCTTGGCCTCGGTCTCGCCGAACTGGAACCAGGTCCACTCGCGGGTAACGGGTTCGATGGAGGCGTGCTCCCCGCCATCCTCCTCTGCAGGCTGCTCTTCCTCCTGGACCGGAGCTGCGGACTCACTGTCGATGTCGACGACCGCCGCCGCGTGCTCCTCCGTCGGCTCGGACTCGTTCTCGGCGTCGTCGACGTGCTGGAACCACTGGACCTGGGTCACCAGCGCCAGCACGAAGGCGACGCCGACGGCGGCGACGCCGAGCTCGCTGCCCTTGCGGGGCAGCCGCTTCCCGAACAGCAGGATCCCGAAGAACGACGCTGCAGGGATGATGGGGATGATCCACGCCTGCTCCAGCACGATCGGTCCCCTAACCTCTCATCGAGTCGACGTCGTCGAGGTCAACGCTCGCCCGGTTGCGGTAGATGATCAGCACCATCGCCAGTCCCACGCCGACCTCGGCGGCGGCCACCGCGATCACGAACAGGGCGAACACCGCGCCGGCCACGTCCCCGTTGGCCGCCCCGAACGTGAGCAGGTTGATGTTGACGGCGTTGAGGATCAGCTCGATCGACATCAGCACCATGACCGTGTTCTTGCGGGCGATGACGCCGTACACGCCGATGCAGAAGAGGATCGCCCCCAGCAGCAGGAACTGGTTGAGCATCAGGTCGTCCATCGGCCCGCCCTCACCGGTCCTTCCGGGCGATGACGATGGCGCCGACCAGGGCGGCAAGCAGCAGCACCGACACGATCTCGAACGGGATCAGGTACTGCGAGAAGATCGAGTCGCTGACCGTGGCCGTGTTGCTGCCGCCCACGGCGTTGACCTGACGCTCGGCGGGTAGGGCGTCGTCGCCCCAGCGGTCGATGAGGGCGTAGCCCATGACGGCCGCCAGGAGCACCGCGGTGCCGACGCCGATCCACCAGTGATCGTTGGTCATGTCGACGTCGCGCCCGATGCGGGCGCGGGTCAGCATGATGCCGAACAGCATCAGGACCATGATCGCCCCGATGTAGATCAGCACCTGGGTGACGGCCACGAACTCGGCGGCGAGGATGATGAACTGCGCCGCGACACCGGCGAACACCGCGATCAGGTAGAGCGCCGCGTGCACCACGTTGCGGGTGGTGACCACCGCCACGGCGGCGCCCACCATGCCGGCGGCGATCACGTAGAAGAAGATGTTCTGGGCGACCATGCGAATCGGCTGGGCTCTCGGCTACCTGGGGACCTTGCGCACCTTCTGCTCCGACCCCGACTCGTAGGGCTCGAAGTCGGGCACGGTCTGCATCCACTCGCCGAGGCGCTCCTTGTCGTGGAGCAGGTCGGCCAGGCGCAGCTCGGAGTACTCGTACTCGGGGCTCCAGAACAGGGCGTCGAACGGGCACACCTCCACGCAGATGCCGCAGTACATGCACAGCGCGTAGTCGATGTCGAACCGGTCGAGCCTGTTGACCTGGCGGGGCTTGCCGCCGGGACGGCGGGGCGGCGCCGTGTCCTTGTGGCCCTCGATGTAGATGCACCAGTCGGGGCAGCTGCGGGCGCACAGCATGCAGACCGTGCAGTTGTCCTCCTTGAGGGCGATGACGCCGCGGGCCCGGGGGGCGGGCAGCTCCTTCTCGTGGGGGTACTGCACGGTGGCGGCGCCCTTCGACGGCGCCGGGATGAGCGTCTTGAGGCCCCGGGACGGGAAGGTGGTCTTCACCATGGTCTTGAGCGTCACGCCCAAGCCCTTGACCAGCCCGGGTGTCTTGGGAGCGGGGAACTTGGCCATCACAGAGCCCCTTGGCTCGGCCGGCCTGACGGACGGTGTTCCGCCCGCGGGCCGGCGGGGGGTGCGGGGGGCGGAGGCTCCTGCCGGAGCCCCCCGCCGTCGCTCGATCCGGCTTTGCCGGTCGAGCGACCTGACAGGACGACGCCGCCGCCAGGCGGCGACCCAACTCTCGCCGAGCAACCTCCGGTTGTGAGGCGAAACATCAGAACATCACCTTCAGCGCCATGGTCGCGAGGATGTTGACAAGCGACAGGGGGATGAGGATCTTCCACGCCAGCTGCTGCAGCTGGTCCTCCCGGAAGCGCGGGTATGTGAACCGCGCCCAGAACACCAGGAACGCCACCAGCATCATCTTCGTCAGCAGCACGACCGGGCCGATGACGTTCATGTAGTCGGCGTCGAGGTCGACCCAGGGGATGCTCCAGCCGCCGAGGAACAGGGTGGCCGCCACCGCCGCGAAGGCGCCGGCGCTGGCGAACTCGGCGATGAAGAACAGCAGGAACCGCATGCCCGAGTACTCGGTCATGTAGCCCGAGACCAGCTCGGACTCGGCCACCGGCATGTCGAACGGCGCCTGGGTCAGCTCGGCCTGCGTCGCCACCAGGAAGATCAGGAACCCGAGGATCTGGGTGAAGATGTACGGGTTGCCGATGCCGCCGAAACCGAAGATCTCGCCGCTGTGCTGGGCGGCAACGATCTGCTGCAGGTTGAGCGTGCCGGCCTGGATGACCACCCCCATCACCGCCAGCACCATGGGGAGCTCGTAGGCGATGAGCTGGCCGGCGGCCCGCAGGCCGCCGAGCAGCGAGTACTTGTTCGCCGACGCCCACCCGGCGATGAGGATGCCGAGCACCGAGATCGACGACACGGCCAGCACCCAGAAGACGCCGACGTCGAGGTCGGCGAACCAGGCATCGGGGCCGAACGGCACGGCCAGCAGGATGAGGAACACCGACGCCACCACGACGTAGGGAGCCATGGCGAACAGCTTGCGGTCGGCGCGCCAGGGGACGATGTCCTCCTTCTGGATCCACTTGCCGACCTCGGCTAGCAGCTGCATCGAGCCGTAGGGACCCGCCTCCATGGGACCGAGCCGGCTCTGCATGAAGCTCATCATCTTGAACAGGAAGACGTAGACGAGCGTGCCTGCGGGGATGAGCACGGCGACCAGCACGCCGACCGTCCGCAGGACCGTCTGCTGCCAGTAGGCCAGCTCGATGGCGAGGGTCCCGGCGGTGGCGGTCACCGGTCGATGTCCCCGAGGATGAAGTACAGGCTGGCGAGGATCGTGATGATGTCGGGCACATACACGCCCCGCAGCAGCCACGGCAGGATCGACACGTTGCTGAAGCTCGCCGAGCGGATCTTCACTCGGAACGGCCCCAGGTCACCCTTGCTCACCACGTAGTAGCCCATGGCGCCCAGCGGGTTGTCGGTCTCGACGTAGGCCTCGCCCTCGGGCACCTTGATGATGCGGGGGACCTTGGCCATGATCGGTCCCCCCGGCAGCCCGTCGCAGAGCTGGTCGACGATCTTGGTCGCCTCACGGGTCTCCTGCAGCCTCACCCAGCAGCGGGCGAAGCTGTCACCGTCGGGGTGGGTCCAGACCTTCCAGTCGACCTGGTCGTGGGCGAGGCCCGGATTGGCGTCGCGGCGCAGGTCCCAGTCGACCCCCGAGCCGCGGATGTTGGCGCCGGTCAGGCCGTAGGACAGGCCGACCTCGGCCGGGACGACCCCGATGCCCCGGGTGCGGGTCTCGAAGATCTCGTTGCCGAACAGCAGCGTCTCGACCTGGTCGCAGAAGTCGCGGACCCGGGCCATGACCGCCTTGGTGTCGGCGATCCAGCCCTTGGGCAGGTCGTCCTTGATGCCGCCGATGCGATCGAAGTTGGGATGGAACCGTCCGCCGGTCACGGCCTCGATCTGGTCGAGCACGTGCTCGCGGTCGCGGAAGGCGTAGAAGACGGGGGTCACGGCGCCGAGCTGGGCGCCCAGGTCGCCGAGGAACAGCACGATGTTGGCCACCCGGGCCATCTCGAACAGGATCGTGCGGATGTAGGTGGCCCGGGCCGGCGCCTCGATCTCCATGAGCCTCTCGGCGGCGAGCACGAACGGCACCTCGTTGGCGAAGCTGCCCAGCCAGTCGATGCGGTTGATGAGCGTCGTGACCTGCGGAAACGTCCGGACCTCGACGAGCTTCTCGTAGCCCCGGTGCATGTAGCCGGGCACCACGTCGGCCCACACGACCTGCTCGCCGTCGAGCTTGGCCACCACCCGCAGGGTGCCGTGCGTGGCGGGGTGCTGGGGACCGATGTTGAGGGTCATGCCCTCCTCGGTCTCGAGCTCGACGTTGACCCGGGCGTCGGCGGCCTGGGCGTCGACGTAGGCCCGCTGCTGGCGTTCCGTGAGGGTCACGTCGCGCCTCCCCCTGCGTCCCCGTCGCCGGCGCCGTTGGCGGCGGGCTCCGCGGCCTCGGGCTCGCCGGGCATCGGCTCGACGTCCACGATCCCCGGCCAGGGCTTGACCAGGCGGGCCAGCAGCGGGAAGTCCTTGCGCAGCGGGTGGCCCTCGAACTCCCCGGGCAGGTAGAGGTGCCGCAGGCCGGGATGGCCGTCGAACGTGATGCCGAACATCTCCCAGCACTCGCGCTCGTGCCAGTTCGCGCCGCCGTAGAGCGGCACCAGGCTGCGGGCCCGCAGGTCCTCGTCGGGCAGGTCGGCCTTGAGGATCACCTCGACCGGATGGCCGTCGGGCTTGCGGACGTTGACCACCCGGCAGAACAGCTGGAAGCGGGTGTCCCCGCCGGCGACCCCGGTGGCGAGGGGGGCCGTGGGGTCGAACGGCTTGATGCCGACGTCGACCGCCGAGTACTCGTAGCGGCCCCACGGCGAGGGCATCCAGTCGATGGCCGACAGGAAGTCGAAGAACGTGCAGCCCAGCCGGCCCTTGGCGGCTTCCGCGGCGTCGAACCAGGCGTCCCGGGCGACCCGCACCCACAGGGTGCGCCCGGGGGCGATGTGGCTGCCGATCACGGCGTCGCCCAGTGCCTCGCTGAGCGTGTCGAGCCAGCCCTGCCGCAGCTCGTCGGTCTCGGTGTCCTGGGCGTCCTGGGCTTCCGTGGTGGTGGCGTCGGTCGTCGTGCCGGTCGCGTCGCTCATCGCTACTGCACCACGAGCGGATCGCCCCGCCAGCGCTCGGCCGGGTCCTCCCGGCCGATCCGCTGCTGGAGGAGCACGATGCCCTCGAGCAGTGCCTCGGGCCGGGGTGGGCAACCGGGGATGTACACGTCCACCGGCACCACCTGGTCGACGCCCTTGGTGACCGAGTAGCTGTCCCAGTAGGGGCCGCCGCAGTTGGTGCACGCGCCCATGGAGATGACGTACTTGGGATCGGCCATCTGCTCGTAGAGGCGCTTGATGGCCGGCACCATCTTGTCGGTCACGGTGCCGGAGATGACCACCACGTCGGCCTGGCGGGGGCTGGCGGGCAGGGGGATGACGCCGAGCCGCATGACGTCGTAGCGGGGCGAGGCGAAGGCGGCGCCCATCTCGATCGCGCAGCACGCCAGGCCCCACTGGTACGCCCACAGGCTGTACTTGCGGGCCGTGTTGAGCAGTGACGTCAACGGCTTGGGCAGCTTGCCGCTCTCGACGAGACCCATCAGCGATCGTCCTTGATCGTCATGGCCGGCATCAGATCCAGCGGAGGACCTTCTTCTTCCAGGCGTACAGCAGCCCCAGCGCCAGGATGACGATGAAGATGCCCATCTCGATGAAGCCGAACCAGCCGTACTCCTCGGCCCGGGTGGCGAACGGGAAGATGAACACG
The DNA here is from genome assembly GCA_035641315.1 of Acidimicrobiales bacterium. GTDB lineage: Bacteria > Actinomycetota > Acidimicrobiia > Acidimicrobiales > VFJN01 > DASQUK01. The sequence goes on along the minus strand of DASQUK010000074.1, from coordinate 386 downwards.
GCCTCGACGTCGAACAGCACGAACAACAGGGCGAACAGGTAGTAGCGGACCTGCGTCTGCCCCCACATCGAGCCCGCGGGATCGACGCCAGACTCGTAGTTGACGTACTTCTCGAGCTGCGGGCGGGTCGGTCGGATCAGGCTCCCGAGCCCCATGATGGCGCCCACGAGCGCCACCGCGACGGCCAGGAAGACGCCGGCCGTCAGGTACGAACGGAGGAGATCCGACACGTGGGGGGAGACTAGTGACCGTTTGCACGAGGGGCCAATGTGGCCTCGACCAGCCCTTTCATGCTTCGAGCGCTTGCCCGGGGCGGGCTGAGAACCGGGCTCCTGACCAGCGGCGGGTGGGAATGCCGGCGGGGTGCGTGGGGGGCAGAGGCTCCT
>DASQUK010000073.1:0-18981 GCA_035641315.1 Acidimicrobiales bacterium | reverse complement strand
AGGGGCCGCGTGAGCGCCCGCGTCGAGGCGCGCGCGGCGGGCTACACGACCGTGCTGGCGGCCGCGCCGAGGCCCGCGGCCTCGCGCAGCGCGTTCGCCTTATCGGTCTTCTCCCACGTGAAGTCGTGGTCCTCGCGGCCGAAGTGGCCGTAGGCCGCGGTCTTCTGGTAGATCGGCCGGTGGAGCTTGAGGGCCTCGCGGAAGGCGCCCGGGCGCAGGTCGAAGTGCGTGTTGATCAGCTCGAGGGTGCGCGCGCGGCCGACCTTCTCGGTGCCGAACGTCTCGACCATGACCGACACCGGGTGCGCGACGCCGATCGCGTAGGCGACCTGGACCTCGGCGCGCTCGGCGAGGCCGGCGGCGACGATGTTCTTGGCGACGTAGCGGGCGGCGTAGGCAGCCGAGCGGTCGACCTTCGAGGGGTCCTTGCCGGAGAACGCGCCGCCGCCGTGGCGGGCCATGCCGCCGTAGGTGTCGACGATGATCTTGCGGCCGGTCAGGCCCGCGTCGCCCACAGGGCCGCCGATCACGAACCGCCCGGTCGGGTTGACGAGGAAGTTCTTGCGCAGCTTGCGGGCGTCGTAGAGGTCGCGCGGCAGGATCGGCTCGACGACGTGCTCCCAGAGGTCGTCCGGGATGAGCCGCTCGGAGCCCTCCTTGTGCTGGGTCGAGATCAGGAGCTTCTCGATCTCGGCGGGCCGGCCGTCGCGGTAGCGCACGGATACCTGCGTCTTGCCGTCCGGGCCGAGGTAGTCGAGGGCGCCGTCCTTGCGCACCGCCGCCAGGCGCTCGGCGAGGCGGTGGGCGAGACGGTGCGCCAGCCAGATCGGCATCGGCATGAGGTCCTCGGTCTCGTCGACCGCGTAGCCGAACATCATGCCCTGGTCGCCGGCGCCCTGGCTGTCGAGGTCCTCGTCGGTGCCGTCGGTGCGCTTCTCGTAGGCGGTGTCTACGCCCTGCGCGATGTCGGGCGACTGCGGGTCGATCGACGTCATGACGCCGCAGGTGTTGCCGTCGAAGCCGACCGCCTCGCGGTCGTAGCCGATGCCCTTGATCGTCTGGCGGACGATGTTGGGGATCTCGACGTAGGCGTCGGTGGTGATCTCGCCGGCGACGATGGCCAGGCCGGTCGTCACCATGGTCTCGCAAGCCACCCGGGCCTGGGAATCCTGTGCCAGGATCGCGTCGAGGATCGAGTCACTGATCTGGTCGGCCATCTTGTCGGGATGGCCCTCGGTGACCGACTCGGACGTGAAGGTCCAACGGCTCACGGTTTCGTTCTCCTCTGTGTGACGGCATCGAACACGGCACGGGCGATCGCCCGCTTGTCGGCCAATGGCACCTCGCGCTCGGTGCCGTCGGCATCCATGATCACGACGCGGTTGGTGTCGTGCTCGAACCCGGCGCCCGGGGCGGTCACATCGTTGGCCACGATGAGGTCGATGCCCTTGGCGGCGAGCTTGGCTGCGGCATTCTGCCGCACTTCGTCGGTCTCCGCAGCAAAACCGACGATGGTCTGCCCGGGCCGCTTGCGCGTCCCCAGCCCGGCCAGGATGTCGGGGGTCGGCTCGAGAGTGATCTCGGGCACGCCCGCCTGCTTCTTGAGCTTGCGCTCGGCCACATGCGCCGGGCGGAAGTCGGCCACGGCGGCGGCCATGACCACCACGTCGGCCGTGGCCTCGGCGGCGTGGACGGCCTCGGCCATCTCGGCCGCCGTCTCGACCCGCACCACGTCGGCGGTGGGCGGGGTGGGGAGGTCGACGGTGGTGACCAGCGTGACCTTGGCCCCCCGGGCAGCCGCCTCGGTGGCCAGGGCGTGGCCCTGCTTGCCCGACGAGCGGTTGCCCACGAACCGGACCGGATCGATCGGCTCGCGGGTGCCCCCGGCGGTGACGAGCACGTGCAGCCCGGTCAGGTCCCGGTCGGCGCCGAGCACCGCCTCGACGGCCTCGACGATGCTCTCGGGGGACGCCAGGCGCCCCTTGCCGACGTCGCCGCCGGCCAGGCGTCCCTCCTCGGGCGCCACGATGTGGACGCCGCGGCGCTCCAGGGTGGCGAGGTTGTCCTGCACCGCCGGGTGCTCCCACATCTCGGTGTGCATGGCGGGCGCGATGACGACCGGCGAGCCCGGCCGCACGGCCAGCAGGGTGGCGGTGAGCAGGTCGTTGGAGATGCCGGCGGCGTAGCTGCCGATGACGCGGGCGGTGGCGGGGGCGACGACCACGGCGTCGGCGGACTGCCCCAGCCGCGTGTGTGGGATGGGGTCGTCGTCGTGGAACAGCGAGGTGTGGGCCCGCTCGGAGGCCAGCGCCGAGAACGTCGCCTCACCGACGAACCGCGTGGCACCCCGGGTCATCACGGGGACGACGTGGGCACCCCGGTCGACCAGGCGGCGGCAGACGTCGATGGCCTTGTAGGCCGCGATGCCACCCGACACCCCCAGGACGATGCGCCGCCCCTCCAGCATGGAACTGTCGAGTGGGACGGGCCTAGGCGGACCCGTCGGACTCGCCGCCCTCGCCGGTCTGCGGCTCGGCGGCCCCGACGTCGGTGCCGGCCACTGCCTCGAGCCCCTCGGCGCCGGCCTCGTCGGTGTCTTCGCCGGCGGTCTCGGTCGGGTGGACGAGCACGATCTTGTCGCCGGCGATCTCCTCGAAGGCGATGGAGAGCGGCTTGCGGGCCACGGACGTCACCTGCGGCGGCACGATGGCACCCAGGCCCTCGCCCAGCTGGTTGAAGTAGGCGTTGATCTGCCGGGCGCGCATGGCGCTCAGCGTGACCAGCGAGAACTTCGACCCGGCGCGATCGAGCAGCTCCTCGATGGAGGGGTTCATCATCGTGTCTTGGCGTGATGCCATGCGGGCGCGCACCTCGTGCCGGGCCGGTTGGATCGGCTGACCAGGCTACCGTGCCCGGCCTCCGAAGGGTGAAATCCCCCGTGGTGGCGAGGCAATAACCGCCGCCGACCGACTCACGAGGCTATGACCGCCGGAGCCGGCGGCTATTGCCTCCAGAGTGCGGGAGTGGCGGCTATTGCCTCGGGTGCTCAGGGCGGTAGGAACCGTTCTTCGGCGGCGGCGGCGATGCGATCGGCGAGGGCCGCCGGCCGCAGCGCGCCGGAATCGAGCACCAGGTCGTAGACGGACAGGTCGGCCATGTCGATGCCGTACAGCACCAGGTACCGGTCGCGCTCGACCCGCTGGCGCTCCTCGTTGTCGGCCAGGGCCCGCTCCACGGACAGGCCCTCGCGCCCGGCGACCCGCTGGGCCCGGATCCGGGGGTCGCAGTCGATCCACGTCGTCACCCCGGGTAGGCCTTCCTTGCGCACTATCCAGCCGGCCAGGCGGGACTCGATGACGACACCGCCGGCGCGGGCCCGCTGGCCGAGCCGGGTGTCGAGCTCGACGTCGACCTCGGGGTGCTCGGCGGCGTAGCGACCGAACACCGGCAGGCTCATGTCCCGTTCCGCGGCCATGGCCCGGAACACCTGGCCGCCCGGCACCAGCTCGAGCCGGAGCCGGTCAGCGACGTGCTGTGCGGTGGTGGTGGTACCCGAGCCCGGAGGGCCCGAGACCGTTATGAGCAAAGCGACGGAGGACGGTCAGCCGGAGAACGCGTCGAGCAGGGAGCGGCGCTGCTGCTCGCCCAGGCCCCGCACCCGGCGGGTGTCGGCGATGCCGATCTCCTCCATCGTGCGGCGGGCACGGACCTTGCCCACGCCGGGGAGCGATTCGAGCACGGCGAGCACCTTCATCTTCCCTACGGTGTCGCTGGCGTCGGCCTGGTCGAGGAGCTCCTTGAGGCTCAGCGACCCCATCTTGAGCTTCTCTTTGATCTCCGCTCGGGCCCGCCGGGCCTCGGCTGCCTTCGCAAGTGCGGCTTCGCGCTGCTCGGGAGTCAAAATCGGTGGCTGCGGCATGTCGCGCACCCTAGCGCGGCCTCGCGGCCGATCGGTGACAATCGGCAGTTGGGCCCCTGGTCACACCAGTGGCGCCACCAGTGCCTGGGCGGCCGCGACCGGGTCCGGGGCGCGGGTGACCGGCCGCCCGACGACGAGCAGGTCGGCCCCGGCATCCAGGGCCTGACGGGGGGTGGCGACCCGGCCCTGGTCGTCGATGGCGGCGCCCTCGGGGCGGATCCCGGGTGTCGCCAGCATCGCCGCCGGCGCGATCTGGCGGACGGTGTCGACGTCGGGGACGGCGCACACGAAGCCGTCGCAGCCACCGTTGAGCCCGGCCGCCACCCGCTGCTGCAGCAGGTGGGCGGACGCCTCGGGCTCGCTGGTGAGCACCGTCACGCCCAGGGCCACCGGCTCGGGCAGGTCCGCCCCGGCCGCCCCCTCCCGCAGCCCTTCCACGCCGGCCCGCAGCATCGAGACGCCGCCAGCCGTGTGGAGCGTCAGGTAGCGGGCCCCCAGCGCCCCGAACACCCGCGCCGCCCGCCCCACCGTGTTGGGGATGTCGTGCAGCTTGATGTCGCAGAACACGTCGACACCCAGGTCGGCGAGCAGCGAGATCGCCTCGGGACCGGCCGCGCTGTACAGCTCCAGGCCCACCTTCATGGTGCCGAAGTACGGGTGCAGCTGACGCGCCAGCCGGCGGGCGGCCACCAGGTCGTCGGCGTCGAGCGCCAACACCAGCCGGGCCCGCAGCGCCGGGGGCACTTCGCCGGCCGTGGCCGTCCCCGATCCCTGTTCCTCAGCCATGAACGACTCCGATCACCTCGTCGATCCGTACCAGTCCCTGCCGCGCCGCCCACCCTTGTAGCTCACGCAGCACCCGGTGCGGCGCCCGGGGGTCGGCGAACGTGGCCGTGCCCACCTGGACGGCGCTGGCACCCGCCAGCATCAGCTCGGCCGCGTCGGCGCCGCTCGCCACCCCGCCCACGCCGACGATCGGCAGGTCGGGAAGCGCCCGGTGCACGTCGAACACCGCCCGCACCGCGATGGGGTGGATCGCCGGGCCCGACAGGCCCCCGCCCAGCGGCCCGGATCCCAGCCGGAAGCGCCGGGTCTCCGGGTCGATCGCCATCCCAATCACCGTGTTGATCAGCGTCACCGCCTCGGCCCCCGCCGCCTGGGCGGCGGCCGCGATCTTGTCGAGGCCGGCCGCGTTGGGGCTGAGCTTCGCCCAGCGGGGACGCCCGCAACCGGCCGTCGCCTCGATGGCGGCCCGGGTGTCGGCGGCCGAGTGGGCGAACAGCTCGCGGCCGGCCTCGGTGTTGGGGCACGACAGGTTGACCTCGACGGCCACGACGGTCTCAGGAGGTGCATCGGCGAGCAGATCGGCGGCCCGGCGGTACTCCTCGACGGTGCGCCCCCAGATCGAGGCGACCACGCGGGTACCCGTGGCCGCCAGCGCCGGCAGGTCGTGGGCCTGCCACGCCTCCACGCCCGGCCCCTGGAGGCCGACGGAGTTGATCATCCCGGCGGCGGTCTCGTGCACCCGCAGCGGCGGGTTGCCGGGCCAGGGATCGGCGTGCAGCGACTTCACCACCACCGCCCCCAGCGCTCCCAGGTCGCCGTAGGCGCTCAGCTCGGCGCCGTGGCCAGCCGTGCCCGACGCGGTCATGACCGGGTTGGGCAGCCGGATCGAGCCCACGCTCACCGCCATGTCGGGGGTCGTTCGGCGCCGACCCCGCGTTCTCGCGTCTGAAATGGTCGCTAGAGCAGCCAATCCAGGCGCGAGAACGCGAGGCCGGGTCACCGCCCGTGGATCTCCTGCAGCGTCCGGACCCGGACCTCGTGGCGGGCGCGGTCGACCGTGCTCTCGGCCGCCGCCACCGCGGCCGCGGCGGTGGTGAGGCAGGGGACGCGGTGGACGTTGGCCGCCCGGCGGATGTAGGCGCCGTCGGCACGGGCGCCCCGGCCCCGGGGGCTGTTGACCACGAGCTGCACCTTGCCGGCGGAGATCAGGTCCAGCGCTGTCGGCAGGCCCGGTGGCTCGGAGGTGCCCACGCCGTCCTCGGCCGCCACCTTCGCCACCCGCTGGGCCACCGGAACGCCGTTGCGCTCGAGGTGGTCGGCGGTCCCCACGGTGGCGGCGATCTCGAACCCCTGCTCGACCAACCGTGCCGCCGCCTTCAGCCCCGCCGCCTTGTCGCGGTCGGCCAGCGACAGGAACACCATCCCGCTCGCCGGCAGCTCGTCCCCCGCCGCCAGCTGGGCCTTGCCGAACGCCAGCCCGAACGTGCGGTCGACGCCCATCACCTCACCGGTCGAGCGCATCTCCGGTCCCAGGACGGTGTCGGCGTCGGGGAAGCGGTTGAACGGCAGCACAGCCTCCTTGACGGCGATGTGGCCGCCGTCCACCGGGTCCCGCAACAGGCCCTCGGCCCGCAGCTCGGCCAGCGTGGCGCCGACCATCACCCGCGACGCCACCTTCACCAGCGGCACGCCGGTGGCCTTGGCCACGAACGGCACCGTCCGGCTGGCCCGGGGGTTGGCCTCGATCACGAACACCTGGACAGGTTTCCCGCTCCCACGGCCCGAGCGGCCGTGGGAGCGGAGAGCATGTCTCGGGCCGGGCTGCACGGCGTACTGCACGTTGATGGGCCCGCGCACGTCGAGGGCGTCGGCCAGGCGCCGGGTGTAGTCCTCGATCACCGCCACGGTGTCGTACGACAGCGAGTGGGGCGGGATCGAGCAGGCCGAGTCGCCGGAGTGCACGCCGGCTTCCTCGACGTGCTCCATCACGCCGCCGATGACCACCTCGCCGGTGGCGTCGCGGATGGCGTCCACGTCGACCTCGGTGGCGTCCTCGAGGAAGCGGTCGATGAGCACGGGGCGGGACGCCGACAGGCCGCCCTCCCGGCCCAGGCTCCCGAAGCTCGCCAGCTCGGCCATCGCCCGGCGCAGGCCCGCCTCGTCGTAGACGATCTCCATGGCCCGGCCGCCCAGCACGTACGACGGCCGCAGCAGCGCCGGATAGCCGATCCGATCGACCACCGCCAGGGCCTCGTCGACGGTGGTGGCGGTGCCCCCGGCCGGCTGGGGGATCTCCAGGCGGGCGCACAGCGCACCCCAGCGTTCCCGGTCCTCGGCGGCGTCGATCGAGGCCGGCGACGTGCCCAGGACGAGCTCCTCGGGCAGCGCGGAGGCCAGCTTGAGCGGCGTCTGTCCCCCCAGGGCGACCACCACGCCCACCAGGTCGCCGGCCGCCCGCTCGGCCTCGATGACGTTGAGGGTGTCCTCCAGGGTGAGTGGCTCGAAGTAGAGCCGGTCGGACGTGTCGTAGTCCGTGGACACCGTCTCCGGGTTGCAGTTGAGCATCACGGTCTCGTAGCCGGCGTCGGCCAAGGCGAAGCTGGCGTGGACGCAGCAGTAGTCGAACTCGATGCCCTGCCCGATCCGGTTGGGGCCCGACCCGAGGATCAGGACCTTTCGCCGCCCGCTGGCCACGATCTCGTCCTCGTCCTCGTAGGTCGAGTAGTGGTACGGCGTCGCCGCCTCGAACTCGGCGCCGCAGGTGTCGACCGTCTTGTAGGTGGGGCGAACGCCGGCCGCCAGCCGCCGGCGTCGCACCTCGGCGGGGTCGGCGCCCCACAGCCAGGCGAGCTGGGCGTCGGAGAAGCCGAGCCGCTTGGCCCGCCGCCAGTCCCGCTGGCCCATTGCCGCGAGCCCGGCCGCCGCCAAGTGCTCCCGCTCCTCCACGATCCGCAGGATCTGGTCGAGGAACCAGGGGTCGACCTTGGTCCGGTCGGCCAGCGCCTCGACGGTGATCCCCCGGCGCAGCGCGGCCTCGAGCTGGAAGGGACGGTCCGGGGTCCCGATCGCGGCCCGGGCCAGCAGCTCGTCGTCCGCCAGCTCGTCGAGCGCCGCCTCGCCGGGATCGCAGTTCAGGCCCGCCCGGCCCTGCTCCAGGCTGCGCAGCGCCTTCTGCAGCGACTCGGGAAAGGTCCGGCCGATGGCCATGGCCTCGCCGACCGATTGCATCGACGTGCCCAGCACGCCCGGGCTGGTGGGGAACTTCTCGAACGCCCAGCGGGGCACCTTGGTGACCACGTAGTCGATGGTGGGCTCGAAGCTGGCCGGGGTCTTGCGGGTGATGTCGTTGGGGATCTCGTCCAGCGTGTAGCCCACGGCGAGCTTGGCCGCGATCTTGGCGATGGGGAACCCCGTGGCCTTCGACGCCAGGGCCGACGATCGGCTCACCCGTGGGTTCATCTCGATGATGACCATGTCGCCGTTGGCCGGATCGAGGGCGAACTGCACGTTGGACCCCCCCGTCTCGACACCCACGCGCCGGATGCAGGCAAAGGCCGCGTCCCGCATGGCTTGGTATTCGACGTCGCTCAGCGTCTGGGCCGGCGCCACCGTGATCGAGTCGCCCGTGTGAACCCCCATGGGGTCGAGGTTCTCGATCGAGCAGATGACCACGCAGTTGTCGGCGCGGTCGCGCATGACCTCGAGCTCGTACTCCTTCCACCCGGCGATCGAGCGCTCGATGAGGATCTCGCTGATGGGGCTGGCGGCCAGCCCGGTGGCGGCGACGCGGCGGAACTCGTCGGGCGTGGTGGCGATGCCGGTCCCCTTGCCGCCGAGGATGAACGCCGGCCGGACGACGACCGGGAGCCCGATGCGCTCGACGGCGGCGAGGGCCTCGTCCAGGTCGTGGGCGGTGGCCGACGCCGGGACGCCGAGGCCGATCTCCTGCATGGCGGCCTTGAACCGCTCGCGGTCCTCGGCGGTGGCGATGGCCTCGGCGTTGGCACCGATCAGCTCGGGCGTGCCGGGCCGCCCCACGGCCTTGCGGTCCACCAGCTCCATGGCCAGGTTGAGGGCGGTCTGGCCGCCGAGGGTGGGGAGCACGGCGTCGGGCCGCTCCCGCTCGATGATGCGCTCCAGGTGGTCGGCGTCGAGCGGCTCGACGTAGGTGGCATCGGCGAAGTCGGGGTCGGTCATGATCGTGGCCGGGTTGGAGTTGGCCAGGATCACCCGGTAGCCCTCGGCCCGGAGGACCTTGCACGCCTGCGTTCCCGAGTAGTCGAACTCGCACGCCTGGCCGATCACGATGGGCCCCGCCCCGATGAGCAGGATCGATGCGAGGTCGTCACGCCGGGGCATCTCAGAGGCCCCCTTGGCGCACCGTGCGAGACCCCTGCGAGGGGGGTCCGGGGGGAACGGCTCTCCGCTCCGCCGCCGCCGGCGGCTCCGCTGCGAGCCAGGCGCTTCGCGCCTCTGGCCCGTGCTGTCTGGTTCGGTCGCTGCGCTCGCTCACGTCGGTCCCCCCTGCGTCGCTCGATCCGGCTTTGCCGGTCGAGCGACCGGCGATCGACGCCGCCGGGAGGCGGCGGCCAAAGGCGGGGGGGTGTTCAGGGACAAGGTGTCGGCCGGAGGCCGACGCCGCCACGGGGCGGCGGGTGGGGGTCGGGCCGGAGGGTCTCCCTCCCCCCTCCATGAGCACGGCGAACTCGGCGAACAGGTAGGCCGCGTCGTGGGGCCCGGGGCCCGCCTCGGGGTGGTACTGGACGCCGAACGCCCGCAGCCGCGGACTGCGGATGCCCTCGATCACCCCGTCGTTGAGGTTCACGTGGGTGACCTCGACGTCGGCGCCCATGGCGCCCTCGACCACGGCGTAGTTGTGGTTCTGGCTGGTGATCTCCACCCGTCCCGTCGCCAGCCGGCGAACCGGGTGGTTGCCGCCGTGGTGGCCGAACGGCAGCTTGTGCGTGGTGCCGCCCAGGGCCGTGGCCAGCAGCTGGTGGCCCAGGCAGATGCCGAACACCGGGACCTCGCCGACGAGCTGGTCGATGGCGTCGACCGCGTAGGTGACGGCCGCCGGATCGCCGGGACCGTTGGATAGGAACACGCCGTCGGGCTCCCGGGCCAGGACCTCGGCCGCGGGCGTGGCGGCGGGGACCACGGTGACCTCGCCAAGGCGGGCCAGGTGGCGGAGGATCGTGCGCTTGATGCCGTAGTCGTAGGCCACGATGCGTCGCCGTGGCGTGTCCCGGCCGGGCGGGCCGAGGTCGGTGGCCGGCACGGTGTAGGGCTCTGCGCAGGTGACGGTGGCGACCAGGTCGCGCCCGTCGGTGCCGGGCTCGGCGGCCGCGGCAGCCTTCAGCGTCGCCTCGTCGGCATCCCCGAACGAGCCGGGCAACGCCCCGGCCCGGCGGATGTGGCGGGTGAGCCGGCGGGTGTCGATGCCGGCGATCCCGGGCACGCCGTGGCGGCGCAGGTAGGCGTCGAGGTCGCCACTGGATCGCCAGTTGGATCGGCGCCGGGCCAGGTCCCGCACCACGACGCCGCTGCAGAACGGCCGGCGGCTCTCGTCGTCGTGGGCCGTCACCCCGTAGTTGCCGATGTGGACTGCGGTGAAGGTGACGATCTGGCCGGCGTACGAGGGGTCGGACAGCACTTCCTGGTAGCCGGTCAGCGTCGTGTTGAACACCACCTCGCCGGTGGCGACCCCTCCGGCGGGGGGCTCGGCCCCGATCAGCTCGCCCTCGAAGGTCGTCCCGTCGGCCAGGACCAGCAGACTCTCCCGCACCGCCGAGCTCATACTTGGCGACCTTGCATAGTCATGCACTCTAGCGCATGAATCACCGCTGGGCCTCGGCGTCCACGACGACCGGCTCCCCCGCCAGCAGCGTGTGGCGGACGCGGCCGGTGAGCGTCATGCCGGCGTAGGGCGTGTTGCGGCTGCGGCTCGCCAGCGCCGCCGGGTCCACCGTCCACGTCGCCGCGGGATCGACCACGCACAGGTTGGCGGGCCGGCCGGGCTCGATCGGCCCGCCGTGGGTGTTCCCGACGCCCAGGACCGCCGCCGGCCGCCACGACAGCAGCGCCAGCACTTCGGCGACCGGCAGACCGAGGTGGGTGAGGGCCAGGGCCAGCGCGGTCTCCAGGCCGAGCATGCCCGGCGCCGCCTCGTCGAAGGGCTGCTCCTTGGCCTCGGGCGCGTGGGGGGCGTGGTCGGTGGCGATGCAGTCGACCGTCCCGCCTGCGAGCCCGGCGCGGACGGCGGCCACGTCGTCGCCGGTCCGCAGCGGCGGGTTGACCTTGAACACCGGGTCGTACGAGGCGCAGCGCTCGTCGGTGAGTGTGAAGTGGTGGGGCGTGGCCTCGCACGTCACCGGCAGGCCCTCGGCCTTGGCCGCCCCCACCAGGGCGATCGACCGCCGGGTCGACAGGTGCTGGAAGTGGACCCGGCCGCCGCTGAGGCGGGCCAGGGCGATGTCGCGCATCACCATGACCTCCTCGGCCTCGGCCGGCTGGCCCGGGATGCCGAGCCGCGACGACCAGGCCCCCTCGTGCATCGCGCCGCCCCCGGCCAGCACCTCGTCCTCGCAGTGCTGGGCCAGCGTGACCCCGAGCCCCCGGGCGTACTCGAGGGCCCGGCGCATGAGCCGGCCGTCCTGGACCCCGTTGCCGTCGTCCGTGAAGAACCGCACGCCCAGCTCGGCCAGCTCGGCCATGGGGGTCAGCTGGGTGCCCTGCCGTCCCACCGTGATGGCGGCGGACGTGCGGACGTCGCAGCAGGCGCCGCGCCCCAGCTGCAGCACCTCGCGGGCCACGCCCGCGGAGTCGACGGCGGGATCGGTGTTGGGCATGGCGAGCACGCAGGTGAACCCGCCCAGCGCCGCCGCCCGGGCCCCGGTTTCGACGGTCTCGGCCTCCTCCCTGCCCGGCTGGCGCAGGTGGGTGTGGAGGTCGACCAGGCCAGGGGCCACCACGCAGCCGCCGGCGTCGAGCACCACGTCGGCGCCGAGATCCGATCCCTCGGACACCACCGCGGCGATGCGGCCGTCCTCCACCGCCACGTCCGCGACCCGCTCACCGCCGGCGTCGACCACCCGGCCGCCCCGGATGAGGACCGACTTCATCACAGCTCGCCTCCGGATCCCAGCAGCTCGAACAGCACGGCCATGCGCACGGCCACCCCATTGCGCACCTGGTCGGTCACGACCGAGCGGGGCAGGTTGGCGACATCGGCGGCGATCTCGACGCCGCGGTTCATCGGCCCCGGATGCATGACGATGGCCTTGTCGCCCAGCAGGTCGACCCGCGACCGGGTGAGGCCGTAGCGGGCCGTGTACTCCCGCAGCGACGGCACGAGCGCCTCGGTCATGCGCTCGCGTTGCATGCGCAGCAGGTAGACGACGTCGACCTCGGGCAGCACCGCGTCCAGGTCGTGGCTCACCGCCACGGGCCAGCCGTCCAGGCTCGGGGGCAGCAGCGTCGGCGGCGCCACCAGCGTCACCTCGGCACCCAGCTTGGTGAACGCCCAGGCGTCGCTGCGCGCCACCCGGCTGTGCTTGATGTCGCCGACGACGGCGATGCGCAGGCCGTCGACCCCGCCCAGGTGCTCGCGGATCGTGTAGCAGTCGAGCAGCGCCTGCGTGGGGTGCTCGTGCCAGCCGTCGCCGGCGTTGATCACGCTGCCCGACACCCAGTGGGTGACCTGGTGGGGCACGCCGGCCGACCGGTGCCGCACCACGATGGCGTCGACCCCCATGGCCTCGATCGTCTCGACGGTGTCCCGCAGGGACTCGCCCTTGTTCACCGACGAGGCCGACACCGAGAAGCTGAGCGTGTCGGCCGACAGCCGCTTGGCCGCCTGCTCGAAGCTGAGCCGGGTGCGGGTGGAGTCCTCGTAGAACAGCCACGTGACCGTGCGGCCCTGGAGCGCCGGCACCTTGGGCATGCGGCGCCGGCTCACCTCCACGAAGCTGTCGGTGAGGGTGAGCAGGTGGTCGATCTCGTCGCCGTCGAGCTCCTCGATCCCCAGTAGGTGCTTCATCTGCCCTTCACCACCTCGCCCAGCTCCACGCCCTCGAGCGTGGCGTTGACCACCTCGTCCCGCCGGGTGGGCAGGTTCTTGCCCACGAAGTCCGGGCGGATCGGCAGCTCCCGGTGCCCCCGGTCGACCATGACCGCCAGCTGGACGACCCGGGGCCGCCCGTAGGTGTGGACGGCGTCCAGCGCGGCCCGGATGGTGCGCCCGGTGAACAGCACGTCGTCCACCAGCACCACCACCTGGCCGGTGAGGTCGACGGGGATGTCGGTCACCGCCGACGGAAGCACGGGCCTCAACCCGATGTCGTCGCGGTGGAAGGCGACGTCGAGCGACCCCAGCGGCGGCCGGGCGCCCTCGATCTTCTCGAGGGCGTCGGCAAGGGCCTCGGCGATTGTCACCCCGCCGGTCTGCAGTCCGATCAGCACCACCTGATCGGGACCGTGGTTGCGCTCGATGATCTCGTGGGCCATCCGCCACAAGGCCCGGCGGACGTCGTCGGCGTCGAGCACCTGCGTCCGGGCATGGAAAACGCCCCCGAACGGGGGCGTGCTACGTCGTTCGCGCTCTGCCAATCGGGGACCTCCCCTTGTCCTGGCCGTGCGGGTCTCGCAGGACCCGCTTCACGGTCAGGCGGCGACCGTAGCACTGGTGCGGTCGGGGTTGGCGCATCCCCCGGGCGTTCCGTCAGCTCTCGCGCGCAATCTGGCGATTGAGGTCGGACAGAACGGTCACGGGCGGGCCCACACGTCCGTGCCTCCGGCCGCACCCAGCCGCCGGAACCCGGCGCCGGCCGCCACGCCGGCGGACGACGTGTTGCCCGGATCGATCCGCGCCCACACCTGCCGCAGACCGAGCGGCGGACCGAGCGCCCATCCCGCGAGCAGCTCCACCGCGGCAGCAGCCACGCCCCGACCCCGGGCGGCGGGCGCGAGCCACCACCCCACCTCGGCACGGCCGACCTGCGTGTCGAAGCCCCGTAGCCCGACCTCGCCCCACACGTCCTCGGCATCCACGGGGCTGACCACCAGGTCGAGCGCCAGGCCGCGGGCGCGGCGTTCGGCCTCGCCGGCGATCCAGCGCCCGGCCGCCTCGGGCGACACGTCCCGCGGGACCGGGTTGGCGCGCACGACGGTCGGGTCATGCCACGCCGCCACCAACGCCGCCGCGTCGCCCGGGTCGTCGCGCCAACCGCGCAGCCGGACGCCGCGCTCGGCGTCCGCCAGCTCGGGAGCGGGCAGCGGCAACGTCAGCGTGGCCGGCTCACTCCGGGCGCACCTCCGAGGCCACCGACGACAGGACGCCGTTGACGAACCGGGGTGAGTCGTCGGTGCCGAACCGGCGCGCCAGCAGGACGGCCTCGTTGATGACCAGCGCGGCCGACCGCTCCGGCGCCGCCAGCAGCTCGTACGACCCGAGCCGCATGATGGACCGGTCGACGGCGGCGAGCCGGTCCAGCGACCACTTCGGGGCCACCAGGCGGGCCAGCAGCTCGTCGATCCGCTCGCGGTGAACCGCGACGCCCTGGACCAGCTCGAGTGCAAGGTCGGCAGGCGCGATGGGCTGCTGCTCCAGCAGCTCGGCGATCGGGATGTCCTTGGCCTCGGCCTCGTACAACAGCTCGAGCGCCCGCTCCCGGGCGGCCCGCCGGCTCTCGACCTCGGTCGGCTCCAGATCCCCCAAATGCTCCCCGCTCCTGCTGCTTCGCAGCGGGCCGCTCGGGCCTCGCTCGCTCTCTCCTTGCTGTCCCGTCACCCTCGGCGGACGCTCGCTCAAGGCCCTACGCCCGCGTCAGGTACTCGGCGCTGCGGGTGTCGACCTTGATGCGGTCACCGGGGCTGACGAACAGCGGCACCCGGACGACCAGGCCGGTCTCCAGCGTGGCCGGCTTGCGGGCCCCCGACACCCGGTCGCCCTGGACACCCGGGTCGGTGTTGGACACCGCGAGCTCGACCGCGGCGGGCAGGTCGGTGCCGATGATCTCGTCCTTGTAGACCTGCAGCACCGCCGTCGACCCGTCGACGATGTAGTTGACGGCGTCGCCCAGCGCCGCGGCCCCGACGTGGAGCTGCTCGTAGGTGCTGCTGTCCATGAACACGTAGTGATCGCCGTCGTGGTAGAGGAACTGCATCTCCTTCTTGTCGACGACCGCCTGCTCGACGCGCTCGTCGGCCCGGAAGGTCCGATCGACCTGGCCGCCGGTGCGGGCGTTGCGCAGGGTCGTGCGCACGAACGCCGGGCCCTTGCCCGGCTTGACGTGCTGGAAGTCGACGACCTGGAACAGCCCCTCGGGCAGGTCGAGGGTCATGCCCCGCTTGAGGTCGTTGGTGGTGGTGGCAGCCATCGGCTCGGCTCCTGGCGCGCAATCGAAGGTCTAGAGATGAGGATCCTTGGGCGCCCGCGTCAGCGTGCGGCAGCCCTCGGAGGTGACCACGACCGTGTCCTCGATGCGAACCCCGCCGTGCTGGGCGAGATACACGCCCGGCTCGACGGTCACGACCTGGCCGTTGGCCAGCATAGCGTCGGCCGTCCTGGCCACCCGAGGCGGCTCGTGGATGTCCAGCCCGACGCCGTGGCCGGTGCCGTGGAGGAACGCCTCGTCCCAGCCGGCCTCGCGGATGATCGACCGGCATGCATCGTCCACCGCCTTGGCCTCGGCACCGGCCTTGACCGCGCCCACGCCGGCGGCCTGCGCCTCCCGCACCACCTCGTACATGCGGGACTGCGTCTCGCTCGGATCGCCCACCATGACCGTGCGGGTCATGTCGGAGTGGTAGCCGTCGACCAGCGCCCCGAAGTCCAGGACCACCAGGTCGCCCTCGGCGATACGGCGGGCTCCGGCCCGGTGGTGGGGCAGGGCCGCGTTGGGCCCGGAGGCGACGATGGTCTCGAAGGAGGGGCCCTCCGCGCCGAGCCGCCGCATCTGCCACTCCAGCTCGAGCGCCACCTCGGCCTCGGTCGCCCCCTCCCCCAGCCGGTGGCGGACCGCGGCCAGCGCGGCGTCGGCCATGGCGCAGGCGGCCTGGATGCGAGCGACCTCGCCGGCGTCCTTGACCAGGCGCAGCGACTCGACCAGCCCCGAGGTGCGCACGAGCTTCGCCTCGGGGAACCAGTCGTCGTCGAAGCGGCGCTTCTGGCCCCAGGTGACGTTCTCGGACTCGAGCCCGAGCCGACCCATGCCGACCACCGCGTCCGCCAGCACCTGGCGGCGGGCCTCCTCCTCCCGGCCGATCTCGATGCGGGCCTCGGCCCCGGCGGCGGCGACCTCGGCGGCCGCCTGGTCGCGGTAGCGGCCGTCGGTCACGAACACCAGCTCGCGGGCCTCGTCGGCCGGCACCAGCAGCAGCGCCGCCGACCCGGTGAAGCCGGTCAGGTAGCGGATGTTGGTGAGGTTGGTGAACAGCAGGGCGTCGCACGGCACGTCGGCGAGCCGGGCCCGGAGCCGCGCCGACCGGTCGGCGACGTCCATCGGGGGGAGCGAGGAACGGTCGAAGGTCACGCAGCCAGGCTACGAGCCGACGCCGACGGCGTCGGCTCTACGCGCCGCGTTTCCCGCTCTTGGCGCCTCCGGCGCCGGGCCGCTCGGGCTCCGGCGTGCTTTGCCCGCTCCACGGCCGCTCGGGCCGCTTTTCCCGCTCCACGGCCGCTCGGGCCGGGGCTGCGCCGGCCGGCGCAGCCTCTAGGTGCCGGGCGCCGCCCGGCCGTCAGCGAGCAGGCGGCGGACGGCCTCGACCGCCAGCGCGTAGCCGTGGCCGCCGAAGCCGGCGATCGTGCCGGTGGCCACCGGGGACACGACCGACGTGTGGCGCCACGACTCCCGGGCGTTGGGGTTGGAGATGTGGAGCTCGACCACAGGCCCGTCGAACATGGCCAGGGCGTCGTGGAGCCCCCAGGCGTAATGGGTGAACGCGCCGGGGTTGATGACGATGGCGGCGCAGCGACCCCGGGCGACCTGGATGGCGTCGATGAGGTCGCCCTCGGCGTTGGCCTGGAGGTGCTCCAGGTCGAACCCGGCAGCGTCGGCGGCCTGGCGCATGGCGGCCACGTGGTCGTCGAGGGTCTGGCGCCCGTAGACCCCGGGCTCCCGCTGGCCCAGCAGGTTGAGGTTGGGCCCGCTGAGCACCAGGATGACCGGCCGCCCGCTGCGGTCGCTCATGTCGCTCATGTCGACGAGCCCATCCGGTCGAGCACGGCGCGGGCCGTCCCGGGGTCGACGCCGGTCACGACCTCGACCCCCTGCGGGCCGTCGAGGACCAACGTGAGCCCGTCCACGGCCTTCTTGTCGCGTGCCATCAACGCCATCAGCTCAGCGGGATCGACTGAAGCGGGCAGGGCGGTCGGCAGCCCGTACTCCCCCATCACCCGGCGGTGGTCTCCGACCCGGGCGCCGTCGATCCGCCCCAGCTCGGCCGCCAGCTCGGCGGCGTAAACCAGGCCGATCGCCACCGCCTCCCCGTGGCGCAGGTCGTAGCGCCCGGCGGTCTCGAGGGCGTGCGCCAGGGTGTGGCCGTAGTTGAGCGTGGCGCGGCCGCGGCGGGAGGACGGGTCCTCGCGCTCGTCGGCGGCCACGACCTTGGCCTTGATGCGGACGCAGGCGGCGATGCGCTCCACCAGTGGCTGCGCCAGCAGGTCCTCGCCGGTGAGGAAGTGGTACTTGGCCATCTCGCCCAGCCCGGACAGGCGCTCCCGCTCGGGCAGCGTGGCGAGGGAGTCGGTGTCGCACAGGACGGCGGACGGCTGCCAGAACGCGCCGACCAGGTTCTTGCCCTCGGGGAGGTTGACCCCCGTCTTGCCCCCGATGGCGGCGTCCACCATGCCGAGGAGCGTGGTGGGCACGTGCACGACTCCGACGCCCCGGTGGTAGACGGCGGCGGCGAAGCCGGCGGTGTCGGTGACCACGCCCCCGCCCACGGCCACCACCTGGTCGGCCCGGGTGAGGCCCCAGCGGGACCAGACCCGGCAGAGATCCTCGACCGTGGCCAGCGTCTTGGCCGCCTCGCCGTCGCCGATCGTGAACACCTCGTGCTCCCGCCCGGGGTCCACGTCGAAGCCGAGGCCGGGCTGGGTGACGACCGCCACCCGGCGGGCCCCGGGATCGAGCAAGTCGACCAGGCGGGCGCGGACACCCGGTCCCACGACCACCGGGTAGGCCCGCTCGCCCAGCGCGACCTGGACCGTGACCTCCCCCGTCAGCCGGTCCGTCATCCGGGGGCCTCGGCGGGGACCCCGACCAGGGCGGCGATGTGATGGGCCAGCGCCCGTTTGGGCTTGTCGTCGCCGGAGTGGAACGGCTCGACGTCGACGATGGCGTCGGCCACGTCCTCGTAGAGGGGCGAGCGCTCGGCGATCAGCCGCTCGATGGCGGCTTCGAGGCGGCGCTCTGCGCCGCCTCTCCGCGCCGTGTCCCCCGCTCCTGGCGCCTTCGGCGCCGGGCCGCTCGGGCCCCGGCCTCGCCTCGGCTCGGCCTCGGGCGGATCGGTGGCCAGCAGCGGCCGGTGCGTCGGGTCGATGCGGGTGGCCAGGAACCCGGCCGACGCACGCAGCCACACGACGAACCCATGCCGGGACAGGAGGGCCCGGTTCTCGGCCCCCGTGACGACCCCGCCCCCGGCCGCCACCACCAGGGGATGGGTCCGGCCCAGCAGGTCGGCGAGGACCTCGGACTCGAGGCGCCGGAATGCCGCCTCGCCGTCGTCGCGGAAGATCACTGGGATCGTGCGCCCGGCCCGCAACTCGAGCTGCTCGTCGGCGTCGGCGAACGGTCGCTGCAGCTCCCTGGCCAGCCGCCGGCCGACCGTGGTCTTGCCGACGCCCATGAGCCCGACCAGCACGACGTGCCGGCGCCCGCGCCCGCCGTCCTCGCCCTCACCCTCGTCCATCACGTGTCCCGCAACGACGCGTCGAAGGCTTCCTTGTTGCGGACCACCTCCGCCAGCGAGTCCCCGCCGAACTTGCGCAGCGCCTCGCCCGCCAGCACGAGCGCCACCATGGTCTCGGCCACCACCCCCATGGCCGGCACGGCGGTCACGTCGGTGCGCTCCTTGAAGCTCACGGTCTCCTGCTTGGTCACCACGTCGACGGTGCCGAGCACCGGACGGTTGAGCGTGGCCAGCGGCTTCATGCCGACTCGGCACACCAGCAGCTCGCCGGTGGACATGCCGCCCTCGATGCCGCCCGCCCGCGTCGTGGTGCGCCGGTACGACCGGCTCTCGGCGTCCCAGGTGATCGCGTCGTGCGCCTGGCT
>DASQUK010000072.1:0-2434 GCA_035641315.1 Acidimicrobiales bacterium | reverse complement strand
CGGTCTGCACCCGAACGATCACGTCGTAGGGGCCGGCGATCGCCTCGGCCGAGATCACTCCTCGAGTGCGCCGATCTCGCCGGAGGCGTCAGCCGCGGCCCCTACCTCCGTCTGTACCAGTACATAGGCTTCCACGTGCACCTCACGGGATGCGGACCTCTGGTCTTCGACACCCTCATCGAGCACGCCTGGCGCAGCGGCGAACCGGGGCTGTTGTTCTTCGACCGGGTCAACGACGCCGATCCCCTCCCTTCTCAGGGTCGCATCGTGGCCACGAACCCCCGCGGGGACGTGCCGCTGCGGCCCTACGAGTGCCCGCTCGGCTCCATCGACCTGGCGCGCTTCGTTCGGCATGGGCGGATCGAGCTCGAGCGCCTCGACGCCACCGTGGGGCTCGCCGTGCGCTTCCTCGACGACGTCATCGACGTGTCCAGCTACCCGGAGCCTGCGCTCCGCCAGGACGCCATCCAGACCCGCCGCATCGGCCTCGGTGTCATGGGCTTCGCCGACCTGCTCGCCCATCTCGGCATCGCATACGACAGCCAGGCGGCGACGCGCGCCGCCGCCAGGATCGCCATGCGCGTTCAACGTGTCGCGCGCGAGGCGTCGGCGCTGCTCGCCGAGGAGCGGGGGCCGTTCCCCTCGTCCCGGACAGTCGCTTCGCCCGTGGCAGTGGTCCGACCCTGCGCAACGCGCAGCTGACCTCGATCGCCCCACCGGGACGATCTCCCTCATCGCCGGCACCGCACCAGGCATCGAGCCACTGTTCGCCGTCGTCTACGCGCACCGGGTCTTCGGCCGGGTCGTGGTGGGGGTCCAGCGCTCCTTCGAGAAAGTGGCCTGCAGCGGCGGGTTCCTGAACGACACCCTTCTCGCCGAGATCGCAGCCACCGGCACGGTGCGGGGCAACCCGGCGGTACCGCCCGACGTACCGCGTGCCTACGTGACCACTTCCGAGGTCGCGCCACGGTGGCACGTGCGGATGCAGGCTGCCGTGAAGCGACACGTGGACGCGGCCGTCTCCAAGACCGTGAACCTGCCGGCCGACGCCACGGCCGCCGATGTCGAAGCCATCTTCCTTGACGCCTGGCGGGCCGGCTGCCAAGGCATCACCGGTGTGCCGCTTCGGCGCCCGGCCTGGGCAGATCCTCGAGCGTGTGCCGACCGACGTGTGCAGTCGCTACCGGGCGGGCTGGCGGATCCGTGACGTTTAGGTCCAGCGGACCGTTGGGCTGGGTGACACCGCGTCTCTTCGGGGCTTGGCGATTGCCGGCTAGCGCGAACGGGTCACGATCGGAACGCTCAGGGAAGGCTCCGCCAGGAGACCGGCGGCGATGGGAACGATCGCAGCGCCGGCGGACAGTAGAGGGGTGCGCCCCATGCTGCGAACCAGAGGCCTTGGTTGAGAGCAGCGAGCCAGCGGACCCACCACGCGGGCGGCTGGTAGCGGGATCGATCGCCGAGCAACGACGACGGATCTTCGGGCGGGTAGTCGCGGAGCAGATAGCGCCGGCGGCGGTAGACGGCGATGCCCGCCTGGGTGCAGGCCGCGGCCACCCGGGGGTTCCAGGTGGCCACGGCAGCGATCCGGACTCTCTCCGCGCGGAACCCGCGCTCGCCCATGAGGACGAGACCTGACGCCTCAATGGCCCCGAACACGCGAGCGTCGATCATGCCGGTGTCATCCGGGCCATACCACCCGTAGATGCCGCAGTTGCACCCCGGCTGCGGGGCGCGGTGGTCGGCCGGAAGCGTCGACGGCGCCGGGCTCGGGCACCCGGGGTCGAGTGGCACACAGCGTGCGCTCAGCGTCGGACCCCATACGACATGGGGCCGGGTGATCGAGGTCAACGGCAGCATCCCGTCGGGCGCCTCGTGACGGCTGGCGAGCTGCCACGTCCGGTACCCGCGTAATGAGCCCGGCACCAGCAGGCGACCGGCGTCGCCGCCGCCACACGCCTCGGTGATCGCGCTCATGGCCGGTCCGGCACCGGCTCCTTCGGGTCCGTTTCGGGAGTGACCGGAGCAGGCTCGACTGGAGCGGGCTGTTCGTGCACGGGCTCGAAGATGATCTCCCGCCGGATCGGGCCGATCTCACCCGCCCGGACTCGCTCCGAATGGTCAGATGGTCCCGACGAGACCCTTGCCGTCTGCCTCGATCGGTTCGGCATGGGGGGCCGCCGGAGGACTTTCGGCATCGGCATCACCCCCAATCGCGAGTGTCAACATGAGCGTGCCGCAGTCGCTCTCACCAGACAAGAGCCAATAGAGCGGGACTCGAGCCTCGGCCCGTTGGGAGGCATCACGCCGGCTCGACGCGGCGATGCGGCTCGTCGGGCGCCGACCGCTCCAGCTCGAGCCCCCAGGTCTCGGGGAGGTGTGCGAACAACACCGCCGCCAGTCCGGCGGGGAGGCACACCGCCGCCATCGCCCC
>DASQUK010000071.1:0-4851 GCA_035641315.1 Acidimicrobiales bacterium | reverse complement strand
CCGCCGATGCTTCGCCACCAACGCACGAGAAGAGCGTGGTCAAGGACGTCGCGGTCACCATTCCTCCGCTGGCAGAGTGCCCAGGGCCCGTCCCCGGCACCTCCATCGACCTCGTCTTCACCGACATCTTCCACTTGCAATTCACCGAGGACACCTTCCACGTCGGAGGGACGCAGACAGGGACGTTCGTCGTGAGGTCCGCCACCGGGGAGGCCCTCGCCAGCGGCCACTTCACCACGACATTCTCCGACCAAGGGCCGGGCTTCCCCACAGAGGCCTTCACCAACAACGTCATTGCGATCGGCAAGGCTGCAGACGGCACACGCGTGCAGATTCACCTCGCCCAACACTTCACCGTCACCCCGAACGGCGATGTGACCGTGGACCGCATAACGGCCAGCTGCGGTTGAGCACCTGACAAGCGGCCCGCAGGGCCTGACCTGAACCCACCGTTCACTCGGCACCCTCGCGCCGTCCGTAGTCGTCAAGGATCGCGGCCGCCCACTCGGCCACCGACTGCGGACGGCGCCCGAGGCGCTTCACATAGCCGGCGGTAGTCGACGGCTTGGCATGCCCGACGAAGCGGGCGATGTCCTCCAATGCCTCGTCGCCGCCCACGAACAAGGTGGTGACGACCGTCCGCCGCCCAGCGTGCGTCCCCAGCCGGGCAGTGATGCCGATCGGGATCGGAGTCGTAGTCAGGTTCGAGGGCCGTCATCACGTGAACACCTTGACCTGCACAGAGTGCCCGGACCGCGCTGCGCCTGCCAGCGATCCCGCCGGCACAGAACGCCGAGCGCGAGATCGAAGGCAGATCTGGCGCCGAACCATGCGTGCGAAGGAAGTCGGGTATCACCATCGCCGGGCCGTCTGACGCTGGGCTGCGGGAGACTGCCGCGATGGAGATCGCGACGACCGACTATCACACCGCGGGCGAGCCGTTCCGGATCGTCGCCGAGGGCGAGGTCGAGGTCCCGGGTGCCACTGTCCGGGAGCGCCGGGAGTTGGCTCCTGCGACCGAGGAGGTCGACCGCGTCCGCCGGCTGCTGTGCCATGAGCCCCGGGGTCACGCCGACATGTACGGCTGCTTCCTCAGCCCGCCCGACGACGACGGCGCCGACCTGGGCGTGCTGTTCTGGCACAAGGATGGCTACTCCACGGCCTGTGGGCACGGCACGATCGCCCAGAGGGTCTGGGCGGTCGAGTCCGGACAGGTCGCCGCCGAACCCGACGGCGAGATCGACGTGACGATCGACGTGCCGTCGGGTCGGGTAGTGGCCCGAGTGCGTTGCCGCGCTGGTGCCGTCGAGGCGGTGGCGTTCCGCAACGTGCCGTCGTTCGTGGTGGCTCGGGGCGTGCGGGTGGCCGACACCGAGGTCGACATCGCCTACGGTGGGGCGCTGTACGCGTTCGTGTCGGCCGACCGCGTCGGTGTGCACGTCGTCCCCGCCGATCTCCCGGAGCTCATCAGGGTGGGACGGGGGATCAAGGGCGCCCTGGTGGGCCACGAGCTGGCCTGCCACCCGTCGGACGACCGGCTGTCGGGCATCTACGGGACTGTCGTCCACGAGGAGGTTGGCCCGCTGCATCTGCGCAACGTGGCGATCTTCGCCGATGGCGAGGTTGATCGGTCCCCGACGGGGTCGGCGACGTCGGCACGCACCGCTCTGCTGCTCGACGATGGCGTCCTCAGCGCGGGACAGACGTGGCGCAACGACTCGATCATCGGCACGACGTTCCACGCGCGGGCCATTGGCACGGCCGATGAGGGGGTGCTCACGGAGGTCGAGGGCATGGCGTACCGCACCGGCGAGCACCGCTTCGTCTTCGAGAACCAAGACCCGCTCGGCACCGGTTTCGTCCTGCGATGACGCCGCCGGGCGCCAGATCGCTGCGTGCGGACCTCGCCTGTCGGATCGTCAGCACAGAACGACCGGCGCGCAAGATCGACAGTTACGGGGTTCGCTGACGCCGACCTCTCATGTACTCACGCGGGGTCCCGATCACGACCCCCGAGGCGAAGACGCCAGCAGGTAAAGACGTGAGCAAAGCGAACACGAAGGCACCCGTCCCGTACTCGTCGCGCAACAGGATCACGGACACGACCGAGATCAGGCCGACCCCGATCCCGATCACGAAGAGTGGGTCGCGCCACAAAGGCCGGTCGAACACCCACCAGCGACCTCGATCCTCCATCGCGAGATCATGCTTGACGCGGCCGCGAAACGGCAGTTCGGTGCGGGTTAGCCGAGCAGCCGGGTTCGGAGCTCGGCGATCGCTGTCGACACGGACAGGCGACGGGCGGCTGCTACGTCCTCGATGAGGAATCCAACGAGGTAGGCGTACGACATCGCCGCGTCCTCAAGTGAGTCGAACGCCTCGAGTGCCATGCGCTCTGCCTTCGGGTCGTCGTTCAATAGCCCTTGGACGACACTGAGGGCGAGGCTTGCTCGCTTCGGGTCCACCAGCAGATCGTTCCACGGCACGAACGGATCGGCAGATCTGGGCGCGATGTTCCGTCCGCGATCAGCACCTCCGGGATGCCGACGGAAGTCCCCGACGGGTTCGCAAGGGAGAGCTCATGGAGCGAGGTCGACGAGACGGTTCCAGGATTCGGCGCCAAGGCCGCCGCTGGAGATGAACTCGCCCGTGGTCGCGTCGAAGACAATGATTCCGAGTTCTCCGGACGGTGTCACCTCGAACATGACGACCCATACAACGCGGCCGGGCGGGAGACCCAGGGCGGTGGCCTCGGGGGCGGCGGTGTGGACCAGCTTGGTCGCCGGTTGAGCACCCGCCGGCTCACCCGAAACGGAATCATGGAAGAGCGCGAGAGCCTGTTCACGCGACAGGACCGTGACGTTCGTGCCGGTTGTGGGGTCGGTGATGACCAGGGTTTCGGGGGCGTCGGCGGCGGAGGTCAGCGGGGAGGTGTCGGGTCCGTCGCACCGGGGGACGTCGATGCCGGCGTCGCCGTAGAGGGAGCCGATGGGCTCCAGGGACGAGATCGCCCGCCCGGTCCCGAACGCCTTCGCCCCCTCGGGCGCCAACTCGGCCACACGCCACCGGCCGCTGAAATCGGCAACACCGGGAGCCCGGACATAGGCATACAGGCGACCGCTGGCCGACCAGACCGGCGCCGAGCCGCGTTCAACGACCGTCTCGACCGATCCCTCCTCAAGGTCGAGCAGGGCGATCGACCCGCGCGACTGGCCGGCCGTGCCCACCACCGTGAGAACTAACGTCGTGCCGTCAGGGGACCAGCTCGGCGAGCTGAGCGCCTCGGGCCGCTCGAGGACCGAGCGAGCGTCTGACCCGTCGGCATTGGCGACCATCAGGTGAGATAGCCCATCTGGCTCGGTCCGAACGAACGCCAGTTGCGTCCCGTCCGGCGACCAGGCGGGATCGCTGTCGTTCCCCGGGCCGTCCTGCTCGACGAGGACACGGGCCGGTCCTTCGCCGTCGGGATCGACGACGAAGATGCGACCAGCGCCGTAGGCGCCTCCTCCACGAACGAAGGCGATCTGTTCACCGTCGGGCG
The DNA here is from genome assembly GCA_035641315.1 of Acidimicrobiales bacterium. Taxonomy (GTDB): domain Bacteria; phylum Actinomycetota; class Acidimicrobiia; order Acidimicrobiales; family VFJN01; genus DASQUK01. The sequence goes on along the minus strand of DASQUK010000071.1, from coordinate 1,310 downwards.
ACCAGGCCGCTGACGCGTCCTCGTCACCGTCGAGCAGGCGGCGGCGCCCCGACCCATCAGCCGCCATCACATAGAGATCGAGGCCGGTCGCGCCGATCGTGTCGCTGACGTCACCCTCGTCGCCGACGCTCGAGAACACGACGCGGCTTCCGTCGGGCGAGAAGGCAGGGCCGTAAGACCCGCCATCGTCGGTCAGACGCCGTAGCTGTCCGTCTCGGGTAAGCCCGAACAGGTCACCGCCCTCCTCGTCAGCGGCACCCGTGAACACCAACCGCAAGTCCCCCACCGTGCGGCACGCGCCACCAGTCTCCCCGGTCGAACCGTCGTCAGCGCCGCACCCCACCAACCCGCTGACCACCAGGCCCAACACCGCGAGCCATGTCATCAGCACGGCTGTCACAGTAAGTCACCGCAGCGGTCGGCGGGTCGCCCCGCGCTGGATGCCCCACACCGCCGGGCAGGTGGGACGAAACGCGCACCGATTGCCCGCTGCGGGCGGCCCCGCCCCGCGGATCGTCAGCACAGAACGCCGCAGCGCCGAGCCGCATCAGTTATGGGCGTTTCGGTTCGGTCACGGTGACCGAATAGGTAAGCCGCTGAGACAGCCCAGCAAACCACTCGACGGTCGCGACGTACTCACCCGGATCGAGGGGCACGCCGTAGCGAGTTGCCGCGACGAACGTCGGTACATCGAATTCCTCCTTGTACCCGGGCTCCATAGTGAACGGAGCCTCGCAAGCAACGGTCACGCCCTGCCACAGGTCCGAGTCCGGCTCATCCTCTGGCACGAGGCCGTATCGATACGACGAAACTTCGCACCCGGGGTCCGTGATGGCGTGATCCGACGGATTCTCAACGACCATCGTCGTCGGCAGTTCGTCGCCGCTCGCGACCGTTCGGGGACGCGTAGTTCAATCGTGAGCGCGTCTAAAGGCTTCGCCCCTTGGGACCGGGTCTCCGCAGGTCGACCTGCCCCCGAGGATGCACCACATGCGGCGGCTAACGGGAGCGCCAGAGCAGCGAGCGTCAGTCGCATGCTCCTTCGACGTTCAGTGTTCAGGCCGGGGTTCCCGGGACCTCGCATGCCGCCCAGATTGCCCGCTGCGGGCGGCCACTGCCCGCTGGATCGTCAGTACAGAACGACGAGGCGCGAGATCGGAAGATATGCGCTCATTTCCAATCCCACACGTAGCACCAAACGAGCGCCTCAACCGCCTCGTCGCCAATCTCGGGATGCGTTCGACAAAAGTCTTCGGCCGCCTGGTCGCCCAGCGTCTTGAGATCGGGAGCAGTGTTGTACGCAGTGGACA
>DASQUK010000070.1:0-7731 GCA_035641315.1 Acidimicrobiales bacterium | reverse complement strand
GCGTCGAGGTCGCGTTCCGCCAGGGTCGCCCGGGCCCGCTGGAGGGCGCTGTTGACCGACGCCACGCTGGTGTCGAGCAGCTCGGCCACCTCGCTGGCCTGCCAGCGGAGGACCTCGCGCAGGATCAACACGGCCCGCTGCCGGGGCGGCAGGTGCTGGAGGGCGGCGACGAAGGCCAGGCGGATGGATTCCCGCGATGCCGCCAGCTCGGCGGGATCGTTCACGTCGTCGGGTAGGACCTTGCCGTCCGCGATCGGCTGCACCCACGTGCTCTCGGGCGTCGCCGGCCCCAGCTTCCCGTCGGCGGTGGACGCGGGCCCCAGGTCCATGGGGCGGGCCCGGCGCTGGGGCCCCCGCAACATGTCGAGGCACACGTTGGTGGCGATGCGGTAGAGCCACGACCGCAGCGCGGCGCGGCCCTCGAAGCGGTCGAGTCCCCGCCAGGCGCGCACCATCGTCTCCTGCACCGCATCCTCGGCCTCGAAGCCCGAGCCCAGCATCCGGTAGCAGTAGCCGGTCAGCTCCCGGCGGTACGCCTCGAGCTCGGGGCGCAGATCGACGTCGGCGCGGCGAGTCGTCACGGCGATTCAGCCTAAGCCGTTCTGGTGCCGTTCTCGTGCGGTGCTCGCGAGTATCGACGCCGGTTCGGTAGCCCCCGACGCAGGTTTCGTGGGCCGCCGCCCGGGTAGCCGGCCGCCGAAGGACCAGCGGGCGGGCGCCCCCAGCGAGCCGCGAGGAGGCTGCGATGACCGAGCTCGCCTATGCCATCTCGAGCGAGGAGCACGACGCCCGCACCATCGTCGACATCGCCAAGCGGGTGGAGGCCGCCGGCTTCCGGTCGGTGTGGATCTCCGACCACTACCACCCCTGGATCGACCGCCAGGGCCAGGCGCCGTTCGTGTGGTCGGTCGTCGGCGCGGTCGCCGCCAACACCCGGCTGCGGATCACCACAGGCGTGACCTGCCCGATCATGCGCATCCACCCGGCCGTCGTCGCCCAGGCGGCCGCCACCAGCGCCAACCTGGCGCCGGGCGGGCGGTTCCGGCTCGGGGTGGGTAGCGGCGAGGCGCTCAACGAGCACATCCTGGGCCACCGTTGGCCCCCCGCCGACCTGCGGCTGGACATGCTGAGCGAGGCCATCGAGCTGATGCGCCGGCTGTGGACGGGCGAGAGTGTCACCCACCGGGGCCCGCACTTCACGGTCGAGAACGCCCGCATCTACACGCTGCCCGATGGCGAGATACCAATCCTCGTGTCGGCGTTCGGCGAGGCGGCGCTGCAGGTGGCGATGGCGCATGGCGACGGCTGGATCACCACCAGTCCCGACGAGGCGCTGCTGCGCCAGTTCCGCCAGCACGGTCATGGGCCCGCGTGTGGCGGGTTCAAGGTGTGCCACGGCGACGACGAGGCCAAGGCCCGTCAGCTCGCCCACGAGCTGTGGCCCACCAGCGGCATCCCCGGCCAGCTCCACCAGGACCTGCCCACGCCGACCCATTTCGAGCAGGCGGCGTCCAAGGTCACCGAGGAGGAGGCCACCGCCGGCACACCGTGCGGACCCGACCCCGAGCCCTACGTCGAGGCGTTCCGCCGGTACGCCGAGCTTGGTTACGACGAGGTGGCCATCACACCCATCGGCCCGGACATCGATGGCTTCTGCCGGTTCTACGAGACGGAGTTGCGCCCTAGGCTCGATCAATAGATGGCGCAACGCACGCGGGCCGGCCGTGCCGGCAAAGCGTCGAAGTCGAAGTCGTCGAGGTCCGAGCGTGGGCTCGACGAGTACGCCCGCAAGCGTGACTTCGAGCGGACGCCCGAGCCATCGGGCGCAGCCCCGTCCGCCGACGGCGACGAGCGCCGCTTCGTGATCCAGCAGCACGACGCCACCCGCCTCCACTGGGACCTGCGCCTGGAGCACGAGGGCGTGCTGCTGTCGTGGGCGCTGCCCCGGGGCCTGCCGTGGGATCCCGAGCGCAACCACTTGGCCGTCCACACCGAGGACCATCCGCTGGAGTACCTCACGTTCGAGGGCCACATCCCCGAGGGCAGCTACGGGGCCGGCATGATGACCGTCTGGGACACCGGCACCTACCAGGCCGAGAAGATCGAGGACCGCAAGCTGGTGGTCGTGCTGGACGGGGAGCGTTCGCGCGGCCGCTACGCCCTGTTCCAGACGGACGGGCGCAACTGGATGATCCACCGGATGGACCCGCCCGAGGACCCCACCCGGCGGCACCCTCCGGAGCGGTTCTCGCTGATGGAGGCCGAGCCGGGGCCGCCGCCAGCGGGCGGCGGCTGGGCGCTGGAGACCCGCTGGCAGGGCGAGCGCTGCGTGCTCACGTCGAGCGGCGGGGTCGTGGACCTGGTCACGGTGGGCGGCGAGAGGATCGACGACCACTTCCCCGAGGTGCGGCCGATCGGGCGGGCGCTCGGCGCCACCGAGGTGGTGCTCGACGGCGTGCTGGCTGCGCCGGACGGGGGCGACGCCTACCTGCGGCGGCGGCTGGAGGCCCGCTCCGACTCGACCCGCAGGCGGCTGGCCCGCGACCAACCGGTGGCGTTCGTGGCCTTCGACCTGCTGTGGCTCGACGGCCACCCGCTGGGCGAGCGGCCGTGGCGGGAGCGGCGGGAGCGCCTCGACGAGCTGGCGCTGGAGGGCCCGGCGTGGACCACGCCGTCGGCCTACGAGGGCGACCCGGCGCCGCTGGTGCAGGCCGCCGCCACGAGCGGGGTGGAGACGCTGGTGGCCAAGCGGATCGACGCCCCCTATGACCCGTCCCTGCGCCCGTCGCCCTGGCGCATCTTCCGAGTGTCCGACGCCGACGACGGCTGAAGCGGTTGAACGGGCCGCCGAACCCCATCCACCGAGGTCGAGTAAATAGCCCACGCCCCGCGGCAGCCATTCGCTCAACCTCGTGACCGAGCTCTCTGCCTCCCACCCGGGCGGGCCGTCTCGGATAGCTTCCGCCTGATGGTGGAGGCGACCGCAGAGACGACGACTCCCAGGGCCGCGGTGATGTCGTTCCGGCTGGGGTTGACCGACGGCGTGTCGGTGGTGGCCGGAAGCTGGATCCGCGCCCTGCGCCGCCTCGGGTTCGACGTGGTCACCGTCGCCGGCGGGGGGCCGGTCGACGCCCTCGTACCGGGGCTGGCCCTCGGCGCGGCCACGCCCCCGAGCCACGCCGAGGTCGAGGCCGCCCTGGCCGGCTGCCACGTCGTGATCGTCGAGAACCTGTGCACGATCCCGCTGAACCTGCCGGCGAGCCGGGTGGTCGCCGACGTGCTGCGCGGCCGGCCGGCCGTCCTGCATCACCACGATCCGGCCTGGCAACGCCCCGACCTGGCCCGCGCCGACACCCGCGGCGAGCTGCCACCGCACGATCCCGCCTGGCGGCATGTCGTCCTCAACGGCCGGACCCGCCGGGAGCTGGCAGCTCGGGGGATCGACGCCGTGACCGTCTACAGCGGGTTCGCGGAGCCGCCGCCCGGCGACCGCGCCGGCACGCGGGCGGCGCTCGAGCTCGGCCAGGCCGATCGGCTGGTGCTCCACCCGGTCCGGGCGATCGCTCGGAAGAACATCCCCGCCGCCGTCGCCCTGGCCGAGGCGCTCGGCGCCACCTACTGGCTGACCGGGCCCGCTGAGGACGGCTACGCCGGCGAGCTCGACCAGGTGTTGGCGTCGGCCCGGTGCCCGGTCCGCCGCGGGCCGCCCCCGAGCGGGTCGATCCACGACGCCTACGCCTCCTGCGATGTCGTTGCCTTCCCCTCGACCTGGGAGGGCTTCGGCAACCCGCCGATCGAGGCGGCGCTGTGCCGCCGTCCGGTGGCGGTGGGCCGCTACCCGGTGGCGGACGAGCTTCGTGCCTTGGGCTTCATGTGGTTCGACGCCGAGGCGCCGGCCCAAGTGGATGCGCTCCTGTCGGGACCGCCCGACGTGCGCGCCCAGCTCGCCGACCACAACCAGGCCGTGGCCCGCACCCACTTCTCCGAGGAACGGCTCGTCGCGGACATCGCCGCGGCCCTGTGCTCGGTCGGGGTCCCGCCCCCCGGAGCCGGTGGCGACAGGCGATCCGGCCTCACGGCGTCGACGTCGTGACCGCACCCGCGTGGTGCGGCTGAGAGGTCTCCACGGGTGGAACGAGCCGACATCGCTGTCATCGGTGCAGGCATCCTCGGCCTGGCGACGGCGCGGCAGCTCCTGCTCCGCCATCCCGACCTGCGCGTCGTGGTCGTCGACAAGGAGGACCGCGTCGCTGCGCACCAGACCGGTCACAACAGCGGTGTGCTCCACGCCGGCCTCTACTACGCGCCAGGCTCGCTCAAGGCCCGCCTGTGCCGCGAAGGCAAGGCCGCGATCGAGCGCTTCGCCGACGAGCACGGCATCCCGGTGATGCGGTGCGGCAAGCTTGTCGTGGCGGTGGACGACGCCGAGCTGGGCCGCTTGGACGACCTGTACGCGCGGGCGACCGCCAACGGCGTCGAGGGGCTGGAGGTGTTGGGTCCTGCCGGCATCCGCGAGCACGAGCCGCACGCCGTCGGCGAGAAGGCGCTGTGGTCGCCAGGGACCGGCATCGTCGACTTCGGGCTCGTGGCCGAGGCCATGGCTGACGACGTTCGGGGCGCGGGCGGCGCGATCCTTCTCTCACGGCCTGTCCACGGTGTCAGCCGGGGGCCGCGTGAGATCCGCCTCGACACTCCGGGCGGCGCGGTCGTGGCCAACCACATCGTTGCCTGCGCCGGGCTCCACGCCGACACAGTCGCCCGGCAGTGCGGCGACCTCGGCCCGGAGCGCATCGTGCCTTTCCGGGGCGACTACTACAGGCTGGTAGGCGACGCCCGATCGCTCGTCACCGGGCTGATCTATCCGGTCCCCGACCCGCGGTTCCCGTTCCTCGGGGTCCACTTGACCCGGCGGATCGACGGCGAGGTGTTGGCCGGCCCGAACGCCGTGCTGGCCTTCGCCCGCGAGGGGTACCGGCGCCGTGACTTGCGGCCGCGAGAGCTCGCTTCGGTGCTCGGGGATCGCGCGTTCCGGCATCTCGCGGCCCGCTACTGGCGGACGGGGCTCGCGGAGATGTGGCGTGACGTCAGCAAGCGCGCCTTCCTGCGAGCGCTCCGCCGGTACGTGCCGGCGCTCCAGCCCGACGATCTGCGGTTCGGTCCCTCCGGTGTGCGGGCCCAAGCCATCGATCCCGACGGCACGCTGGTCGACGACTTCCGCCTCGGCGGCGACGAGCGGGTGCTCACCGTCCGCAACGCGCCGTCCCCTGCGGCGACCGCCTCGCCTGCCATCGCATCGGTCCTGACAGCGGAGGCAGAGAAGCGGTTCGCGGTCCTCGGCGCCTGACCGGATCGGCCAGCACACTCCGCCATCAGCACGGACAGTGGCACGGAGCACCTGGTAGGGTCGCGTTGGACGGTAAGGCGGACGGAGGTGCGGCGTGGGCATCGGGCGGAGTTCCTTTGGGCGGGTCGGGCACGTCAGCGCGCTCGTCACGATCGCGATGTTGGTCTCGTCACTGGCGGTGCTGACGACGACCGAACCGGCCGCCGGCGCGTCGTTGCCCGCCGGCTTCCAGGAAGAGATCGTCTTCAGCGGGCTCACAGAGCCGACGGCGGTGCGCTTCTCACCGGACGGCCGCGTCTTCGTGGCCGAGAAGAGCGGCCTCATCAAGGTCTTCGACAACTTGTCGGACACGACGCCCACCGTCTTCGCAGACCTCCGGACGCAGGTCCACAACTTCTGGGACCGTGGGCTGCTCGACGTGGCTCTCGCGCCCGGGTTCCCGACGGACCCGTCGGTCTACGTCCTCTACACCTTCGATGCCGCCATCGGTGGCACTGCGCCACGGTGGGGATCGGTGGGCGGCACCTCGGACGGCTGCCCGACGCCACCCGGTCCCACCGCCGACGGCTGCGTGGTCGCGGGCCGGCTGTCGCGGCTGCAGGCCTCCGGCAACACCATGACCGGATCCGAACAGGTGCTGATCGAGGACTGGTGCCAGCAATACCCGAGCCACTCGATCGGGAGCCTGGCCTTCGGTGCCGACGGCGCCCTCTACGTGAGCGGTGGAGACGGTGCCAGCTTCAACTTCGTCGACTATGGGCAGGACGGTACGCCCGTTAACCCGTGCGGTGACCCGCCGGGAGGCGTCGGCGGGACGATGACGCCGCCCACGGCCGAGGGCGGGGCCTTGCGGAGCCAGGACGCACGAACGATGAGCGATCCTGTCGGCCTCGACGGTGCGATCCTCCGTGTTGACCCCACCACGGGGGCCGGCCTACCCGACAACCCAATGGCGTCGAGCAGCGATCCCAACGCCCGCCGGATCGTCGGCTACGGGCTGCGCAACCCCTTCCGCATCACGACCCGTCCCGGGACCAACGAGGTGTGGATGGGTGACGTGGGCTGGGGCTCCTGGGAGGAGATCGACCGCCTCGTCAGCCCGACATCGGCGCCGGCCGACAACTTCGGTTGGCCATGTTACGAGGGCGACGGTCGACAGCCCGGGTACGACTCGGCGAACCTCACGATCTGCGAGAACCTCTACGCCGCCGGCACCGCGGCGGTCGTGGCACCGTATTTCCGCTATCACCACAACGAGCTCGTGCTGCCCAACGACGTCTGCCCGATGGGCGGCTCGTCGGTCGCCGGCACGTCGTTCGCGTTCTCGAGCGGTGGCTCGTACCCGGCCGAGTATCGAGGTGCGTTGTTCTTCGCCGATTACACGCGCCGGTGCATCTGGGCGATCCCCACTGGGGCGAACGGACTCCCCGACATCTCGAAGCGCCGTACGTTCGTCGGTGGTGCCGCTCAGCCGGTCGACCTCGAGATCGGGCCCGGCGGCGATCTCTTCTACGTCGATCTCGGAGGCACGATCCGCCGCATCCGGTACTTCAACCAGAACCAACCTCCGATCGCGGTCGCGGCGGCCGACCCGACGAGCGGGGCGGCGCCCCTGACGGTTGCGTTCGATGGCAGCGCCTCGAGCGATCCCGACGGCGACGCGCTGACGTACGCATGGGACCTGGACGGTGACGGCGCCTTCGACGATGCCACCACCGCGACAGCCACCTACACCTACGCCCAGCCCGGCACGTACACCGCCGGTCTTCGCGTCACCGATCCATCGGGGGCGAGCGGCACGTCATCGGTCACGATCTCGGCGGGCAACACCCCGCCCGCGGCGGTGATCGACACGCCGGCCGCGAGCACGACCTGGAAGGTCGGAGACGTCATAACCTTCTCGGGCCACGCCAGCGATGCCCAACAGGGCACGCTCGGGGCATCCGCGCTCTCGTGGTCCCTCGTGATGCAGCACTGCCCGTCCACCTGCCACGAGCACCCGCTCCAGACCTTCGCGGGCACCGCGGACGGCAGCTTTGTGGCCCCCGACCACGAGTACCCATCGCATCTGGAGCTGCGCCTGACGGCGACCGACGCCGGCGGCTTGACCAACACGACGAGCGTCCGGCTCGACCCGCAAACCGTCGATCTCACGTTCAGCTCGAGCCCGGCGGGCCTGACGCTGGCGGTCGGGTCGACCACCCAAGCGACGCCGTTCACACGCACGGCGATCCTCGGCTCGACGCTGTCGGTCAGCGCGCCGTCGCCGCAGGTGAGCGGTGGGACCACGTACGAGTTCGTGGGCTGGTCGGACGGCGGCGCCCAGACGCACAACATCGTGGCGAACGCCGCGAGCTCCTACGGCGCCACATACCAGGCCCGGCCGG
>DASQUK010000069.1:0-9684 GCA_035641315.1 Acidimicrobiales bacterium | reverse complement strand
CCGGACGTCTACGACCTCGACCGTGACGGCGACGGCGTGGGTTGCGAGTAGGTCGGCGTAGCCCCCGGGTGGGGCGCGACGCGGATCACATGGCGGTGGTCTTGTCCTTACCCATGGTTTGGGGCGTCTCGCTGAAGAGGCGGATCATGCTCTGCACGGAGTACGAGGCCACGTGGCGGCCGTCCTCGGTGAAGATGCGTCCTTCGCCCTGGGCGAGGCCGCGGCCCGCATAGGTCGCCGGGTTGGCGTAGAGCAGCCACTGCGTCACGTCGACGTCTTCGTGGAACGCGATCGAGATCGACATGATGCCGGTGGAGAGCGCGACGTGGGCGTCCGCCTCGCCGAAGCCCTTGTGTGGGCGCATGGCGGCGGCGATCGTCCAGTGGCCCGTGGACTGCGCCATGAGCGCCGTATGCAGGTATGGCTGGCTGGGGGCGTCGCGAAAACGGATCCATGCGTAGATCTCGGGCGGGCCGACGCGATCGGGGTCGGGGTCGTAGGCGGCGTCGACGACGCGCAGGTCGCGCCCGGTCACGCCCATGTCGAACGGCACGGCGTCGTAGGGCCCCGGCACGTCCGGCATCGGTGACTGGAGGCGGAACACGTCGGGAGCCCCGGCGTCGAGCAGCAGCAGCCCGGCTGTGCGCATCTGCTCGGCCTGGTCGATGCGCACCTGCACGGTCGAGAAGGTGCGGCCCCGGCGGAGCACGTCGAGCGAGACGTCGACCGGCACGTCGAACGAGGCCGCCTTCGAGAAGATCATCGAGGCGGACGTGACCCGCTGGTCGGGGATCGCCTTGGCCGCCGCCACCACCGCCTGGGCCAGCAGCTGACCGCCCTCGACCACGTTCCGGGACCCTTCCCGATAGGGCGGGCCGACGAAACGGCCGTCCCCGGCCGGCTGGACGTCGATCAAACCGAGCAGGTCGGCGGCGTCACCCCAAGTCGGGAACCGGTTGACCGTGACGGCCCGGGGATCGTCGGGCGACCACCGCTCCTCGATCTCGACCCTGAGCCGCTCCTGGTAGAAGCACACGTAAGACTCGATGCCGGCCACCTCGGGGAACGGGGTGCGATACGCCCACACCACGTTCTCCTCGGCCGGGTCGACGGCGGTGAGGCTCCAGTAGTCGGCCTGGCCCTTGAAGGGGCAGGTCGTGTGATGGTCGGTGGCTTGGAACAGGTCCCAGCGCACGTCCTCCTCGGGAAAGTAGAGGCGGTCGACGTGCTTGGTCTCCTGCAGGCGGACGGCGCGGTCGCTCGCGGCCAGCAGCAGGTCGCCGTGCCAGACCCGGGCGGTGCCCCGCGTGGGCACCAGGTCGATGCGATAGTCCGGGTACCGGGCCCACGCCGACTCGATCGGGTTCGCCATGTCGTTCCTCCCACACCCACCCGCGCGCAGCCCTGCCAAACCAACGGTTGACCAAGCAGGGCAAGCCTAGGCCGCCTACCCGAGGGCGTCGGGGCTGGAGAGCCCGATTCCTGGCCCAGCTACCATCGCTGGCCATGCCCGGGCACCGCTCGCCGAAGGACTTCTTCCGACCACTGGCGGTCGGGGCGCCCGCTCCGCTGCGGGAGATCCCCGTCCGGCCGTCGCGGGTGATCCACTTCTTCCCGGCGTCGAACCCCAAGATGGTGGCCAAGGTCCCGGACATGGCGGCGACAGTCGACGTCCTGCTGGCCAACCTGGAGGACGGGGTGCCGGCCGCCGACAAGGAGACCGCCCGGGCGGGCCTGGTCGAGGTGGGCAAGAAGTGGAGCACGCCCGACACCCAGCTCTGGACCCGCGTCAACTCGCTCGACTCGCCCTGGGCGCTCGACGACCTCACCACCGCGGTCACCGAGGTGGGCGACGTCGTCGACGTCATCATGATCCCCAAGGTCGAGGGTCCCGAGGACATCCACTACGTCGACCGGCTGCTGGCACAGCTCGAGGCCAAGGCCGGGCTGACCGAGCCGCTGCTCGTCCACGCAATCCTCGAGACCGCCCGCGGCGTTGCCAACGTCGAGGAGATCTGCGCCGCCAGCCCCCGCATGCAGGGGCTGTCGCTGGGGCCAGCCGACCTGGCCGCCAACCGGCGCATGAAGACCACCCGGGTCGGCGGCGGCCACCCCGGCTACCTGGTGCGCCAGGACCCCGACCCCGACGACCCCGAGTCGCCCCGGGCCACTTATCAGCAGGACCTGTGGCACTACACCCTGGCCCGCATGGTCGACGCCTGCGTCGCCAACGGCATCCTCCCGTACTACGGGCCCTTCGGCGACATCAAGGACACGGTCGGCTGCGAGGACCAGTTCCGCAACGCCTTCCTGCTCGGCTGCGTGGGTGCCTGGAGCTTGCACCCCAGCCAGATCGACATCGCCAAGCGAGTCTTCAGCCCCGACCCCGCCGACGTGGCCCATGCACAGCGGGTCATCGATGCCATGGGCGACGGCACAGGCGCCATCATGCTCGACGGCAAGATGGAGGACGACGCCTCCGTCAAGCAGTGCCGGGTGATCGTCGAGCTGGCGCACCAGCTGGCCGACCGGGATCCCGAGCTGGCCGCCGCCTACGGCTTCGCCGGCCCCACCGGCGGCTCCGGGACGGCGGACTGACCGATGGCCGAACCCGACACCTCCGTCCGCCCCCGCCGGTCGGTGCTGTACATGCCGGGGGCCAACGAGCGTGCGCTCGCCAAGGCCGAGGGCCTGCCCGCCGACGCGCTGATCCTCGACCTGGAGGACGCCGTCGCGCCCGACGCCAAGGCCGAGGCCCGGGACCGCGTGTGCGAGGCGGCTGTGTCGGATCGCTACGGGAGCCGGGAGGTGACCATCCGGGTCAACGGCGCCGGCACGCCCTGGCACGACGACGACCTGCGGGAGGTGGCGGCCGCCGGTCCCGCCGGCGTCGTGGTCCCCAAGGTGGACTCGGCCGGTGCGGTGCACGCCATCGACAAGGCCCTCGAGGCGTCCGGCGCCCCCGATCGCACCGCCATCTGGGCCATGCTCGAGACCCCCCTGGCCATGCTGAGCGCCGAGGAGATCTGCGCCGCCTCGGAGCGGCTGACCGTGCTGGTCATGGGCACCAACGACCTGGCGAAGGAGTTGCAGGCGGAGCACGTCCCGGGACGCCAGCCCCTGCTGGCGGGGATCGGCCTCTGCCTGCTCGCCGCCCGCGCCACCGGCAAGGTCATCCTCGACGGTGTCTACAACGACATCACCGACGCCGACGGGTTCGAGGCCGAGTGCCGCCAGGGCCGCGAGCTGGGCTTCGACGGCAAGACGCTCATCCACCCCACCCAGCTGGAACCCTGCAACCGGGTGTTCGCACCGGCCGCCGACGAGGTCGAGCGCGCCGGCCGGATCATCGAGGCGTTCGAGCAGGCCCAGGCCGAAGGCCGGGGGGTGGTCGCGGTCGACGGCCGGATGGTGGAGAACCTCCACGTCGAGCAGGCCCGCCGCACCCTGGCGCTCGCGGCCGCCATCGAAGCGCGTTCTCGCGCCTGAAATGGTCGCCCCAGCGGCCAGATCCGGCGCGGGAACGCGTCGGGTGGGGTGACGGCCTACTCCGGGGTGACGTTCCAGAGCACCGGTTGACCGTCGCCCGCGATGGCGTCCCAGCGCTTGCGGGCCAACGGGAGCGTGGTCGGGTGGGTGAGGATCCAGAACCGGCCGGTCCGGATCGCGTCGACCACCTGGGCGGCGATGTCGTCGGGGTCCATGCCGGATGCGACCAGGCCCTGCATGAACACGCGCAACATGTCGCCATCCGCCTCGAGCCCGGGTGCCGCCTCGGCCGGGGCCACCTCCTCGGGCCGGTTGCGCTCCGAGTCGGCGATGTTGGTGCGGACCCATTCCGGGCACAGCACCGACACGCCCACGGCGCCTCCGGTGAGCTGCAGGTCGAAGTGCAGCGACTCGGACAACGCCACAACGGCGTGCTTGGTGGCGAAGTAGGGCGACATGGCCGGGCCGGTGAGGATTCCCGCGGCCGACGCCGTGTTGACGACGTGTCCCTCGCCCTGCTCGATCATCCGGGGCACGAACGAGCGGATGCCGTGGGCGACGCCGAGCAGGTTGACCTCGACGATCCAGCGCCAGCGGTCGGCCGGCACGGTCCACGCCAGCCCCCCGATGCCCACGCCGGCGTTGTTGCACAGCACGTGCGCGGTGCCGAACCGCTCGAACGTAGCCGCCGCCAGCGCGTCGACCGCCGACGGGTCCCGCACGTCGGTGACCACAGCCGCCACGTCGTCGGCGCCCAACTGGTCGGCGAGGGCATCGGTCGCCTTGTCGAGCGCGGCCCGCTCGACGTCGGCCACGACCACCCGCATCCCGTCCCGGGCGAAGCGGTGGGCCAGCGCCAAGCCGATGCCCGACGCGCCCCCGGTCACCACCGCCACCTTGCCGTCGAGGTCCTCCATCCGGGGGACGCTAGTGCCGGTCACGGCACTAGATGCCGAGCAGCTCGAAGGGCACGCCGAGCCGGCCGCCGAAGCGCTCGGCGGTGGCCTCCGCACCATGGCGGAGGAACTGCTCCGGGTCGGGGTCGCCCAAGCCCGCCAGGTAGGCGGCGTGGCGGCGCAGCGAGTCGACACCGGCGTCGAACGTGGCGGTGACGTCAACGGCGTGCATCGCCCGGGGCGACGCCGTGATCGCCAGGTAGCGCACGCCCGACCACGGTTCCAGGCCCTCGTCGCGCAGCTCCGGGAACACCCAGCGGTTCGCGGCGTCGCGCACCGCGTCGATGGTCGCCTGCCCCACGACGCGGTGGTCGGCCATGTTGAGGTAGGTGCCGCCGTAGGTCTCGCGGTGGTTGACGGAGATCACCAGCTCGGGGCGTTGGCGCCGGATGGCGGCGGCCAGGTCGCGCCGCAACGGCAAGCCGTACTCGATCGTGCCGTCGGGGTGGTCGAGGAACTCGACGTCGGTCACTCCCACCACCGCGGCGCTGTCTCGCTGCTCGCCCATCCGTACCCGGGCGCACTCGGCGGGGTCCATCGAGTCGATGCCGGCCTCGCCCTTGCTGACGAGCAGGTAGGCGACCCGCTTGCCCTGTCCGGTCCAGCGGGCTACGGCGGCGGCACCGCCGTACTCCATGTCGTCGGGGTGGGCCATGATCGCCAGCGCCCGCTCCCAGTCCTCCGGGAACTCGTCGAGCGGCGGCTCGGGCTCGGCGGTCACCCCTTTGCCGACTCCACCAGGCGGCGGGCGATGACCTTGAGGCACAGGGTCTCGTCGGCCCCCTCGAAGATCGACAGGACGCGGGCGTCGACGAAGTAACGGCTCACGGCGTACTCCTCGGCGTAGCCGTAGCCGCCGTGGATCTGCATGGCCTCGCGGGTGACCCACTCGGCCGCCTTGCACACGTAGGCCTTGACCATGGCGGCCTCCATCGCACCCTCGCCCTTGGCCATCATCCGGGCCACCGCGTAGGCGAACTGGCGGGCGGCCTGGATGGTCACGGCCATCCGGGCCAGCTTGGCCTTGGTCAGCTGGTAGTTGGCGATGGGTTGGCCGAATACCGAGCGGTCGAGCGCGTACTGGCGGGCGTCCTCGTAGGCGGCCTGCATGACGCCGATGGCCCGGGCCGCGGTCTGCAGCCGGCCGTTCTCGAACCCGGCCATCTGCAGATAGAAGCCCTTGCCGAGACCGTCGTCGCCGCCGACGAGGTTGGCGCCGTCGACGAACCAGCCGTCGAATGCGATCTCGTAGGAGTGCATGCCGCGGTAGCCGATCGTGTCGATCGGCCGGCCCTCCATGCGGCCGCCACCGTCCTGCGTGAACTGGAAGCCGTGGCCCTCGCCCCGGGGCTTGGGGACCACGAACAGCGACAGTCCCCGGTGGGCCTTGGTGCGGTCGGGGTCGGTGCGTGCCAGCAGCATGAGCGCGTCGGCCCGGGCGCCGAACGTGCACCATGTCTTCACACCGCTGATCAGCCAGCCGCCCTCGGTCGGGGTGGCCAGGGTGGTGATGGCCGCCACGTCGGACCCGAAGTCCGGCTCGGTCACGGCCACCGCCGCCATGACCTCGGCGCTGGCCAGCCGGGGCAGCCACTGTTGCTTCTGCTCCTCGGTGCCGCCCTTGACCAACGCTCGGGTGAGTATCTCGGGACGGGTGATGAGCGATCCCCCCACGCCCAGCGAGGCCCGCGACAGCTCCTCGGTGGCGACGACCATGCCCATGTAGTCGCTCTCGCCGCCGGCCGCGAAGCCGCCGTACTCCTCGGGCACCGACAGGCCGAACGCGCCCAGCTCGGCGAGCCCGGAGATGACGTCCTCGGGGATGTCGGCGTTGTCGCGGTGGACGTGCTCGGCGACGGGGCGGATCTTGTCCTCGGCGAAGCGGCGGAAGGTGTCCTGGACCAGCTCGAAGTCGTCGTCGAGGTGCCGGGGACCCGGGCCCTCGACCGACGCCAGGAACGCCGGGTCGCGGTAGGCGGCGACGAACCTTCGGGCCGCGTCCAGCGCCGAGGCCTCGACCCCCCAGGCGGCCTCCCGGCCGTAGAGCCTGGCGGCGACGTCCGCCACGGCGTCGGCGGCGAAGGCGCAGGTGATGGCCGCCTCCTCGTCGCCTCGGGCGCCGTAGTCGAGCAGCGTGCGGGCGGTCTCGACCGCGGCGGCGGCGTGGGCGAGGTCGTAGGCCACGACCTGATCGGCGTCGACCGATCCCGTGGTCGCCAGGTGCGCCAGCGCCCCGTGCACGACCTCGCGGGCGGTCTCGACGGCGGACGCGGCAGCGTCGAGGTCGGGTGCGCTCATGGCCGGGGACGGTATTCGCGTGCCGGCGGCGGTGTCAGGTCTCGCTGCCGGCGTACACCTCCAGGAACGCGTCGGTGATGTCCACGGTCTCGTCGGGATCCGGCAGCTCGATGGCGATCGAATCGTCGCCGTAGTCGAAGAAGTCCATTGTGAAGCTGTAGGCGAACTCGTCGGGGACGTCGCCGCCGAGGTCGTCGCTCAACCCGGCCGACTCGAACATCTCGAGCAGGTCCATCTCGTAGGCGAGGCGGCGCACGTAGCCGTCGTCGTCGATCCACGCCTCGACTGGCATCGACACGTCGACGATCGCCTCGAAGAACCTCTCTGCATCGTCGGCTAGTGCGTTGCCCGTCGAACCGGCGAGCTCTTCGGGGTCCGTCCCCGACGCCTCGAACAGCTCGCCCATCGTGACCTCCGCCCCCAGACCCTGGACCGCGACACCGCGCACCTCGGCATCGCCCAGCTCGTCGACCGCATCGGCGCCAGCAACGAGGTCGAAGAAGGCGCGGGGATCCATGGCCTGGCCGCCGGCGGTGCCGGCGAGGTCGTTCAGCGGTACTACGTCACCAAGCGCGTCCAGGTCGACCCGGCCCCAGTCGTCCCCCAGCTCGGCCAGTGCGGCCATGGACCCCAGTTGCTCGACAGGCACGCCGCCCCCGGTGTCCGCCAGCGCCTCGAACATGGGTGCCCGCAGGTACATGGTGGTTCGATCCGCCACCGTCTCCATCGTGAGGTCGGCGGCGGCCAGCTCTGGTGGCATTCCCCCGCCCGCCGGCGCCAGCTCGGCTAACTCCTCGAACAGCGCGCCCATGTCCATGGCCGAGTGGGAAAGCTCACCGTCCTGCTCGCCCGACATGAAGGGCGCGTCGACGTCGATCGACTGGCCGGCGAAGGCGAACTGCATCGCCAGCTCCGCCTCGAACCGATAGGGCTCGCCGGTCGAGCGCTCGGCCGCCTCGGCCACGAACTCCGGCGTGGCCTCGAACTCGACGTCGCCGATGGCGAAGTCGGCCGGGTCGGCCTCCTGGGCGCAGCCGGCGACGGGCAGTGCCAGCGCCGCCGCGATCGCCAGGGGCGTGGCCCTACCCCAGCTTCGTGCACCCATGGTTCCTCCCCCTCGCCGATGCTGGCTCGACCCTAGCGTTGGCCGGCGGGGCAGAACCGTCCCTACCGTGTCCCGCCATGGCAACGATCGACCGCCCGTTCGGCCGCCATCTCGAGGACTTCGAGGTGGGCGACGTCTACCGGCACTGGCCGGGCAAGACGATCACCGAGTACGACGACCACCTGTTCTGCATGATCACCATGAACCACCACCCGCTGCACACCAACGAGTGGTACGCCGAGAACGACACCGTGCAGGGGCGGAACGTGGTGGTGGGCAACCTCGTCTACTCGCTGGTGCTGGGCATGTCGGTGCCCGACGTCAGCGGCGCCGCCGTGGCCAACCTCGAGGTCGAGATGCTCAAGCACCCCAAGCCCACCTTCCACGGCGACACGATCTACGCCGTGACTCGAGTGCTCGACAAGAAGGAGACGTCCGACGGCAAGCGCGGCATCGTCACCGTCGAGACCAAGGGCATCAACCAGCGCCAGGAGGAGGTCTGCATCTTCAGCCGCCGGCTGATGGTCTGGAAGCGGGACCACGCCCCCGCCCGCCGGTACCCCTACGGCGACGACGTGTTCGCCCCGAATTCGAGCGAGTAGCGGCAGCCACTTGTCTCCTACTTGTATGCTTCGGCACGACGAGGAGGAGCGCATGAACGAGCAGGTCAAGGACGCGGCGCTGGGGTTCGACCGCAACGCCGCCGCCTACGAGCGGGCGCGGCCGTCCTACCCCGCAGAGGCGGTGGCCCACGTGGTCGGGCACGGCGCCATCGGTCCCGGGCGGCGGGTGCTCGACCTCGCCGCCGGCACCGGGAAGCTCACCCGCCTCCTGGTCACCACCGGCGCCGACGTGGTCGCGGTCGAGCCCGTGGCCGGCATGCGGGCCCGCCTGGGGCAGGCCCTCCCCGGCGTCGAGGTGCTCGACGGAACCGCGGAGGACATGCCGCTGCCCGACGCGTCGGTCGATGCGATCACGGTGGCGCAGGCGTTCCACTGGTTCGATGCGCCGGTGGCGCTGGCCGAGATGGGCCGGGTGCTGCGGCCCGGCGGCCACCTGTTCCTGATCTGGAACGAGCGCGATCGCGACCACGACTGGGTGCGGGCGTTCGGCGACCTCTTGCTCGACGGCCCGGACCTGCAGCGGCCCTACGACTGGTACTACGACGTCGATTACGCCGCGGTCGTGGCCGACGCCGGCACCGGACGGTTCACGCCAGCCGAGTCCTGGACCCACGCCTGGGAGCAACCCTGCGACGAAGACCTGCTGGTGGCCCGTGCCGAGTCCGTCAGCGTGGTCGGCGTGCTGCCCGACGACGCGCGGACGCGGGTGCTCGATCGCATCCGCCACCTGGCGCGCACCCACCCCGATCTGGCGGGCCGCACGACGTTCGCGTTCCCGTACGTCACCCGCGTCTACCGCTGCCGGAGGGTTGAGTGAACGACCCCCGCGTCGCCCCCAACGCCGCCCGCTTCGGCGACGTCGCCGACGCCTACGAGCGCGCCCGCCCGCTCTACCCGGAAGCGGCGCTGGCCGAGCTGGCCGCCCGGAGCGGGCTGCGGGCCGGCACGCCGGTGGTCGACCTCGGCGCCGGCACCGGCAAGCTGACCCGGCAGCTCGTGGCCCTCGGCGCCGACGTGGTCGCGGTCGAGCCGTCGGCCGGCATGCGGGCCCGGCTCGAGGCGGCGGTGCCCGGCGTGCGCGTGCTCGACGGGACCGCAGAGGACATCCCGCTGCCCGATGTCTCGGTGGAGGTCGTGACGGCGGGTCAGGCGTTTCATTGGTTCGACACCCGGCGAGCGCTGGACGAGATTGCCCGCGTGCTCCGTCCCGGTG
>DASQUK010000068.1:0-2126 GCA_035641315.1 Acidimicrobiales bacterium | reverse complement strand
CCTCTGCTCGGTTCTGTGTCGTCGGCGGGCTGGGCTAGCGGGTGAGCCGGGCCCGGTGGGTCGCTGCCGAGTGAGCGCGGCTTCGGCGGCGGACGTCACCGGGTACAGCGAGCGCAGCGGCGAGGGCGGTGGCCTGCCGGCGGGTGACCGGCGTGCCGTCGAGGTCGCGAAGCTCGTAGGGCGTGCCGCTGGTGAGCGTCGCCCAGGTGCGGGCGACGAGCTTGCGGGCGACCGCGCAGTTGGCCTTGGTGTGGCAGTGGCCGCGTTCGACCATGAGCCGCCGGTAGAAGTCGGCCAGCTGCGGATCATGCACCCGGGCCACGTTGGCGGCCTGGTAGAACGCGAGGCGCAGCACGGGCGGCCCTTCCTTGGTGATCGCTCTCGACGGCGACTCCATCTGGCCGCTGGACCAGTTCGACGGGTTCAACCCGACGAAGGACTGGGCGGCCTTGGCGTCATCGAGGTGCGAGCCGTCAGCGAGGAACGCCCGCACGGTCGGGGCCACGATGGGGCCCATCCCCGGCACGGACAGCAACAGCGGGTCATCACCCCAGATCCGCTCCCAGTAGTGGCAGGTCCGCTCGGTGGCTCGATCGACCCGAGCCTCCGCGGCGCCGAGATCGGCGAGTAGCTCGCCGGTCTCCCAGCCCAAGGCGTCGAGGTCGAGGTGCCCGTCCCAGAACTCGGCCCACGCTCGCGCACTCGAGCGGATCTGTTGGGCGCGGTGTTCCACGTTGGCGACGCCGCGGGTGTGGGCGGCGACCACCTCGGTGATCGATGACACCCTGGCCCGCGCGAGCGTCTCGAGATGCGGCCAACGCGCCAGCACCGCCAGCGCGGTGGGCCGGGACCCGGCGAACGCGTTCCACACGTCGGGGAACGCCCACCGCGCCTGGGACAGGACTCGGCGCAGGCAACGGTTGGCATCGACGAGGGTCTTGCCTCGTCGCTGCGCCGCCCGTCGCAGAGCCAGCTCGGCCGCGGCGGGGACCCGGGCCGGGTCGAGCTCGAAGAACTCGCCCGCGCGCGACAGCACCGCCGCGTCGATCGGGTCGGACTTGTTCTTGCCCGCCAGCGCGGAACGCAGCCGGGCGGAGTGGCGGTTGCCGACCAGGGCCATCTCGACCCCGGCGTTGCCCAACGCGATCGACAACGGCAACCACGTCATCGACGTGGGCTCGGCCACCGCCACCGCGCCCGGCCACGACGCCAGCCGCTTGGTCAAGCGCTCCATCCCCGCCAACGTCGGCGGGACGACGAAGTCGTCGACCACCGACCCGGGACCGCCGACCTCGGGTCGTCGCACGACGATGTGATGGTTCGCTACCACCGCCGCGTCGATCCCGACCGCGACGGAACTACCCTCGATGATGGTCACGCGAGGGCCCTCTCTTTCTCTCGGACGCGCCCGCCGGCTCCTCCAAGAGCACCGTCGGGCGACACGGGTTGTGAACCGGGAGGGCCCTCGACCGCGCTCACGCTCGACGACACGAAGCTCCCGACGCCACCCGACCGAACACGCCGGCAGCCATGAAGGGTCACCCGCGCTTGTGGGTCATCCGATGCAGCGGACCCGTCGGCCAGCACCAGCTGCCCGACCCGGCCCCATCAATTCCCTCAACCGAGTCCACTCGGGAACAGGACCTCAGCGACGATCTCTTTCACGAGCCTGAAGCCCAGCCGAAATCCGTCACTGCCGAGGCCCTCTCCCGAGACCACCCTACGTGGCCACCCGCTCAGCACAAGCGGCTACCGGTAGTGATACAAGCCTGTTTACCGGTGCCAGTGGTACAGGAGTGGTACCGGAGGCCTCACCGCGCGCAAACCCGCGAGGTCAAATGATCGGGCCGCGCCTGTAGTTTCATCGTTGTAAACCCCAGGCGCTTGGCGGCGGTCGGCTCCTCAACTGGCTCGCCGAAGGCTGCGCGTTCGACGTGTCGTCCGGCGACTGGCGATTGCAGCGGTTCAAGTTGCGCGTGCCCCTATCGATGATCTGACCGTGTAGCCGCGGTTCGAGCTGGCCGACGGCCGACCCCGCGCTGGCCGGGTCACGCTGCCCGGCTGATCCCGGTGCGTCGCGCTGGCGGCGTCGACACGCACGGCGGCGGGTTCGCCGAGTGCTGGCG
>DASQUK010000067.1:0-10379 GCA_035641315.1 Acidimicrobiales bacterium | reverse complement strand
GTAGCCCGGCGATGATGAGGTCGACGCCGGTTTCGAACTGGGCGTCGGTGTCACAACAGCAGATGGCCAGCCCCACCTCGAACAGCTCGTCGGGGACGTCGCGGGGCAGCATCTGGGCCACCCGCCGGATCCGTTGGGCCTCGGACTCCGGTGTGTCGTCGCGCGTGCCGGCCCCGCGGGCACAGAGTTCCATGACGGCGTAGCCGAAGGCGTGGCCGGTCACCGCGCACAGGGCCCGGCCGGCGTGTTCGCGATCGAAGCCGGCCGCTTCCATCGGTGCCAGGCAGGCGGCGAACAGCTGGAGGGCTTCGAGGGGGATGACCGAGCGGCTGCACAGCAACGGGGCGATGCGAGGGTGGCGATGCACGACCGCCCGGGTGGCCCGGGCGCACGATCGCAGCACGTCCTGCCAGCTGCTGGTGGTGTCGGCGCTGGCGCGGACCTCTTCCCACAGCAGCTCGACCACGCCGTCGAGGAGCCCGTCTTTGCCTTGGACGTGGTTGTAGAGGGCGGTGCCCTCTACACCGAGCGTGGCGCCGAGCTTGCGCATGGTGAGCGCGTCGAGGCCGTGCTTGTCGACATAGGCGAGGGCCGCCTCGAGCACGCGACGCCGGTTCAGTGTCTCCCGGTCGACCGCGGCGATTGGTCTGGTCATCGTCGCTCTCTTCGGTGCCACCCTTGACACGCTACACGATCGGTGCCTACTACTAGTGTTTATGAACGTTGTAAATACGATCGAGCCGACGGCCGGTGAGCGCGCGTCCGCGGCCGAGCGGACGCCGTTGCTGGTGGCCCGTCGGTTGACCAAGGTGTTCGGCAGCGCCAACCGCGCGGTGCGAGCCGTCGAGGATGTGGATCTAGTGGTACACGGCGGGGAGGTGGTGGCGCTGCTGGGTCCCAACGGCGCCGGCAAGACCACCATCATCAAGATGGCGGCCGGATTGGTCACCCCCACGAGGGGGACGGTCAGCGTGCTCGGCCATGACCTGGTTCGCCGGCGGGGCGAGGCGGTCCGCCACCTGGGGGCGGTGCTGGAGGGTGGCCGCAACGTCTACTGGGCGCTGTCGGCGTGGCAGAACCTGATCTACTTCGGGCGCCTGCGTGGCCTGCGCAGCCGCGAGATCGCACCCCGGGCCGAATGGTTGCTGCGCGAGCTGGGATTGTGGGCACGGCGCCGGGAGGCAGTTGGCGGCTTCTCGCGAGGCATGCAGCAGAAGGTGGCCATCGCCGCTGCCCTGGTCAGCGACCCGGCGGTGCTCTTGTTGGACGAGCCGACGATTGGCCTGGACGTGAGCGCGGCCCGCACGGTGAAGGACTGGGTGCGCCGCCTGGCCGCAGAGCAGCGCAAGGCGGTCGTGCTGACTACCCACCAGCTGGCCGTCGCCCAGGAGTTGTCGGATCGGGTGGCGGTGATCAACCAGGGTCGGATCATCGCTGACCGCCCGGTCGGCGACCTGTTGGCCCAGTTCCGCGAGGACCGCTACCACGTGCAGGTCGCCGCCGAGCCCGACGACGTGCCGCCGAGCATGCTGTTCGAGATCGTCGACGGCGACCCCGCGGCCGGGAGCACCACGCTGGCCGTCGGCGCCGCCACGGACAACGGGGCCCTGTACGAGGTGCTGGGTCTGCTGGCTGCCAGCCGGGTGCCGCTGGTGTCGGTGACGCCGGTGCAACCCGACCTGGAGGAGGTTTTCGTGCGTCTCGTGGGGGCCGACCGGTGACGACGACCACCGTGCCCACGACCCTGACAGCGGGCGGCGCCCGGGCGCGGATGATCGGCAACGAGGCGAGCAAAGGACTCCGGCTGCTGTGGGCGTACCGGGCCACGCTGATCCCGTCGCTGCTGAGCATGTTCTTCATGTACCTGGTCTTCCAGTACTTCGTGGGCGGCGGTCGGATCGTCGACGGCCTGGTGTCTGACACCGCGCCGGCGCTGTTCGCCTACGTTGTCGTGTACCTGACCACGATGCGCCTGGTGGCCGGGATCCTGGAGGAGCGCAACGCCGGAACCCTCGAGCAGATCCACCTGTCGCCGCTGCCTACCTGGCAGCTGGCGGTGGGGCGGCTGGCCGCCGCTCTGATCGAGGCGCTCGGTGTCGCGGTCGTGGTGACCGCCGCCGTGCTGGTGGCCGTGGGCGTCGACTATCCGTTCCGTCCTGCTGTGCTCGTGCCGTTGGCCTTGACCGTGGCCGGTGCCGCCGGGTTCGCGCTGATGATCGCCGCGGCCAGCTTCACCTACCCGGGCATCGGCGCCCTGGTGCACATCATCCAGATGGCGGTGATGGCGGTCAACGGCACCATCGCCCCGCCCGAGCTGTTCCCCCGGGGGCTGGAACTGGTCGCCAGGCTGGCGCCGACCACGATCGGCATTGATGCCACCCGCAGCATCGTCGTCGATGGCGACGGGTTGGGCGACGTCTGGGCGTCCGGCGCCCTCGGGTGGCTGGTGCTGCACACCGCGGTACTGCTGGCCGCCGGATGGGGCGCCTACTGCTGGCAGATTCGCCGCGCTGTGCGAGACGGGAGGTTGGGCCCCGCATGATGCTGCACGAAACCGTCGTCGCGGTCGGCAACGAGGTCGACAAGGGCTTGCGGTTCGGGTGGGCCGAACGCAAACAGATCGTGCTCGAGCTGACCATGTTCGTGCCCCTGTTCCTGCTGTTCGCGGCGCTGGCCGGCCAGGGCGACGCCATCGTGGCCGGCCGCTTCGCATGGGTCTTCGACGAGCGGCGCACTGCGTGGCTGTTGGTGGGCTGGGTGCTGGGGATGTTTTTCTACCTGCAGGCCCAGAAGTTCTTCTGGCGCCAACTCGGCGAGATCCAAGCCGGCACCCTCGAACAGGTCTACCTCAGCCCCCTGCCCTGGTGGCTCCTGGCCGCCGTGGGCAGGGTTGTCGCCTCCATCCTCGAAACCGTCGTCGTCGTCGGCACCCTGTATGCCGTCGTGGCGCTCACCATCGGGGTCGACCTCGACTGGCAGCCCGCGGTGGTGGTGCCCATCGGGTTCCTGATCGTGGGCGCCGTCGGCTACTCGCTCGCCATCGGGGGGCTCACGTTGCTGTGGAAGCGGATCGAGGTGCTCAACGACACGCTGCTCATCATCGTGTTCTTCGCCAGCGGCATGATGGTCGCCCTTGACGACATGCCTGGCTGGATGGCCGCGGTCGGCCGCTTCCTGCCCGTCACCCACCCCATCGAGGCCACCCGGTCGGTCCTGCTCGATGGCGACGGGCTCACCCTCACCGGTGACGGCGGCCTGGTGTGGATGGCGGCGCTCGCGGTCGGTTGGTTTGCTGCCGGCGTCTATGCCTTCCACCGGGCCGCGCAGGTCGTGCGCCGCGACGGCACCCTCACCCGCTACTGAGCAACGGAGGCTCGCCCGTGACCGACACCACCAACACGGCGTGTCCGCCCGCGAACCTGCAGCACGCCATCGACGTGTTCCGCCGACACGCCTTCGCCGCCATCCTCACCGGCGAGGCACCGTCGCTGGCCGATCTCGCCGAGGCCGCCAGCCGCGAGGCCGTCGGCGTCGCCCAGGCGATCGCGTGGCTCGAAGCACGAGGAGCGCTCCAACGGGACGGCGACCACCTCATCGGGGCCCACGGTCTCACGTGCCGGCCCACTCCTCACGCCGTCACCCTCGCCGCCCGGACCGTGCACACCTGGTGCGCGTTCGACGCCGTCGCCATCCCCGTCGCCCTCAGCGCCACCACCCAGGCCACCACCGCCTGCCCCACCTGCCACTCGTCGCTGATCGTCGACATCCACGACGGCAACCTTCCCGCAAACGCTGATCCCGTGCTGTGGCTGCCCGCCGGCGAGTGCCGCAACATGATCGCCGACTTCTGCGCCCACGCCAACCTGTTCTGCAACCACGACCACCTCACCACCTGGCGTCAAGACGTCGGCGACCCGTCCGGACGGATGCTCCACCTCGGCGAGGTGCCGGCCATGGCCCGCGCCGAGTGGGGCGACATCGCCCACACGCTCCGGTGAGCCAGCACCGCTGCGGCTCACCGCTTCCGGGCTGATCGGCCCGCCGGGTGGATGAGATGGCAGACCAGGTCGGGTTCGCAGTCGGCCGGGTCGAGTGACCGGGCCCGGCGCGCCAGGCGGCGCAGTTCGCCTTGCAGACGCTGGAGGTCGGCGATGCGTTGCTCGATCTCGCCGGCCCGTCGGTCCAGCAGGTTGGTCACGTGCTCGCACGGTGTCTCGCCCCGGTCTCGCAGGGCCACGATCTCGCGGATCTCGCCGAGGGTGAGACCTACTGACTGGGCGGCGCGGACGAACGCCAGCCGGTCGGTCACCCCGTCGGTGTAGTCGCGGTAGCCCGAGGGCGTGCGGGCCGGTGCCGGCAGCACCCCGATGTCCTCGTAATAGCGGATGGTCTTGATGGGAACGTCCGCTCGGGCCGACAGCTCGCCGATGCGCACCGCCCCAGCCTAGGCCCTTGACTCTCCAGTCCACTGGAGGGTTTACGGTGAGCCCATGGCCCCCACCATCGACCAGATCACCACCGCCATGATCGACGGCTACCCCACCTTCACCACCGACGAGCAGCACCTCGCCCAGGTCGTCTATCGGCTCCTCGCCGCCGGGCGGCCCGCCGCGCCCGAGGCGATCGCGGCCGGCGCCGGATGGGCCGTCGCCGACGTCACACAGCGGCTGGACGCGTGGCCGGCAGTGTTCCGCAACGATGCCGGCGCCGTCGTCGGGTTCTGGGGCCTGACCTGTAAACCGGTCACCGGCCACCGCATCGACATCGACGGGATCGGCGCGGCGTGGACCTGGTGCTCCTATGACACGTTGTTCATCGCCCACCTGCTCGGCGCCACCGCCCACATCAGCGCACACTGCTCGACCACCGGCCAGCCCCTGACGTTCACGGTGTCACCCGACGGCGTGCGCGACGTGGAGCCCGCCGAGGCGGCGATCTCGCTGCTGCAACCCGACGCCCCGTTCGACGACGACGTGCGCAAGACGTTCTGCCACTACGTGCTGTTCTTCGCCTCCCCCGACGCCGCCCGCCGCTGGACGGCAACCAACCCCGGCACGTTCTGGCTATCGCTCGCCGACGCCTTCGAGGTCGCCGTCGGCCAGAACGCCGCCGTGTTTCCCGCCCTCGTCGGCGACCCCGCCCGGCGATGAGCAACATCTCCTCCCGCTGGATCGCCGACGTGTCGGGGATGACCTGCGACCTCTGTGCAGGGCACGTCACGGTCGCCGTGCAGCAGGCGGGCGGGGCCAATGTCGCCGTCTCGTGGCGGGACGGCACCGTCTCCTTCACCGCCGACGACCTCGACCAGGACGCGGTGCACGGCGCTGTCGCCGACGCCGGCTACCAGCTCCGCACCCTGCGCCGCATGGGCGCACCGGCCGGCACCGGCGGTGACGTCGAGTGGGACCTGGCCATCATCGGATCCGGATCCGCCGCCTTCGCGGCCGCCATCCGGGCCACCGAGGCGGGGGCCCGAGTGGTGATGATCGAGCGGGACACGCCCGGGGGGACGTGTGTGAACGTCGGGTGTGTGCCGTCCAAAGCGCTCATCGCCGCGGCCGACCGCTACCGCCACGCCCGCACCCACGGCTATGCGGGGATCCCCCGTCTCCACGACCCGGCACCCGACCTCGCTTCGCTGGTGGCCCAGAAGGACGAGCTGGTCGCCTCGCTGCGCCAGGCCAAGTACCTGGACCTCATCGACACCTACGGCTTCGAACTGCGCCGCGGCCGCGCCCGATTCGTTGACGCCGAGTCGATCACCGTCGACGGCGAGCCACTGCGGGCCTCGCACTACCTGATCGCCACCGGGGCCGCACCGGCGCTGCCGCCCATCGACGGACTCACCGGCATCGACTACCTGACCTCCACCACGGCGCTCGAACTGACCCAGCTCCCACAGCGGCTGGCGGTGATCGGCGCCAACGCCATCGGGTTGGAGCTCGGCCAGGCGTTCCTCCACCTGGGCTCGGAGGTCACCTTCGTCGACATCGCCGACCGCATCGCACCGTTCGAAGAACCCGAGATCTCGTACGCGCTCACCGACGTGCTCGCCGGGGAGGGCGCCCGGGTGCTCACCGGCGCCCACATCACAGGGGTGCAGCAGGCGGCGGACGGCATCGTCGCCGTGAAGGGCGACATGGGCAAAGCGAGCTTCGACCGGGTTTTGGTGGCCACCGGCCGGGCGCCGAACACCCTGGCGTTGAACCTCGACGCTGCCGGCGTGGAGGTCGACCGGCGCGGCTTCGTGATCGTCGACCAGCACCTGCGCACCACGCATGCCCGGGTGTGGGCCGCCGGGGACGTGACCGCCTCACCTCAGTTCGTGTACGTGGCCGCCGCCCAGGGCGCCCTGGTCGCCGACAACGCCATCGGCGGCGCCGGGCGGCGCCTCGACTACACCACGCTGCCCCGCGTCACCTTCACCACCCCCCAGGTCGCCGCCGTCGGGCTCACCGACGCCGAAGCAGCCGCCGCCGGCCACGACGTGGTCACGTCGGTGCTGCCGCTGGCCCATGTGCCCCGGGCCATCGTGAACCGTGACACCCGTGGGCTCATCAAACTGGTCGCCGATGGCGCCACCGACCGGCTGCTGGGCGTCCATGTGCTCGCCGACGGTGCCGGCGAGGTGATCCAGGCCGGGGTCTACGCCTTGATGGCGGGGCTGACCGTCGCCCAGGTCGCCGACGCGTTCCACCCGTACCTGACCATGGCGGAGGGTCTCAAGCTCGCCGCCCAGACCTTCACCCGCGACGTGGCTCGGCTGTCCTGCTGCGCCGCGTAGTGCGAACTGGATGGCTGGAGATCGTGAACCGAGCGGTGCCCTGGCCGGGCTGGCGGCCGTCGGGCTGGCCGTGTGCTGCGGGCTGCCCGTCGTGTTGGGCACCGGTGTCGCCATCGGCGCCGCCGGCGTCGTGCTGCGCAGCACGCTCGTGATCGTGATCGGCGCCGGCTTGGCGGTCTGGGGATGGCGTCGCCACCAGCAACGCCGCGGCCTGAAGTGTCTCGCTGAGCCGCCGGATTTCTCAGGCAAATGAGAACCAGGCGTTGGTATCCGATTGCCGGCCTCGCCGTGGCCTCCAGCGTGGGCAGCTCAGCGCCGAGAAGGCGACCGGAGGCTCCTGCCGCCCTCGGAGATCGGCGACCTCTGTCGTGGCGACCAAGGAGATCGCCGGTCCGGTTGCTGACGTTGACGCTCGCGCCGAGCGTGCCGCCCGTCGCTGATCGTCGCAGTCAGCCGAGGGCTGTCCGATGCGAACGCGGTTGCCTGATGGGTCGGTCAATGCGTACTCGCGCATCCCCCACGGCTGATCCGCGACCGGTGTGACGGGGAGCCCAGCCGCGGCCATGCGGGTGTGCCAGTCGTCGACGTCACGAACGACTAGGTAGCAGCCGGCGCGGTTGCGAGCGGGGTCGATGTCCTCGACACCGAGGTCGAACACGCTCTGCCCGTCGAAGTCCACGAAGGCGAAGCCACCGGGTCGGCCGTCGGGGTCGATGTAGAAGCGGACGCTGAAGCCTGCGCGCTCGTAGAACGCCTTCGCCTCCGCCAGTTCGGTGACCGGCAACGTCGGTGTGGACTGGACGCCCAGTTGGCCGGCCAGCCACTCGACACACTCCTGGCATACCTGAACGTCATCACGGAATCGAAGCGCGACCAACGCACGCTCAGCGCCGCAGCACGAACACCTCATGCCGGCGGCTCCTGCGGCTCGCGCAGGGGCAATGCCCCGCAGCAGCAGCGCAGATGCCGTTCACAGCGCTCGACGATCACGCCGTGGTCCACCAAGCGGCCGTACTCGGCGCAGGTGATCTCCATCGGCAGCGGTTGTAGCCGAGACGGAACAGCACTCGGCGCCACAGCGGCCAGTCCACCGGAGCGGCGCGGGTCCGGCGCTGGATCTCGCGTTTGCGGCCGACCAGCACCCCAACACACCGGAAACAGACTCCGACCTCGGGATGTGCGCTCAGGCGGACCAGGCTCGCGGTGACTGTCGGATCGCCGCAGCACCAACAGCCGGGCACCCCAGGGGGTTGGTTGAACCGACCGCCTACTGCTGTGATCGCCATGCCACCAGTGTGGCGCCCGGTTCCAGAGCAACAACGACGTCACGACGGGGACTGTCCCACTGCGTTTGTATGGGTCCATGCTCCCGAGACGCGTACGAAATCGGCGTTACGCGCCTCGCCACCACGAGCCGAACCGCGTCCCAGAACGCGCGGTGACACCGGAGGCTGCGGGTCGCCCCAAACGCCGGGTCTGGGTGGGGCAAAGCGATAGGCCCTCTTGACGCCAACGCCATCGTACCTTCGCTTTAGATCGTCTCGACGTTGAAGGGCACGGCGTTATCGCCGAGGATCTTGATCACGCGATCGGCGAGCGCTTCGGGTACCGCGATTGCACACAGCTGCTCGGCGCGCGTGACACCGACGTAGAGCACACGCTTTGCTTCGGATGCCGCGCCTGCCTCCCAGGCGGCGATGACATCGGCTGTGTGAGTCGACGGGGCGCGGTCCCGCGGCAGGACAAGCAGAACCGCTCGGTCCTCCGTCCCCTTGGCCTTGTGCACGCTCGAGTGGCGAAGCCCCACCGCGCCGGCTTGTGCCTTCAGTAGCTCGCGCATCGTCTTGCCCGCGGAGTTCTGCGGCGTCGGGAACAGTGTTCCGGGTGCCGCGCACGCTCGCCCTTCGGTCGCGGCGATTGCGCCGACGCTCGCCCTGGCAGCAACGACCCAGTCCGCGACGGGGAGGTCGAGGTCGTGACCGCCGACCGCCATCGCGATTTGGATAGCGGACCGCCGCAACCAGTCGATGCTCACGCCCGCAAGTTCGGCAGCGCGTTCGGTGGAGTGACCGACTGCGTCGATCTTGACTGCCTTGAGCAGCAGCCTCTGAATGCGGTTGAACTCTCGCTGCCGCTTTCGAGGGTCGATGCAGTCGTCGGCGAGTCGGAGACAGGCGGTCCCGAGGCGCATGACGTTGTTCTGCGCGTCAGGTACCCCGGCTCCGACTGCGTTTGCGGCGCTGTTCGCCCGGTGGCCAAGCACCACGGCTTCGGAAGGACCGACGTCTGCGTCAGCGACGAGAGTCGCGAACCGTTCGCCAAGAGCTGACGAGGGCCATCCGGTGTACCGCATCACGACGACTGACTGGTCCTCGCCTGCGAATGGCCCTACCGGCTGGTCTGCGGGACCCCCGCGAAGCGTCGCAGCCAGCGCGCAGACGTTCGGCGCGCTGCGCCAGTTTCCGTCGAGTTCGATCGTTGGCATGTCTTGGACGAACGCTTGGAACGCCTGAGGATCTGCGTCACGCCATTCGTAGATCGATTGGTGTGGATCGCACACGACGACGAGCGGAATGCCAGCGTCACGCAAGCGCGAGAGGAGTTCCAGCTCTTCGACGCTGCAGTCCTGTGCTTCGTCCACGATGATCTCGGCAAACCGCTCGCGCAGGAGGTCTTGGATCTCAGGGTGGTCGGTGAGTAGTTGAGCGGCGTAGGTACGTGCGTCATCGCAGGTGAGGTACCCCTGGTCCCGGAGCTCCTTGTATCGCTGTAGCGCGTTCTTCTCGAGACGCGCGAGGGCCTCGCCGTCCGCAGCGGGGTCGCGGGGACGACGGTCGAAGCGAAGTACGCCGTCGGGCGAGACCTCGAAGTGGTCCAGGCTGACGGTGCCTTGCACGCCGTAGGCGCCGATCTGGACATCGAGGGCGTCCCAGGAGTCGATGATCCGGATGGGGCCGCCGAGCTGGCCGAACGGGCGGACGATGTACGTCGCGATGAACCGGTCGAAGGTCCCGACGAAGTTCGGGTACAGCGGCAGCCGTGGCTGGCCGATGTCGGCGCATCGTCGACTTACCTCGTCGGCGGCGCGGTTCGTGAATGAGATGACGGCGACGGCCCGTGGAGCGTTCTCTTCCGCAATGCTGATGAACCGGCCGACGGCCGTCCTGGTCTTGCCGGCCCCGGGGCAGGCGCGGACGTACAGGTTCGCCGGCGCGTCGATGACGTCCTGTTGACGCTGAGCGGCTTCCTCCGGTGTCATGCCGTTGCCGCGTTGATGGCTGCTTGGAGATATGGCGGAACGGCGAACGGCGCGTCCGATTCGATGATGCCTGCGACGTGTTGGGCGAGATCCCCCTTCGAGATCCGCTTGTCCTGGAGGAGCTTGATGAGCGCGGCAGGACGGTCCAGTTCAGGCGTCAGCATCATGTCGTCCCATGCCTGTTGCGACTGCGGGCGTTGAGCGATGAAGCCATCGTGGAGGCACACCTCGTTCCCCGCGCCGAAGATCGCGGCTTCCAAGGTGATATCTGCGCCTTCGACGTGGAGTCGTTGCTGGGCGCCGAGCTCGTGTGCAAGCTCGGCAAGGCGGGCCACG
>DASQUK010000066.1:0-34599 GCA_035641315.1 Acidimicrobiales bacterium | reverse complement strand
CGGGCCCGCACCCAGTCGATCACCTCCTGCTCGCCTGTGGTCGCGCCGGCCCGGGTCTGGACGACGGCGGTCACCGCCTGGCCGAAGCGCTCGTCGGGCGTGCCCACGACGAGGCAGTCGTCGACGTCCTCGATGGTCTTGATGACGTCGTCGACCTCCTCCGGGTAGACCTTCTCGCCCCCGGTGTTGATCACCGAGGTGCCCCGTCCCAGCAGCGTGACGGTGCCGTCGTCATTGAAGATCCCGTAGTCGCCGGGGACCGTGTACCAGACGTCGCCGATGAAGCGGAACGTCTGCGCCGTCTTCTCGGGGTCCTTGTGGTACCCGGCCATGGTGGTGGTGCTGGCGAGCAGCCCGGGCTTGCCGGTGCCGGGCGGCATCGGGTTGCCGTGCTCGTCGAGGAGGAGCACGCCGGGCGCCGGGGTGAACGAGGCGCTGCTCGTCGGATCGCCCTTGCGCAACACCGACGTGCCGTACCACGCCCCCTCGCTCGACCCGCAGTTGTCGACCAGCAGCACGCCGGGCAGGTACCGGAACAGCCGGTCCTTCACGCCGGCGCTCCACACCACGCCGGCCGAGTAGATGGTGCGGATGCTGGAGCCGTCGTAGGGCCGGCCCGCCTCGGCCCGTTCCTCCAGCGCCCGGGTCATCGGCTTGGCGAAGGCGTCGCCGACGATGGTGATCGTGGTGACCCGGTGGCGCTCGACGGCCTCGAAGAGTTGGTGGGGGTCGAAGCTGTGGTTCTCGAGGGTGACGACCATGCCGCCGCAATGGAAGATCGCGGCGCCTGCGTAGGACATCGCCGTGCTGTGCATGAGCGGTGCCGCCGGGATGGCCACCGGGCGACCGCCCTCCCGCCACAGCCGGCGGGCACCCTCGACCAGGTCCTCGGGGATGGACTCGGGGTCGGACCCGTAGAGGCCGAGCGTGCGCAGCCGGCCCTCGCGGGACGTGCTGAACTCGACCGACCGCCCGATCGGGATGACGACGCCCTTGGGTAGGCCGGTGGTGCCGCCCGAGTACCACATGACGATGTCGTCTGGTGAGCGGGCGATGCGGGGCGCCGGCTCGTGGGTGGTGGCGATCTGCTCGTAGTCGAGGACGCCCGGCGGCACGTCGGCGCCGCCGACGTCGTCGACCTGGATGAGCACCTTGATGCGGGGCAGGCGCTGGGCGACCCGGATGACCCGCTCGCCGAGGCTGGCGTGGAAGATCAGCGCCTCGGCGTCGCAGTTGTCGAACAGGTAGGCCAGCTCGTCGTCGAGGTAGCGGTAGTTGATGCTGACGGGGACCAGGCGGGCCTTGAGGACCGCGAAGTACGACTCCATCCACTCGTTGCAGTTGTAGAGGTCGATGGCCACGGTCGACTGCGTGGTGAGGCCCGCGTCGGTCAGGGCGGCCGCCAGCCGGGCGGCGCGGGTGTCCATCTCGCTCCACGTGCGGACCCGGTCGCCCTGGGCGAGGGCCGGCGCCTCGGGGATCGCATCGGCGATCGCCTCGAACACGGTGGCGTGGTGAGCTTCCATTGGCGGATCCTAACGCCCGGCTTTCGCCCGCATCGACGTTCAACCTATCGTTTGGTGGTTGGGCGGTGCAGGTCTTCCCTTGGAGGTAACCCCGTGCAGGTCGGTGTCATGGTGACGAGCTACAACCACGGCGACTGGGACCGTCTCATGGCCGGTGACTACTCCCGCCCGCCCGCCGTGCCCGACCCGGTGATGATGGACAACACGCTCCACATGGGCGAGCTCGTCGAGCCGCTGGGCTTCGACTCGATCTGGACCACCGAGCACTACGGCTCGGCCTATTCGATGCAGCCCAACCCGCTGCAATGGCTGGCCTATTGGGCGGGTCGCACCGAGCGCGTCGACGTCGGCACGGCGGTGGTGGTGGCGCCGTGGTGGAACCCGGTGCGGCTGGCGCACGAGGTCTCGATGCTCGACGTGTTGCTGAAGGGCCGCCGGCTGATGCTGGGGCTGGGCCGGGGCGTCTCCGAGCACGAGTACGCCTCGCTGGGCGTGCCGCGGGAGAAGTCGCGGGAGTACTTCTACGAGGTCGTCGACGTCCTGCGGTTGGCCGACGGCAGCGAGCGGTTCTCCTACGAGGGCGACGTGTTCAAGATCCCGCCGACGACGATCCGCCCGCAGGCGCGCCACAAGGGCCGGTTGCTCGAGGGACTGCGCGCCGCGTTCACCACCCGGGGGTCGGCGGAGCTCGCCGCCGAGGCGGGGCTCGGGCAGCTGTTCGTGGCCGGGGAGCCGCTCAGCGCCATGAGCCAGCAGGTGGCGCAGTTCAACCAGATCCGGGCCGCGAAGGGCCTCGAACCCGACCAGCCGACGGCGCTGCTGTGGATGTACTGCGCCGAGACGGAGGCCGACGCCGAGGAGGGCTACCGCTACTACGAGCACCAGCAGACCGACGCCAACAACCACTACTTCAAGTGGAACACGTCTGGGTTCGAGGGCGTGCGGGGCTACGAGGAGTACGCGGCGCGCACGAGCGACGGCGCTGATTTCGGCACGGCGCACTTGTGGGAGCAGCGGCACACGCAGCCGATCGGCACCCCCGACAAGATCATCGAGAAGATCAGGACGATCCAGGAGGCGGTCAGCCTCGGCTACGCGGTGATCCACGTGTTCTACGCCGACATGCCGGTGGAGAAGGCCGAGCGCAGCCTGCGGCTGTTCGCCAAGGAGGTCCTCCCCGCCCTCCACGAGATGGAGACGCCGATCCACCCGGTGTCGCTGGGCACGGAGCCGGTGGCTGCCACCGAGCCGGCCTGACGCGTTCTGGGCACTGAAATGGCCGAAGGTCGCTATAGCGACCATCTCAGGCCCGAAAACGTGGGGGGTGGCGGGGTCTACCCCCGCACGCCAGCCAGGAACCGTTCGAGGTTGCCGCGCATGATGGCCCGGACGTCGGGCTCCGGGAGGCCCTCCAGCCGCGTCGCGTACTGCACGGGATCGGGCAGGCCCTCGGAGTGGGGGAAGTCAGAGCCGAAGACCAGCGGCTCGACGCCGATCACCTCGATGGCGCGCTGCACGTTCTCCTCCGGGAAGGGCGCCACCACGAAGCGGGTCTTGAACAGCTCGCTGGGGCGCACCGGGAGGCGGTCACCCCAGCGGACCTGACGCCCCAACAGGTGGGCGTGGTCGAGCTTGCGGACGAAGTACGGCACCCAGGGCGTGCCGTGCTCGGCGATCAGCACGTTGATGTTGGGGAACCGGATCAGGAAGTTGTGGAACACCAGGGCGGCCACGGTCTCCATGATCGGGAAGTCGCTCCAGTAGACCAGCCACTGGAAGGCATTGAAGTCCTTGTACGGCGTCTTCGGGTCCTCGCCCCACTCCACGCCCCGCTCGCCGTAGCTGGTTCCGAGGTGGATCACCACCGGCAGCCCGACCTCGTTGACCCGCGACCAGAATGGGTCGAAGTACGGGTCCGCCGGTGAGCGGCCGAACGACGGGCCGGCCTCGAGACCGATGAGCTTGGCCCCCTCGGTCATCACCCGCTCCAGCTCGGCCACCGCGGCGTCCACGTCGACGAGGGGAACGTACGCCGGGGTGAACAGCCGGTTCTCGTGCGCGAACCCCCAGTCGTCCTGGATCCAGCGGTTCCAGGCGCGGGCGGCGGCGTAGCCGGCCTCCACGTCGCCGCGCTTGAACGCACCGACGTACATGCGGGTGGCGCCGTGCAGGATCGCCACCTCGACGCCCTGGTCGTCCATCAGCTTCAGCCGCAGGTCGCGGTCCTGGAACGCCGGTTCCATGCCGCGGAAGGTCTCGACCAGCCGCTCGCGCCCCTCGGCGTCGAGGTCCTTCATGGGGTTGAGCTTGTTGAGCATCGCGCCCGGGACGGGGATGTCACCCGCCATCTCGGGCAGCTCGAGCGGGTTGATGCCGCCGTGCTCGCCCACCGGGTGCTCGCCCAGGGTCTTGGCCTTGTGCTCGTCTCCCACGACGTCGACCTGCGTGCGGTGGGTCGTCCCCTCGGGGAACACACGCTCCCGATAGCGCGCCTCCAGGTGCCGGACCTCGGCGTCCTCGGGCGGGTAGAAGTGGTTGTCCGCGTCGAACACCCGGTACGGCAGCGTCGCCTCGACGTCGGGCCGGTAGACGCCGCGGCTGCTCGTTGAGACGTCGGTCATCTCGATCCCCCTGTTTCTTCGCCCGCCGACACTGTTGCGCGGCGTGCGCACCCCTACCAAACTACCGGTTGATTCCGGCGCACGGGGAGTGGAGGGGTTCAATGGACGACTACCCGATCAAGGTCGGCTCGATGCTGTTCACCATGGTCGACCCGAACCCGGGCCACGAGGTGGCGTACAACCGCTGGTACGAGCGCGACCACTTCTACGCCGGGTGCATGATCGGCCCGGGGATGCTGAGCGGCCGACGCTGGGTCGCCCCGCGAGCGCTGAAGGACCTCCGCTTCCCGGAGACGAGCCCGTTCGCCGAGCCCACCGATGCCGGGTCGTACCTGTCGATCTACTGGGTGAACCGGGGCCAGGAGGAGGAGTGGCAGTCCTGGGCGGGCGAGCAGGTGTGGTGGCTGTACAACAACGGCCGCGGCTTCAACGAGCGCACGCATGCCCACACTGCGACATACGACCACCACTCGACCGTGTACGCCGACGACGACGGCGTCCCCATCGACCTCGCGCTGGACCACCACTTCGCCGGGCTCGCGGTCCTGAGCCTCGAGCCCGCCGACGGCACCACCACCGACGAGCTGCAGGCGTGGGTGGAGGCCGAGGCCGCGCCCAAGCTGCTGTCCGGCGGCGGGGTGGCCAACGTGTCGTCGTGGACCGTGCGGGGCCAGCGCCAGGCCGACGATGCCGCCTCGCCTATGCCGCTCGGCGCCAGCGGCGGCACGCCGCAGCGGCTGGTCCAGCTCTCCTTCCTCGACCGGGAGCCGACGGAGCTGTGGGCCGGGTTCCGCGACTACGCGGGCGCGATCGACGACGGCGGCAGGGGGCGGGTCACGTTCGCGGCGCCGTTCCTCCCCACGGTGGTGGGCACCGACACCTACGCCGACCAGCTGTGGTGACCGCCGATACCCGGACGGTCGAGGCCGAGAGGCTGCTGGCGCGGATCGACCGGCTGGAGTCGCTGGACCAGATTCGCCAGCTCCCGGCCAAGTACGCGCTGTCGCTGGACATGCGGGACTTCGACGCCATGGCCAACCTGTTCGTCGCGGACGTCGGCGTTCCCGGGAAGCGGCGTGGGCGGCAGGCGCTCAAGCGCTGGTACACCGACACGATGCGCAACAGCGTGGGGTCGGCGCACGGCGTGGCGGGCCACATCATCGACTTCGAGACGCCCGACCTCGCCAGCGGCATCGTCTATTCGCGCAACGACCTCGACCACGGCGACGCGTGGGTCTTCGAGATGATGATCTACCTCGACCGCTACGAGCGGCGCGACGGCGTGTGGTACTTCCAGCGGCGCACGCCGCTGTACTGGTACGAGACGGACATGACCAAGCCGCCGATCGGCGAGAAGAAGCTCCGGGTGCCGGGCCGCGAGTGGGCGGAGGGCTCGTTCCACGACGCCTTCCCGAGCTGGCGGGAGTTCTGGGACGACCTCGAGTACGGCGACCGCCCGGTGAAGCCGCCGGCCGAGCTGTACCGCTTCCTGGAGACGTTCCGCCGCGGCGAGCCGGCCCCCCGGGTCAAGCCGGAGGGCGGCGGCGCGGCACCCCCGCCTAGTCCTCCTTCTGCAGGCGGGGGAGCACCTGGTCCGCGAACAGGTGGAGGCCGGCCCAACCCAGCTCGGGATCGAGGCCGCCCATCAGCGGCTTGAACGTCAGCGACCGGCGCCCGCGGGCGAACTCGACGCACTCGTCGGGCGTCAGCACGAGGTACTCGCCGCGCCGGCGCAGCTCCTCGACGTCGCCCGCCTCGGTGAACACGGCGCCGCGCAGCCCCGACGACCAGCGGCCGTAGTCGTTGGACTCGTGCAGGGCATGGGATCCGATACGGGCCCAGTCACGCTCGGGGTCGTCGGACACGAACAGGAACAGCGGGCCCATCTGGCCGCGCTCCGGCACCGGGTCGGGCACGGGCTTGCCGAGCTTGGCCAGCTCCTCCAGGTAGATCTCGTACAGGCGCGGGGCGATGGGGTCGTAGTCGTCGGCCATGCGCGCCGCCCGCCGGGCCGACGCCGGCGACGCGCCCCCGAGCGTGATCTGCGGCCGGGGCTGCTGGGCGGGCCGCGGCAGTACGTGCACCGGCCGGCCCTCGTACTCGAAGGGCTCGCCGGACCACGCCTGCACGAGCGTCTCGATGCCGGCCTCCATCAGCGACGGGCGCCGCTTGATGCTGAGACCGAACTGCTCGTACTCCTCCGGGCGGTACCCCGCCCCCACGGTCAGCCGCAGCCGGCCGCCGCTGACGAGGTCGAGCACGGCCAGGTCCTCGGCCGCCTTGATCGGGTGGTAGAGCGGCAGCAGTAGGAGGTTGATGCGGATGAGCAGCCGGCGCGTGACGCCGGCGATCGCCGACCCGAGCACGATGGGGGATGGCAGGTAGCCGTCCGAGGTGGCGTGGTGCTCGGGGAGCACGACGCTGCTGAACCCGATCTCGTCGGCCCAGGCGCACTGCTCCAGCGCCGCCCGGTAGAGGTCGACGGCCGGCGCGCCGAAGTCCGGCGCCCGCATGTCGTAGGCCAGGTTGATCTCGATCACGGCCGCGGGTCCTCCGGTAGCAGCTGCTCGCACAGGAAGGTGGGGATCGGCAGCGCCGACGGGTCGAGCAGCACCAACCCGTCCACCTCGGCGGTCGCCTCGATGCCCTCGGCGGCCAGAGCGGCGCGGGCGGCGCCGAGGTCGGCCACCCGCAGGCCGTGGCCGTGCAGGCGGGGTCGGGTGACGGCGCCGCCCCACAGCCGGCGGGCGGTGTCGGCCGGCGGCATCGGGAACAGCACCAGCAGGCAGTCGACGAGCGACACGATGGCGGCGATGCGGTCGGGCGGGGCGTCGGGGACGAGGCGCACCACTTCGGTGCCGAACAGCTGCGCCAGGCGGGAGGCCACGGCCGGCGGATCGGCGACGACCGCGCTGATGAAGGCGTACTGCTCGACGTCCACGACCGGTGGGCTCGGCAGGGGCGCCAGGCGGGCGCCGGCCCGGGGATCGTCGTCGGTCAGCATGGCCGACCACTCGAGCAGGATGCCGGCGGTGTCGCCCGGCCGCGTGAAGAAGATGTCGTCCGACACGGCGGCGACGGGCTCGACCCCGAGCCCGGCCAGCCGCTCCCGGGTGGCGGCGGCGTCGTCGACGCCCAGTGCGAGGGAGTGCATGCCGCCGCCCCACTCGTCGACGAACCGGCGGACCGGGGAGCGATCCCCCGCGGGAGCACCGATCTCGATCGAGTTGTCGCCCAACCACACCATGCCTCCCCGCCGACCGACGGCCGGGTCCTCGGACACGTGGTCGTGCATCACCACCGCACCGAACAACCGCTGCAGTGGGCCGAGCAAGCCGTCGTAGTCCCGCGCCATGGCGGTGGCGTGCCAAAGGCCACGGATGGCGGTCATGTCGCTGACCATATCCCTGCGCCCCTCGGTGTGATCGCCGGATGCAGGTGAACTACCATACGTTTGGAAGTTAGCCAACGAGGGGTGCACGACATGAGTGGTGAGACCAAGCTCGACCTCGACTGGATGGTGTCCGTCGACGATCACGTGATCGAGCCACCGAACGTGTGGCTCGACCGGTTGCCGAAGAAGTACCACGACGTCGCGCCGCGGATGATCACCGAGTCCGACGGCCAGGAGTACTGGGTCTACGAGGACAAGAAGACGATCACCGGGGGGCTCGGTGCCACGGCCGGTCGCCGCCCCGAGGACATCACCGTCGAGGGCTTCCCGTACAGCGAGATGCGCCCCGGCTGCTACGACCCCAAGGCCCGGCTCGCCGACATGGACGAGGCCGGGATCCTGGGGTCGCTGAACTTCCCGTCGATCCCGCGCTTCTGCGGCCAGCTGTTCTACGAGGCCTCGGACAAGGAGCTCGCGCTCCTGTGCGTCAAGGCCTACAACGACTGGATGATCGACGAGTGGTGCGCCACGGCGCCGGGACGGTACATCCCGCTCACGATCATCCCCCTCTGGGACCCGCAGCTCGCGGTCCAGGAGATCGAGCGCACGGCGGCCAAGGGATCGCACTCCTTCTGCTTCTCCGAGAACTTCGAGCCCCTCGGCCTTCCGACCATCCACGATCCCAGCCGCTACTGGGACCCGGTGATCGCCGCCGCGCAGGACAACGAGCAGGTCCTGTCCATCCACATCGGCTCGTCGTCGACCATGTACAAGGTGTCGTCGAACTCGCCGTTCATGGCCAACATGTCGATGGGGGCGATCCGGCCGGCGGGCTGCATGCTGTCGTGGATCTTCAGCGGCCTGCTGCAGCGGTTCCCCGGCACCAAGATCGCCCTGTCCGAAGGCTCGATCGGCTGGATCCCGTGGTTCCTGGAGCGTGCCAACCAGGTGCTCAACACGCAGAAGTACTGGGTGGCCAAGGGCCTGCAGTACCAGGGCTCGGCCGAGGGGGCGCACGCCGTCAACCAGGACGTCGACGTACATGCCATCGACGTGTACCGCGACTACCGCGAGCACTTCTACGGCTGCTTCATCGACGACATGACCGGGCTGCGCATGCTCGATGTCGTCGGCGAGGACAACGTCATGATCGAGACGGACTACCCGCACTCCGACACGACGTGGCCCCACTCGATCAAGCTCGCCCACGAGCGGTTGAACGGCCTGCCCGAGGACGTGCAGTACAAGATCCTGCGGGGCAACGCCGAGCGCCTCTACCGGTTCACGCCGTCGGAGCCCCCGGCCAAGTCCGACTGACAGCCCCGCAGGCGTTCTGCCCGCGCTCACCGCCGATATCGCCGGTGAGCGCGGGCAGAATCGCGCTTGGCTACTCCTCGATGTAGGCGTCGTGGAACATGGGGACGGTGTCCCGGGAGTACACCAGCCCGTGGATGCTGTCCGACGTCGCCACGAACTCCTCGCGGGCGAACAGGACGGCGGACGGCACGGTCTCGTTCCAGACCTGTTGGACCTCGCTCATGGCCTCGCGCTTGTCGTCGCGGGTGACGGCCATCCGCAGCTGCTCCAGCGCCTGGTCCATGTCCGGGTCGCCGTAGCCCGTCCGGTTGCGGGTGCTGTCCGACTCCCAGGCGTTGAGCCGCGCCATCGGCGACTCCTCGAAGATCGATTGACCCCACAGCACCAGATCGAAGTTGGGGTTGATGACGACCCGCTCGGTCAGGCTCTCCTGGGGCACGTTCTCGACCGTGACCTCGAGCCCGACGGCTTCCAGCATGGCCTCCACGGTGATCGTCATCTCCTGCCCTTCGGGCGTGTCACCGCCGAGGAGGCGGATGCCACCGTCCCAGCCGGTCTCGGCCTTGTACTCGTCGATCAGCTCGGTGGCCAGGTCGGGGTCGTTCTCGATCTCCTCGGCGCCCTCCGCGCCGATCGGGCTGTCGGGTGGCAGCAGCAGCGACGTGGGGATGCCCTCGCCGTCGGCCACCCGCTCGTTGAGCGTGTCGAGGTCGAGGGCGTGGGCGATGGCCTGGCGGACCCGGAGGTCGCTCGTCACCGCCTCACCGGCGATGCCCTGATTCATGTAGAGGTTCTGGTGGGCGCCGGCGACGTTGCCGTAGCCGGTCACGCCGTCGTCCTTGGCCCGCGCCACGACCGGCGGCTCCGTGATGAACGCCATGTCGAGCTCGCCCGTCTGGAACGCGTCGTAGGTGGCCTGCCCACCCTGCACCCAGACGAAGCGCAGGGTGTCGATGCAGACCGGCCCGCCCCAGTAGTCGTCCTTGGCGGTCATGACCACCTCTTCGTTGGGGGCAAAGCGCTCGATCTCGTAGGGCCCCACGCCGGCGCCGGCCGGGTTGAGTCCGAAGGCTTCGGGGCCCATGGCCTCCACCACGGCAGGGTTGACGATGCTGCCGGCGTCCTCGGCCAGCACGTAGGCGAAGTCGCCGACCGGGCCGGTGAGATGGAAGACCATGGTGCGGTCGTCGACGATCTCCATCTCGGCGATCTGGTTGGCACCCTGCGCCGACGACACCGACGCCTGCTTCATCCGATCCATGCTGTAGCGGACGGCCTCGGTGGTCAGCGGGTCGCCGTTGCCGAAGGTGATGCCCTCGCGCAGGGTGATCGTCCACTCCGTGAGGTCGTCGCTGGCCTCGAACGACTCGGCCACGTGCGGCTCGAACTCCCCGGACTCGGGGTCGTAGCGCAACAACGTGTCGTTGAGCGCCGTCAGCTCGACCGCCCCGGCGCTGCCGGACCCGAGCGCCACCGTGGGGTCGAGGCTCGAGGTCGGGATCAGCGTGCCGAACGTGACCTCGCCGCCGGCGCGGTCCTCGGTGCAGGCCTCGTCGTCGCTCGCGGGCGCGCTTGACGTGCCGGAGCCGTCGTCCCCCGTGTCCGCGGCACTGTCGCCGTCGCTGTCGTCGCCGCAGGCCGAGGCCAACAGCAGGAACGCCGTCAGCAATGCAATGAGTCGGGATCGCCGTCGCATGATTCCCCTCTAGGTGTGGTGCGGCACGCATCTGGCCGCATGGTGTGAACCCGATCGTGAGATCGGCGAGAATCTACCGAACGTTCGACTGCCCGCAGGGAGGGAACCGCCTTGACAGATACCGCAAAGGGCTTGCTCGAGGGACGTGTCGTCGTGCTCAGCGGTGTGGGCCCTGGTCTCGGTCGCCACATCGTCGAGAACGCCTGTGCGGCGGGAGCGTCGGTGATGATGGGGGCGCGCTCCGCCGACTTCGGCGAGGGGCTGGCCGGCGAGCTGTGCGCACGCTACGGGCGGGTGGCCGCGTTCGGGCGCTGCGACGTCACCCGCGACGCCGACTGTGCGGCGCTGGTGGCCGGCGCCGAGGACTCGTTCGGCGGGGTCGATTGCGTCGTCGCCAACGCCGCGGCCATGACCCGCGGCGCCACGCTCGAGAGCGCCGACCTCGACGATTGGCGGCCGGCGTTCGAGGTGAACCTGTTCGGGTCCCTGCGCCTGGTGAAGGCGGCGCTGCCGGCGCTCAAGCGGCGCGGCGGCGGGTCGGTCGTGTTCGTCGGGTCGCAGATCGTGCGGCGGGTGTTCCCCGGTCGGGGACCCTACGCGGCATCGAAGGCGGCGCTGCTCACCGCCGCGCAGGTGCTGGCCCGGGAGCTGGGGCCGTACCGGATCCGGGTCAACACGGTGGTGCCGGGCCGCATGTGGGGCGAGCCGCTCCAGCGCGGCCTGCCCCGCCTCGCCGAGGAGCGGGGCATGACCGTCGAGCAGCAGCTGCAACGAATGCGGGACGACGTGTCCCTGCCCGACCTCGCGACCGACGAGGAGTGCGCCCGGGCCGTGATCTTCCTGGCGTCGGACCTGTCGGCGGCGATGACCGGCCAGTCGATCGACACCAACGCCGGCGAGACCTTCCACTAACCCCATTAGCCCCCCTCGTCGGCTCCGTCAGGAGACGAGGGCGAGACCGTTCTCGCGCATGATGAGGCGTTGGGTGGCGGCGTCGAAGTCGTGCAGGCTCTTGGCGAAGTCGGTCGGCTCGCTCAGGCCCTCGGCGTGCGGCCAGTCGGAGCCGGCGAGGATGTGCTCGACCGGCAGGTACTGGGCCAGCTCCGCGATGTCGTCCTCCCAGAACGGCGAGATCCAGATGTTCCGCGAGAACTGCTCGAACGGGTCGCCGGGGAAGGCTTCCCGGTAGTGGCTGTAGTACTTGCGGAACCGCCGCATGAGGTCGGGGACCCAGCCGCAGCCGTTCTCGATGGTGACGACGCGCAGAGCCGGGTGGCGGTCGAACGTGCCGTGGACGGTGAGCGCGGTGATGAAGTCGGCGACCGCCCGTCCCTCCACGAACATCATGTCGGTGGGGTTGACGTTCTTGAACGGTTCGAGCTGGCGGCGGCCCGTCCAATCCCCCGCATACTCGTGGTACCCGGTCTCGCCGGCGTGGCAGGTGACCGCCACGTTGGCTTCCGCGGCACGGGCCCAGAAGGGGTCGAACATCGGGTCGCCCGGGGAGCGGTACCCGAGCGCGGTCGGCACGGGTGACGGCCGCATCATCACCGCCCGGGCACCGTGCTCGAGGCCGAGCTCCAGCTGAGCCACCGCCCGGTCCGGATCGGCGAGGGACACCACCGGCATCGAGTAGATGCGTCCCTCGGCGCCGAAGCCCCACTCGTCGAGGATCCACCGGTTGAGGGCGTTCAGCAGGGCATAGGTGAGGTCGACGTCGTCGCTGGTCTGATGCTCCACCCCCGAGACCATCGTGGGGAACATCCAGCACGCCTCGATGCCCTGCTCGTCCATGCGCTTCAGGCGGGCGGACCGGTCCATGTACTCCGGGCGGCTGGCCAGCGGCTCGAGGATGTGGATGCCCTCGGCGGCCAGCTGCTGGCGGCTCTTCTTCCCCCGGAACATCAGCTCCATCGAGCCCGGGACGGCGATGGGGTCGAAGGTGGGGTTGGGGATGTAGGGCCAGAACTTGCCGTGGAGGATGACGTGGGTGCGGCCCCGTTCGTCGGTCATCCACAGGAACTCGCCGGCGTAACGGGGGTCGAGGTAGCGGGTGAACGCGTCGCGGCCCTCGTAGAAGTGGTTGTCGGCGTCGAACATGTCGTAGCCGAGGTCGGTGCCCATAGGTGAAACATGATAGTTGTGTCTCGTCAGCCCGCCAAACGGTCGGTCGGCTGGCTCGGTTGACGGTTCACGGTGGCCGCTACGAGGCGATGAGCACCGCCGCTAGGCCGGCGACCGCCAAGCCGGTCCGCTGCACGCCGGTCAGCCGCTCGCCGAGCACGTAACGGGCGAGCAGCACGGTGCCGGCCGGATAGAGCGCCGTGAGCACCGCGACCACCGACAGCAGGCCGTGCGTCAGCGCCAGCACGTACAGCA
Source organism: Acidimicrobiales bacterium (assembly GCA_035641315.1). GTDB lineage: Bacteria > Actinomycetota > Acidimicrobiia > Acidimicrobiales > VFJN01 > DASQUK01. The sequence goes on along the minus strand of DASQUK010000066.1, from coordinate 21,666 downwards.
CGTTGGCCGCGGCATCGAGCAGGCCGCACCCGAACGCCGCCCCCAGGGCGGCTCGCGGTGGCCTGGCGGCGGTCACGCGGGCGGCGCCCAGGGCGGCGAACAGCGAGACGGATGCGACGCGTGCGCCCACCAGGGGCCAGATGCCCACATCGCTGCCGGCCCGATCGAGGGCGACGAAGAACAGGCCGAAGGCGACGCCGGCGCCCAGGGCGAGCAGCAGGGGTTGCAGGCGCCGCGTCGCGGGAGTGACGACGCCGGGATGATCGCCCGGCTCCCGCGACACGAGCGTGACGGCCACGAGAGCCAGGCCGATACCACCGACAGCGGCCGCGGGCGGCCGCTCGCCGGAGCCGATGCCGGCCAACACCGGCACGGCTCCCGACAGCAGGGCGGCGATCGGCGCGACCACGCTCATCGACCCGATGGAGAGCCCCCGGTACAACAGCGCCACGCCCACCCCTCCGACGAGGCCCGCCACACCGCCGACGGCCAGCCCCCGCGGCGTCAGGTCGCCGCCGATGGCGGGCGCAGCCGCGAGGAGCGTGGCGAGACCGACGATGTGCGACCACAGCACGACCGCGGTCGACGGCTCCCGGCGGGCGGCGATGCCGCCGAGGAAGTCGCCGACCCCGTAGGCGGCGGCAGCGGTGAGGGCGAGGAGTGCGGCCATGTGGTGGCTGGGTCTGGTCTGATCGGGTCGTGGGCGAGGCTGCGGCCCGGGAGCGGGTGCACTGCATTGACCGTACGGTGCACTCTAGATCTCCGGTCGGTGTGATGCACCACTCGGTCGGTACGATGCACCGCATGCCCGACGCCGCCGCGGTCGCCGCCGCCGTCGCCCGCAACACCCGCCGGCTCCGCACCGCCCGGGGCTGGAGCCTCGATCAGCTCGCCTCCCGCAGCGGGGTGAGCAAGGGCATGCTGGTCCACCTCGAGGGCGCACGGACCAACCCCAGCCTGGGCACGATGTGCAAGATCGCCGAGACGCTCGGGGTGTCGCTGGCCCGCCTGGTCGAGCTGCACGAGGCGCCCGCGGTCAGGGTGGTCCAGCCCGCCGAGGTCGCACGGCTGTGGACCGGCAGCGACGGAAGCTGGGGCGACCTGCTGGTGGGCTCGGACGAGCGCGACCACCTCGAGCTCTGGCGCTGGACGCTGGCCCCGGGCGACCGGCACGCCTCCGAGCCGCACGTCGAGGGCACCCGGGAGATGCTCCACGTGATCGACGGGACACTCACGGTGGAGGTCGACGGCGTCGCCTACCCGGTGGGGCCCGGTGGGGCCGCCCTGTTCCACGCCGACCGGCCGCATGCCTACGGCAACGACCGCCGCCGCCCAGTGCGGTTCGTGATGCTGGTGCTGCAGCCGGACCCGGACCTCGAGGAATGGGCCGCGACGCTCGACTCCGGCTGAGCTCCGGGGCAGCGGTGGGTCGCCGGCAGACTGGTGTCGTGCCCGATCACGACGAGGATGTCCGGCTGGCGGTGTACCGGGGGTTCGCAGGCACGGGCCGGGCGCCCTCGGTTGCCGAGCTGGCCGCCGCTGCGGGCCTGACGGCGGACGACGTCCATGCCAGCCTCCGGCGGCTGGCCGATGCCCGCCACGTGGTGCTGGACGCCGACGGTGCCATCGTCATGGCCCACCCGTTCGCGTCGGTGCCGCTGGGGTTCGCCGTCATGGGGGAACGGACGCTGTGGTGGGGCGGCTGCGCATGGGACTCGTTCGCGCTGCCGCACCTGCTGCCCGACGAGCACGAGGTCCTGGTCTCGACCCGCTGTCCCCGCTGCGGGGCGCCCCACGCCTGGGTCGTCGGTCGTGACGGCCCGCCGCCCGGCGACCAGGTCGCCCACTTCCTGGTGCCGGCGGCCGAGATGTGGGACGACGTGGTGCACACCTGCAGCAATCAGCGCTTGTTCTGCGGCCACGCCTGCGTCGAGGCCTGGCTGGCCACCACCGGCCACCGCCGCGGCTACGTCATGGACCTGCCCACCTTGTGGCGCTTGGCTCAGCACTGGTACGACGGCCGGCTCGACCGGGGCTACACCCGCCGCGACCCCGTCGGCGCAGCTGCGTACTTCCGGGAGGTCGGCCTGACCGGCGCGTTCTGGGGACTGTCGGGCGGCTGAGCAGGTTCGCTCGCTTGACCAGGGCGTCAATAGAGTCTCCGGCCCGACCCCCACCCGCCACCCCTAATGGCGTCGGTCTGCGACCGACCGTACTCTCCTCGAATGGAGCTCAACGGGATCTCTGCCATCGTCACCGGAGGCGCCTCGGGCCTCGGCGCCGCCACCGCACGAGCACTCGCCGGGCGGGGAGCGAGGGTCGTCCTCGCCGACCTCGACCGCCAGCAGGACAAGGGCGACCCTCTGGCCAAGGAGATCGAAGGGCTCTTCGTCCCCTGCGACGTGACCCAGAGCGACCAGATCATCGCCGCCGTCGAAGCCGCCAAGGAGCTCGGACCGTTGCGGGCCCTCGTCACCGCCGCCGGCATCGGCTGGGCCACCCGCACCATCGGCAAGGACGGGCGCTACGAGTCGGCCCACGACCTCGACCGCTTCCGCAGGGTGATCGAGCTCAACCTCGTCGGCACGTTCGACTGCATCCGCCTGGCCGCCACCGCCATGTCGCAGACCGAGCCGGTCAACGACGACGGCGAGCGTGGCGCCATCGTCACCGTGGCCTCGGTGGCAGCCTTCGACGGGCAGATCGGCCAGGCCAGCTACTCGGCGTCGAAGGGCGGCGTCGTCGGCATGACCCTGCCGGTCGCCCGCGACCTCTCGGTGGTCGGCATCCGGGTGAACTGCATCGCCCCCGGGCTCATCGACACGCCCATCTACGGCGAGGGCGAGGCCAGCGAGCAGTTCAAGGAGCGGCTCAAGCGCGACGTGCTGTTCCCCCACCGGCTCGGCACGGCCGACGAGTTCGCCGGGATGGCGCTCGAGCTCCTGTCCAACAGCTACATGAACGCAGAGGTCATCCGGGTCGACGGCGGCGTGCGGATGCAGCCGAAGTAGCCGCTTGGTCGTTCTGCGGGCAAAAAGTGGGCGTGCGGGCGCGGCGGCCGATCCACGTGGGGTGGTCGGCGGCCGCCAACAGCTCGTCGTCGCCCGACGAGTCGCCGTACGCCCACAGCTCGACGTCGGTGCCCGGCCCGAACCTCGCGTCGATCCAGCCGCGCAGCCGGGCCACCTTCTCGGGGCCGCGGGTGTTGAGGCCGCCCACCACCTCACCGGTGAGCGTGCCGCCGGCGTCGCTCACCAGCTCGACGGCCAGGGCGTCGTCCAGCTCGAGGTGCTCAGCCAGCGGGCGCAGGTAGGCGCCCAGGGACGCCGACACGATGACGACGGCGTGGCCCTGCCGCCGATGCCAGTGGAGCCGCTCCTGCGACTCGGGACGCAGCGCCCCGCGGAGGTGGGGCACGTAGCCGCGCCCGAGGGCGTCGAGTCGCTCGACCGGCCAGCCCCGGAAGAGCCGGCCGATCACCAACACCTTGAAGGCGTCGCGATCGCGGCTGCGGCGCGCCGCCACCACCGCCGCCCGGGCCACGGGCCAGGTGCCGCAGGCCCGCCGGAGAAACGGAAGGAGCGTGTCCCGCCGGGTGAGCGTGCCGTCGAAGTCGAACGCGGCCACGCCGGGCCGGCCGGGCCCCCCCATCAGGAGCCGACCGCGGCCCGCAGGGCGCTCGCCAGCTCGGGGTGCGTGAACGCGTAGCCGGCGTCGCCGAGCACGCCCGGCACGACGCGCTGGCTGACGAACAGCAGCTCGTCGGCCATCTCCCGCCCGAACACCAGCCGGGGCCCGAAGGCCGGCACCGGCAGCACTGCGGGACGGTGCAGCGCCGCGCCCAGCGCCTTGGCGAACTCGGCGTTCGTGACCGGGGCGGGTGCCGTCACGTTCACCGGTCCGGAGATGTCGTCGCGCTCGATCAGGAAGCGGACGATCCGCACCTCATCGTCGATCGACACCCACGGCAGCCACTGGCGGCCGGAGCCCATGCGGCCCCCGAGGCAGAAGCGGAACAGGGGAAGCAGCCTGGGCAGCATCCCGCCGTCGGCCGAGAGCACGACACCGCTGCGGGTGAACACGCTGCGGATGCCGGCGTCGACCGCCGGCTGGGCGGCCGCCTCCCACGCCTGGACCAGGTCGGCAAGGAAATCGTCGCCGGGCCCGCTCGCCTCGGTGAGCTGCTCGTCGCCGCGGTCGCCGTAGTAGCCGACGGCCGAGCCCGAGACGAGCACGGCGGGCGGGCGGGCCAGCCCGGCCAGCGTGCGGGCGAGCAGCTCGGTGCCGCGGGTGCGGCTCTCCCGGATCTCGCGCTTGCGGCTGGGCGACCAGCGCTTGTCGCCGATGCCGGCACCGGCGAGGTGGACGACAGCGTCGATGCCGTCCAGCCGTTCGACGTCGATCGTGCCGGCTGCGGGGTCCCAGCGGATGGCGGCGGGATCGCCGGCGCCGGGGCTCGTTCGGCCCGACGACGGGCGGACGAGGGGCCGCACCGTGTGCCCCTCGTCGCGCAGCGACCGGGCCAGCGCGGACCCGATCAGGCCGCTGGCGCCGGTGATCGCGACCTCCATGAACCCCTCCCTACGTGCTCCGAGGGTGGGTACGGTACGGCGTCGGTTCTGCCAAACCCCAACCTCGCGGAGGACGAGCGGTGACGAACGTGTACAAGGAGTTCCGGGATTTCATCTCGCGCGGCAACGTCATCGACCTCGCCGTCGCGGTCATCATCGGCATCGCCTTCACCGGCATCGTCAACGCCATCGTGGCGGGCCTCATCACACCGTTGATCGGCATGATCGGAGGGAGCAACTACGAGGACCTCGTCTTCACGATCAACGACAGCCAGTTCCGGTATGGCGACGTGATCAACGCCGTCATCCGGTTCGTGCTCATCGCCGCCGCCGTGTTCTTCTTCATCGTCAAGCCGATCAACGTGCTCAACGAGCGGCGGAGGCGGGGCGAGGAGGAGGCTGCGCCCGAGGAGCTGTCCGACGAGGCCGCGCTGCTCACCGAGATCCGCGACCTGCTGAGCGCACAGGCGGGGCCCGGCGAGCAGGTCCCGCCGCGGGCGGGGTTCTGAGCCGGGATCGCTCGGCTCAGCTGTGTAGCTGTTCGCTCAGGTACAGCTGCTCGCCCAGGGACTCGACCAATCCGAGCTGGGTCTCCAGCCAGTCGACGTGGTCCTCCTCCGAGGTGAGCATCTCCTCGAGCAGGTGGCGGGTGCCGTTGTCGCCGCGTTCGACCGCCAGCGCGATGCCCCGGTTGAAGCGGGCCACGGCGTCGCGCTCGAGGTCGAGATCGAGACGGAGCTGCTCGACCGGGTCCTCGCCCAGTCGCACCGAGCCGAGGCGCTGCAGGTTGGGCATGCCCTCCAGGTAGAGGATGCGCTCGATCAGCTCGTCGGCGTGGCGCATCTCGTCCATCGACTCGCTGCGGGCACGGTCGGCGAGGCGCTTGTAGCCCCAGTTGTCCTGCATCTTGGCGTGCCCGAAGTACTGGTTGACCGCCGTGAGCTCGGCCGTGAGCACCTCGTTGAGCAACTCGATGATCTCGGGCGGCGCTTGCATCCCGCCGAGGCTACTTCCCAGCGTGGGCGGAGAATGGGAGCGTTTGGGGGTCGGGCCGAAGCGTCACGCCGCGGGCTGTGCCGCCTCGGGCGCCGAATAGACCGCCAAGAGCGTTTCGATCGTGGGCCGGCAGGCGCCGCAGCGGGGACCGGTTGCCGCGCCGCAGCGGCGGGCGACATCGGCCACGGTGCGGGCGCCGGCTTCGATCTCGGCCCGGATCGTCTTGTCGGAGACGACCTGGCAATGGCAAACGATCATCGAGCCGTCGTGCCCCCCTGCTCCAGACCAGAAACGACCCTACGCATGGCTCGATAAGGATGCCTTACAGAGTTGCGACGGCGCAAGGGCGAGCTGCGCCCGCCCCTCCGAGGGGTTCCAAGCCCTGGCCAGCAGTGCAGTAGCGTCGGCCCGATGCACGTGGTGATCGTCGGCTGCGGGCGGGTCGGCTCCGGACTCGCCCGCATAATCGAGGACAAGGGCCATTCGGTCGCCATCGTCGACAAGAACCCGCGGGCGTTTCGGCGGCTCCACAGCGGCTTCTCGGGCAAGCAGGTAATCGGCGTGGGCTTCGACCGCGAGCGCCTGGAGGAGGCCGGCATCCACGACGCCGACGCCGTGGCGGCGGTGACCAGCGGCGACAACTCCAACATCCTCATCGCCCGGGTGGCCCGCGAGACGTTCGGCATCGAACGGGTCGTCGCCCGCATCTACGACCCGAGGCGGGCCGTGATCTACGAGCGACTCGGCATCCCCACGATCGCCACCGTCCAGTGGACCATCGACCGGGTCCTGCGCCGGCTGATCCCCGACGCCGAGGAGAGCGACTGGATCGATCCCAGCGCCGGCGTGGCCCTGGTGGAGCGGGAGGTGGCCGCCAGCTGGGCGGGGCGCCCGCTCGGCGAGATCGAGATCCCGGGCGTGGCCCGGGCGGTCGCAGTATCCCGCATGGGCAACGCCCAGATCGCGACGCCCGACCTCGTCACCCAGGACGGCGACATCGTGTACCTCGCCGTCGCCACCGGCCGGGTCTTCGAGGTCGACGAGCACCTCGGCAGCGCCGCCCGGTCCCGCGGCGGGAGTGGGCACAGATGAACGTGCGGCGCCCATCCACACCCCGCCCTGCAGCACGGACGATGACGGCCTCGGCCTTCGGCCGAGTCGGGGGCCCTTTATGAAGGTCGTCATCGCCGGCGGTGGCGCCGTTGGCACGTTCATCGCCGACGAGCTCCAGCGGGCCGGGCACGAGGTCCACATCATCGAGCAGGACGGCGACCACGTCAGCCGCATGCGGTCGACCGGTTACCCGGCGGGCGCAACGTGGCACGTGGCCGACGCCTGCGAGGTCGAGAGCCTGCGCGGCATCGGGTTGAGCGACGCCGACGTGGTGGCGGCGGTCACCGGTGACGACGAGGACAACCTGGTCATCAGCCTGCTGGCCAAGCAGGAGTTTGCCGTGCCCCGGGTCGTGGCCCGGGTCAACAACCCCAAGAACGAGTGGCTGTTCAACGAGAACTGGGGCGTCGACGTGGCCGTGTCGACCCCGCACCTGCTGACGGCGCTGGTCGAGGAGGCGGTGAGCGTGGGGTCGCTGGTGCGGCTGCTGTCGTTCGAGGGCGGGCGGGCCAGCCTGATCGAGGTGACGCTGGCCAGCGAGAGCCCGGCGGCCAACAACGAGGTGATGGGGCTCGACTTCCCGCGCGACTCGACGGTGGTGGCGGTGCTGCGCAACGACCGGGTCGTCGTCCCCCGCGGCGATACGCGGCTGCTCCCCGGCGACGAGGTCTTGGTGCTGGTGACGGCCGACAGCATCGACGAGGTGAGGGCGATCCTCACCGGGGTCTGACCGGGTCCTCAGCCGACGCGGCGGTGGAGCCGGCCGTCCAGGTAGACGCCGGACGCCGCGCCGTCGCCCGATCCGGCGAACACGACCATCTCCTCCGTGCCGGTGCGGGGATCGCGGGTCACGAAGGCGCCGGCCTCCGGATCCACCAACCGCAGGGACAGGCGCAGCGGCTCGATCCCGAGCGCACCGAGCACGCCCGATGGCTCGGTGCTGGCGACGAGGGCCGCCGGCCTGCCTGTGTCGGGGCCGGCCTCCGGGTCCGCCGCGACGTCCACCCGTTGGTGCAGCCGCTCGTAGCTGCCGACGTAGCGGCCGAGGTCGAGCGCCGCGGCCGGCTCGGGACGCGGCGCCACGGGAGATGCATCGACGTCGAGCAGGTCGGCCGCCACTCGGCCGATCAGCTCCCGGGCGAGCGCCACTCCCGGCGGGCTGTTGGTGAGCACGCACAGGGCGAAGCGGCGCTCCGGCACCACCCGCAGGAAGGCCCGCTGGCCGATGGTGTCGGCGTCCTGCCCGAGGCAGGTGAGCGTCCCCCAACGGCGCACGGTCCAGCCCAGCGCCTGCTCCTCGCCCGGCAGGGGCGATTCCACCTGCGGCTCCTGCATGCTGGCCACCGCGGCGGGGGTGAGCAGGTAGGCCCCGTCGGCCGCCCGGCCCCCGTCGAGGTGCAGCCGGGCGAAGGCGAGCAGCTCGGCCGCCGGCGCCATCACGCCCCCCATGGGGCCGTTGGAGCGGGCCAGGGACCAGCGCTGCTGGCGGGTCGCGGCGCCTCCCGGCGCGTGGACGTGGCCGGCCGCGACTCGGTGGAGCAGCGCGTGCTGGGGCAGCGTGAGCGTGGACGTACAGCCGAGCGGGCGGGCCAGGCGCCGCCGAAGCACCCGGTCGAAGTGGTCGCCGGTGGCCACCTCGAGCAGCCGGCCGGCCACGCCGAACCCGGTGTTGCAGAAGCTGTAGGTCTCCTCCGGCGGATGGATCTGGCCGAGCGCCGCGAGCGTGGCCACGTAGCGCTGGAGCGCGTCGTCGTTCCAGCCGGTGTCGACCAGGTGGTCACCCTCGATGCCGCTCGTGTGGGTGAGCAGGTGGCGGGGCGTGATCTCGATGGTGGCGCCCGGGTCGGCCACCGAGAACTCCTGGAGCTGGGCCCGCACTGGCTCGTCCAGCGCCGCCAAGCCGGCGGCCTGCGCCTGGAGCAGCAGGGTCGTGGTGTACAGCTTGCTGAGGGACCCGAGCTGGAACAGCGTGTCCGGGGTGACCTCGACGCCGGTGGCGGCGTTGGCCACGCCACACGTCGCCACGGTCGTCTCGTCCCCGGAGACGACGCCGCACACGGCGCCCGGCACGCCGTGCCCGGCGCTCAGCTCGGCCAGATGGGCCTCGAGCCGGGGGGCGTAGGAGGCCGGGAGTCCGGGGGGCGCGGGCATGCGGCAGGGCACCGTAGCGCCGTGGCGCCGGCGCTTGTTCCGGCGTTCGGTTGTGACGAGGACGGTTTTCGGCGCTTTGGGACGCCGGTTCGCCACGGGTCTGGCAGATGGCCGACCTAACCTCGCGGGCGGACCCTGTGAGCGAGCCAAGTGAGCGAGCGATCAATTGAGCACCCGGCGCCTGATCTTCGCGGCCCTCCTCTGCGGCCTGGCCATCCTGGTGGCATTCGCCATCCAGGTGGCCCTGGTGCTCTGAGGGAGCCTGGTCAGCGCTCGGGATCCGGCCGGTAGAGTCGCGGCGTACGGCCCACCACACGATCCTTGGAGGTGGTCCCCACGGCCGATCACTTCGACGTCGTCGTCATCGGCGGCGGCCCCGGCGGCTACGCAGCGGCGCTCTACGGCGCCAGCGCCGGGCTCAACATGGCCCTCGTCGAGAAGCGCTGGGTCGGGGGCACCTGCCTCAACGTGGGCTGCATCCCCGCCAAGGAGCTGCTCGAGACCGCCCACGTCTACCGGACCGTCCAGGAGGCGGCGTCGTTCGGCATCAACGCCGGCGAGCCCCAGGTCGACTGGTCGGTGACCATGCAGCGCAAACAGGCGGTCGTCGACGAGCTGGTGGGCGGCGTGACGACGCTGCTCAAGGGCCGGAAGGTGACGATCTACGACGGGCACGGCCGGCTGCACGCCGGTCGCCGGGTCACCATCTCCGGCGGCGAGTCGGGCGACGTCGAGGTGACCGGCGATGCCGTGATCATTGCGGCGGGCTCCGAGGTCCGCTCCATCCCCGGCTTCGACGTCGACGGCAAGATCGTCATGACGTCCGACGAGGTGCTGTCGATCCCCGAGGTGCCGGGCACCGCGGTGATCATCGGCGGCGGGGCGATCGGCTGCGAGTTCGCCTCGATGCTGGCCGACATGGGCACGCAGGTGACCGTGCTGGAGGTGCTGCCCAAGATCCTGCCCGGGGTCGACAAGGACGCCGCCCAGGTCGTCGAGCGGTCGTTCAAGAAGCGGGGGATCGAGGTCCGCACCGGCGTCAAGGTCACCGGGCACGAGCCGTCGGACGGCGGGACCGTCGTCAACGTCGAGGGCGGCGATCCCATCAAGACCGACGTGGTCGTCGTCTCGGTCGGCCGCAAGCCGGCCACCGAGGACCTCGGCCTCGACGGCACGGGTGTGCAGATCGACGAGCGGGGGTTCGTGGTCGTCGACGAGCTGTGCCGCACCGGAGAGCAGGGCGTGTGGGCAGTGGGCGACTGCATCAACACGCCGCAGCTGGCGCACGTGGGCTTCGCCGAGGCGATCGTGGCCATCACTGGCATCCTCGGGGAGCCGGCGGTGCCGATCGATTACGGCCGCGTGCCGTGGGGCATCTACTGCCAGCCCGAGGTGGCGTTCGCCGGCCACACCGAGGACTCGGCCAAGGAGGCCGGCTTCGACGTCGTCGCCTCCAAGCACCGCTACAGCGCCAACAGCCGGGCCAAGATCATCGGCGACCAGGAGGGGCTGGTGAAGATCATCGCCGCCAAGGGCCCCGACGGCCGGGCCGGCCAGATCATCGGCGTGCACATGGTCGGGCCGTGGGTGACCGAGCAGCTGGGGCAGGGCTACCTGGCCGTCAACTGGGAGGCCACCGTCGACGAGGTGGCCCAGTTCATCCAGCCGCATCCCACGCTGTCGGAGTTGTTCGGCGACACGGTGCTCGACATGACCGGCCGCCGGCTGCACTAGATCGAAAGGACCCGATGGGCGACATCCAGATGCCCCAGCTCGGTGAGACCGTCACCGAGGGCACGATCACCAAGTGGTTCAAGCAGGTCGGCGAGCAGGTCGCCGAGGACGAGCCGTTGTTCGAGGTCTCGACCGACAAGGTCGACTCCGAGGTGCCGTCGCCGGTGAGCGGCGTGCTCTCCGAGATCCTGGTGCCGGAGGGCGAGACGGTGGACGTCGGCGTCGTGCTCGCCCGCATCGGCGACGCCGGGGCCGCCCCTGCCGAGGCGCCGGCTGAGCAGGCGCCCGCCGAGCCACCCGCCGCCGAGGAGCAAGCACCGGCGGAGGCGCCGGCCGAGGAGGCGCCCGCAGAGGCGCCACCCGGGCAACCGGCCGAGGCCGCCCCTGCTTCCGGGACCGAAACGGTTGCCGAGCAACCACAACCGTCCCAGGAACCTGCCGCGGCGCCGGCGGCGCAGGCGCCCCCGGCCCCCGAGGCCCCGGCGCCCGCACCGGCGGCGCCGGCCGAGGGGGCGCCCGCGAGCAACGGCCGTCTGCTGTCCCCGGTCGTGCGACGGCTGATCTCCGAGAACAACCTCGACCCCGCCGCCATCGTGGGCACCGGGCCGGGGGGACGCATCACCCGCAACGACGTGCTGTCCATGCTCGATCAGGGCGGCGCGGCTGCAGCCGCCGCGGCACCCGCCCCGGCCGCACCGACAGCTCCGGCAGCGCCGGCGGCGCCGGCGGCTCCGGCCCAACCGGCAGCGCCCGCCGCTCCCGCGCAGCCCGCAGCGCCCGCACCCGCCGCCGCCCCGGCGGCGCAGGCGCCGGCGCCGCAGCCCGCCGCCCGGCGCGTCGCCGGGGGAGACACCACCATCGCCCACACCAACATTCGGCGGCGGACGGCCGAGCACATGATCCGCTCGAAGCAGACCTCGGCGCACGTGTACGCGTCGATCGAGGTCGACTTCGAGGGCGTGGAGCGGGTGCGGTCCGCCGAGCGGGAGGCGTTCAAGGCCGCCGAGGGCTTCAGCCTCACCTACCTGCCGTTCATCAGCCGGGCCGTGGTCGACGCGATCCGGGAGTACCCCGAGGTCAACGCCAGCTTCGGCGAGAACGAGCTGATCGTGCACAACTACGTCAACCTCGGCATCGCCGTCGACCTCGACTTCAAGGGGCTGATGGTGCCGGTCATCCACGACGCCGACGGCAAGCGGCTACGGGCGCTGGCCCGCGAGATCAGCGACCTGGCCCGGCGGGCCCGGGGCAAGCAACTGGGCCCCGACGACATCGCCGGGGGGACGTTCACCATCACCAACCCCGGCCCGTTCGGCACCACCATGACGCTGCCGATCATCAACCAGCCGCAGGTGGCGATCGTCTCCACCGACGGGGTCAAGCGGCGCCCGGTCGTGATCGACCTGCCCGACGGCAGCGAGGGGATCGCCATCCACTCGGTGGGCAACATCACGCTCACCTGGGACCACCGGGCGTTCGACGGCGCCTACGCCTCCTCGTTCCTGCGGGAGATCAAGGAGATCATCGAGACCCGCGACTGGGCCCCCGAGCTCGCCTGAACTCGGCCATGAGCGAGCGTCCCGAAGGGCGAGAGAGCGAGCGAGGCCCGAGCGGCCCGCTGCGAAGCAGCAAGAGCGGAGAGCAATGACGTTTCGGATCCGCTGGCTCGGACGGGTGCCCTACCGCGAGGCGTGGGCGCTGCAGCGGGCGATGCACGCGTCGTCGCCCGACGATCACCTGCTGCTGCTCGAGCACCCGCACGTCTACACGCTCGGCAAGCGGGCAGACATGCGCCACGTGCTCGTGCCGCCCGCCCAGGTGGGGGCCGAGCTCGTCCGCACCGACCGGGGAGGCGACGTCACCTACCACGGTCCCGGTCAACTCGTCGGTTACCCCATCGTGTCGCTGCCGGCCAAGCGCGGTGCGGACAGGTACGGCCCGGAGGCCGAGCGAACGCGAGGCCGTGCCCGAGCGGCTCGCAGCGAAGCTGCAAGAGCGGGAGAAACGGTGCCAAGGGCCGGCGCCGAAAGGCGACGGCACTTGGCGGACACGGTCGCCTACGTCCGGTCCGTCGAGCAGCTGCTGATCGACGCGCTGGGAGACGTCGGGCTGCCCAACGTGGGGCGGCTGCGGGAGTACCCGGGCGTGTGGGTCGATCCCGACGGCGCCAATCCCCGCAAGATCGCCGCCATCGGCGTGCGGCTCACCCGGGGCCGCTCGATGCACGGCTTCGCCCTCAACGTGGCGCCCGACATGCGGTACTGGGGCTACATCGTGCCGTGCGGTATCCCGGACAAGCAGGTGACGTCGCTGGCCGACGAGGGCATCGACGTCGGGATGCGGGACATGGTCGACGCCGTCGCCGCCCGTGCCACAGCGCTGTGGGGCAAGGGGGCCGGCGCCGACCGCCAGGACGTCGTCTGGCGTCACTCGTCCGAGGGCCTCGACCTCTCGGCGTTCAGCCGGGGCGAGGGCCCGGGCGAGCCGGTGCCGGTCCGGACGCCGGGGGCGGACGGCGGCGCGAGCGATGGGGACGGCGCCGTCCCGGTCCGGCTCCGGGGGCGGCTGGCGCAGGCCGGGGTCGGCGACGGCCTGGAGATCGGCACTCGCAAGCCGGACTGGCTCCGATCGACGTTCCGCACCGCACCCGGCTTCCTGCGGCTCAAGCACACGATGCGCGACCTCGGGCTGGTCACCGTGTGCGAGGAGGCCGGCTGCCCCAACATCTTCGAGTGCTGGGCCGATGGCACCGCCACGTTCATGATCAACGGCGAGCGCTGCACGCGGGCCTGCGGATTCTGCCTGGTCGACACCCGCCACCCAGAGCCGCTCGACGCCACCGAGCCCGAGCGGGTGGCCGACGCGGTCGAGCGGATGGGACTGGGCTTCGCAGTGGTCACTGCCGTCGCCCGCGACGACCTGTCCGACGGCGGCGCAGCGGCGTTCGCGGAGACGATCCGGGCCATCCGGCGGCGCACGCCCGGCGTGCAAATCGAGGTGCTCGTCCCCGACTGCAAGGGCGACGACGCGTCGCTCGCCACGATCTTCCACGCCGGGCCCGACGTGCTGAACCACAACGTCGAGACCGTCCCCCGGCTGCAGCGCGCAGTGCGCCCGTCGGCCGGGTACGCCCGCAGCCTGTCGGTGCTCGCCCGGGCCAAGGAGGCGGAGCTCGTGGCCAAGTCGGGCCTCATCGTGGGCATGGGCGAGTCCGACGACGAGGTGCTCTCGACGCTGGCCGACCTGCGGGCGGTGGGCGTGGACATCGTGACCATCGGCCAGTACCTACGGCCCACGACCCACCACCTCCCGGTGGCGCGCTGGGTGGAGCCGGCGACGTTCGAGCGCTATCGGGAGGTCGGCGAGGCCCTGGGCATTCCCCACGTCGAGTCCAGCCCCCTGACCCGCTCGAGCTACCACGCCCGCCAGGCCGCCGGCGCCGCGGCGGGGACCGGCGGCGACGTGGCGCGACCCAGCGTCCACGTACCATCTCGGGATGCTGGCTGATCGCGCCGAACGGGCCCGCACCCGCATGGCCGAACTGGGCGTCGACGCGCTGCTGCTGTCGGTCGGCCCTGACCTGCCGTACCTGACCGGCTACTCGGCCATGCCGCTCGAGCGGCTCACGATGCTGGTGCTGCCCCGCGACGGGGAGGCCACGTTGGTCGTTCCGCGGCTCGAGGCGCCGAGGGTCACGGAACGGCCCGACGTGTTCACCCTGCGCCCCTGGGACGAGACCGACGATCCGGTCGCCATCGTGGCCGGGCTGGCGGGAGGCGCCGCCACGCTGGGGGTGGGCGACCACACGTGGGCCCGGTTCCTCCTCGACCTGCAGGCGGCGTTGCCGGCGGCGCGGTTCACCAAGGCGAGCACCGTGCTGGGACCGCTGCGGGCGGTCAAGGACAAGCCCGAGGTCGAGGCGCTCCGCCGGGCCGCCGAGGCCGTGGACCGCATCGCCGCGCACCTGCAGGCCGGTGACATCCCGCTGGTCGGGCGCACCGAGGCCGACGTGTCCGCCGACTTGGGGCGGCGCATCGTGGCCGAGGGGCACCAGCACGTGAACTTCGCCATCGTGGCCGGGGGCGAGAACGCCGCGAGTCCCCACCACGAGGCGGGGGAGCGGGTGATTCGGCCGGGGGACGTGGTGCTGTGCGACTACGGCGGGACCATGCTCGACGCCGACGGCGTCGGCTACTGCAGCGACATCACCCGTTGCGTGCACGTGGGCGAGCCGCCAGCCGAAGTGGCCGAGGCCTACGCGGTGCTGCACGAGGCGCAGCGCGCCGCCGCCGCGGCGGCCACGGTGGGCACGCCATGCGAGGCGGTGGACGCGACGGCCCGGCGGATCATCGCCGACGCCGGCTACGGCGACCGGTTCATCCACCGGACCGGGCACGGCATCGGCGTCGAGGCGCACGAGGACCCGTACATCGTGGAGGGCAACGCCACGCCTCTGGCGCCCGGGCACGCATTCTCGATCGAGCCCGGCATCTACGTGCCGGGCCGGTTCGGGCTACGGCTGGAGGACATCGTCGTCGCCGCCGAGGGCGGGCTCGACGAGCTCAACCGGGTGGACCACGGGCTGGCGGTCGTCGGCGGCTGACGGCTCGCTCACGCTTTTCTTCAAAGAAGCAGAGTCGCCCTACCCTCGCTCGCCGTGATCCGCCTCGATGCCGCCACGGTGCTGCTGCAGTGGGCCGTCGGTGGGCTGCTGTTCCTGTGGGTCACCACCCGGGGACGCCAGGTGGGCATTGGCTACGGCTGGCTGCTGCGCGGGGTCTACATGGCCATGGCGTTGGGGGCGTTCGCCGTGGGCGTCTGGCTCGACCCGGTCCCGGTGCGCGAGGCATCGTCGCTGGCGGTGGCGGCCGCCGCCGGGGCGGCGTTGGCGGTCTCGATCGTTCGCCGCAAGGCGGGGGTGGCGGGGGAGCGCGAGCGTGTCGAGCGGCGCTCGGCCCGGGTGGCGGCCATGACCGGCATCGACCGCCGGTCCGACGGGCCCGACGCCGCCGCTCCCGAGTTCCCGCCGCAGCTCGACCTGATCGCGCCGCTGGTCGGGATCCCCGGACTGGTGGCCGCCGGCCTCGCAGCCGGCGATCCGGCGCTGTTGTCGGTGGTGCGGGTGCTGGTGGGGGCGGCGTTCCTGGGCTCGATCTCCGACGGCATGCTGCTGGGCCACTGGTACCTGGTGCAGCCGGGACTGGCCCGGGGACCGCTGCTGGAGATGGTCCGCTGGACGGGGATCATCTGGCCGTTCGAGGTGGTGGCCCTGCTGTGGCCCACCGGGATGGGCTCGGTGCTGAGCGGCACCATCGACGACGGCTACGGCGGGACGCTGGGCTGGTTCTGGGTCGCCTGCGTGGTCACCACGATCAGCCTGGTGATCGTGACCCGCGCCGCCCTGCGCGAGCGCTACTACTCGGCGGTGATGGCGGCGACGGGCTTGCTCTACCTGGCGATCCTCACCGCTTTCGGCACCGACCTGGTCGCCCGGGCCGTCCTGGCGAGCTGAGCACTCACTGATCCGGCCGCTCGTAGCGCTCGGTCGGCTCGACCACCTCGGTCGGGTCGACCTCGGTGTCGTCGGCCTCGCCCGGGTCGACCTCGGTCGGGTCGGGCTCGACCCCGTCGGCCTCGGTCCTGGCGTCGTCCGTGGCGTCGGACCTCGGCGGATCCACCACGGTGGCATCCGTCTCGCTCTCGCCGGCCGAGGCCCGTTCCGCGTCCAAGCGGGCGAGCACCTCGTCGACCGGGGCGAAGAGGCGGTCGAGGTCGGCGTCGCTGGCGACGGGGGGTGCGGGTTCGGTCTGGCCCGCGACGGCGGGCGGGCGCGCCCGGCGGCCGACGTGCACGAGCAGGGCGACGCCGAGGGCGATCAGCCCGGCCGGGACCAACGCCCGGCCCTCCTCGATCAGCTCACCTCCGGTCAGCACGATGACGCCGACGGCGACGAACACGCCGCCGCAGACCAGTGCCACGGGGTCGAAGCGATGACTAGGCACGGTCCACCACCAACTCGCCGACGCCAACGTGGAGGTCGAGCCGGAGCTCCGGGCCGCCCTCGCGGCCGTTGCTGCTGAAGGTCTCGTGAAGATCGACGCCGCCCTCGTCGGGGGTCGGCGCCAGGTCGCCGGCGACGTTCCCCGCCCTGACCCGGGCGTCGACGTCGACGTTGGTGTCGCGGGGCACGATCACGCGCAGCTTGCCCAACCCCACCGCCGCCTCGACCGACGTCGTGCCCGTCGCGGACAGCGGCGCCTCCCGCAGGTCGAGCGTCAACGCGCCGGCGAACAGCTCGTGGCGGTCGGAGAGCTCGCCACGGGTGTCGGCCACGACCCGGCGCTCTCCGGCGCCGGCGTCGAAGGGGACGTCGACCACCTCGCCGCCGGCGATCACCAGCGCCACCGGCACCCCGATCAGCAGCAGCGACCAGGCGCGGCCCCGCCAGGCGGCGACCACCAGGCCGAGGCCCACGATCACGAGCCCCGCGGCCAGGCCGTCCCGTATGGACAGCGTGGCCAGGTCGAGCACGTCCAACAGCCACGCCAGGCCGCCGCCTATGAGCAGCAGGGCGACGACCGCCAGCGCGAGATGGGACCGGACCGGTCGGTCGGCCCGCTCGGCCGTCGCCACCCGCTCGGCGGATGCCTCGGGGCCCGTCCAGGGCTCATAGGCTTCGGTGTCGGCGCCGGACCACCAGGGCGAGTCCGGGGGAGAGTGCTCGCCCGGTGGCCCAGCGCCCTCACTCGCACGGAGGGACTCGGAGAAACCAGCATCCAGTGTAGTCTCCTGACCGCCCAGAGTGTTGAAATTCGGGGAAGCGGCCGCATCGGGGGCGGACGGCCCGGCCGGACCGGCCGAACCGCCCGGATCGATCCCCCCGGCAGCGTCGTCCGGTTCTCGCACCAGCAGCCAGACGCCGATGCCCACCAGCGCCAAGGCCAGGACCGGACCGTCCGGCCACCACCACCAGGAGCCGTCGTTGATCGCCAGGACGACGGCAAGCCCGCCGATCACCAGGAGCCACAGCGGGACCCGCTGCAGCCGACGTAACGGACCCAGGTCAGCCGGCGGCGCCACCACTCGCGCCTCGTGCGGCCGGCGCAGCGGAACGACGACCCACGCCACCAGGTAGGCGATCAGCCCGACCGGCGTGAAGACGGCCAGCGCCACGGCCGCCAGCCGGACCACCGACACGTCGAGTCCCATGCGGTCGGCCAACCCGGCGCACACGCCGGCGACCTTCCGATCGTCGGGCTCGCGGACCAAGCGGCCCGGTCGGGAGGCCGTACCTGGCCGACCGGCGGGCGGCCGCGGTGGGGCGGGGGGAGGCACGCTCATACGGACATGATGGGGAACAGAGGTTCCCGTCACAATCGGGGATGTCCCCGAGGGCTCCCCGGAGGCGATCCGGCCCCGCAGTTGACATCATGGGCGATGCCTCGTCTCCTGGACGGCGCACCCCCGAGCTCCCAACCTGATGGGCCCACCTCCCCGACCGCCGATCGCCGGCCTCCCCGATGGCCTGGCCCGCCGCCGCGACGGACGCGTGGTGGCGGGCGTCTGCGCGGGCGTGGCGCGCTGGATCGGGGTCGATCCCATCGTCGTCCGGCTGGCCGCCTGCATCCTGGCGCTCGCCAACGGCGTCGGCGTCGTCCTCTATCTGGTGGCGTGGGCGGTCCTTCCCGAGGACACGGCCGACACGGTGCCTGGCGAGACAGCGACACCATCGGCCGCCACGCGCGGCAGCCAGCTCGCCGTGGCCGTGGGCTGCATCACCGTCGGCGCGCTGCTGCTGGTCCGCTGGATGGCGCCGTTCTTCCCCGACCAGCTGGTCTGGCCCGCGGCGGTGGCGGGGACGGGCATCGGCCTGGTCCTGGCCCGGGCCGGGGACAGCGATCGCGCCCGCTGGCGTGAGGCGGCGGCGCGGCTGCCGGCCAACCCGGTCGAGGCCCTGCGGGGCGGTTGGCTGGTGTGGGTGCGGGTGCTGTCCGGTGCCGTCCTGCTGGTCGTGGGGATCGGGCTGTTCCTCGCCACCAACGGGGCGCTGACCGCGGTCGGCAACGTCGGCGTCGCGGTGCTGGCCACTGTGCTCGGCGGGGCGCTCCTGTTCGGGCCCTGGGTGGTGCGGCTCGTGCGTCAGCTCGGCGACGAGCGGCGTGAGCGCATCCGCAGCGAGGAGCGCGCCGACATGGCCGCCCATCTGCACGACTCGGTGCTGCAGACCCTGGCGCTGATCCAGCGCCACGCCGACGCGCCCCAGCAGGCGCGCAGCCTGGCCCGGCGGCAGGAGCGGGAGCTGCGGGCCTGGCTCTACGAGAGCCGCCGGTCGTCGGCCGACGCCCCCGCCAGCCTCGCGGCCGCGCTCGATCGGGTGACCGACGAGGTGGAGGCCGACCACGGCGTGGCGGTCGACGTCGTGGTCGTGGGCGATTGCCCGGTGGACGAGCACGTCGACGCCCTGGTGGCCGCCGTGCGGGAGGCGGTCCTCAACGCCGCCAAGCACAGCGACGCGGCCGAGGTGTCGGTGTACGCGGAGGTGGCCGACGTGCGGGTCGAGGCGTTCGTCCGCGACCGGGGGCGCGGGTTCGATCCGTCGGCGGTCAACGGCGACCGGCGCGGGATCACCCACTCGATCGTCCGCCGCATGGTCCGCCACGGCGGCCGCGCCGAGGTCCACAGCGCGCCGGGGGAGGGCACCGAGGTGACCTTCGAGCTGCCGCTCGAGTCGGCGGCGGCCCCGTGACCTCGGCCGGGGCGCCGACCCGGGTGTTCCTGGTCGACGACCACCGGCTGTTCCTATCCGGGGTGCGGACGGAGCTGACCGGGCGGGTCGACATCGTCGGCGAGGCCGTCGACGTCGAATCGGCCGTCGAGGGAATCCGCCGGACCGGGCCCGACGTGGTGCTGCTCGACGTCCACCTGCCGGGCGGTGGGGGGCGGGCCGTGATCGAAGCCGTCCACCGGACGCGCCCGGCCGTCGTGTTCCTGGCGCTGTCCGTGAGCGACGCCGCCGAGGACGTCATAGCCGTCATCCGCGCCGGGGCGCGGGGCTACGTCACCAAGACCATCGCCGCCGACGACCTGGCCCAGGCGGTCGAGCGCGTGCGGGAGGGCGACGCCGTGTTCTCGCCCCGGCTGGCCGGCTTCGTGCTGGACGCGTTCGCCGGCGACCTGCCCGCGGGCACGTCACTCGACCCGGAGCTCGACCAGCTAACGCCCCGTGAGCGCGAGGTCCTGCGGCTGCTGGCCCGGGGCTACACGTACAAGGAGATCGCCCGCCGTCTCCAGGTGTCGATCAAGACGATCGAGACGCACGTGTCGTCGGTACTGCGCAAGCTTCAGCTGTCCAGCCGCCACGAGCTGACCCGCTGGGCCACCGACCGCCGTCTGGTGTGAGCCGCGGTCAGCGATGCGACCGCACGGGGATTGCCGCCGTGAGCCCTTTCTCGGCCCCCGCCCCGCGGCCACTGTGGGACCGGGGGGTAGGTGCCGCCGCGCTCCTACCCCCCGGTGCCTTCACAGCCGACAGTACGGAGCCGGCGTGACATCGCCCATCGGGGATGTCCCCGATGCCGCTCCGCTGGGCCGACCGTGCTGTCTCGGGGGCTGCGCCCCCGCACCCCATCGACGTCCGGCTCCCTGGCGGTCGCACGGCCGTCAGCCGCTGAGGTCGGCCTTCGCGCAGTGCTTGGGGGCGTTGACCGGGTTGCAGCGAGCGGCGCCCTCGCCCGCCAGGTCGACGACGTAGCCGGTGCCGAAGCGGTCGTCGGGGAAGACGTAATCCGTCGACACGTACTGGGCCCCGCTGGCGAACGCGGCGTCCCGCATGGTGGTGTCGCCGGTGCGGGCCTGCACGGTGTCGGCGTCGGCCCGGGTGCGGACGATGAACCCGTCGTCGACCAGCTCACGGATGCGGTCGGCGTCGCCGATCGGGTCGTTGACGACCATGACGGCCGCGTCGGGATCGGTCGGGGGCACGTCGACGAAGATCAGCCGGTCGTCGACGTCGGGCACCTGCGCCCGGTAGGCGTCGCGCTTGGCGCCCTTGTCGTCGAGCATGAACATCACCTGGTCCCGCGCCTCGCGCAGCGTGGGCCAGCGGCCCTTGCGCACGGCGTCGGCCAGGCTGTGCGAGCGGTCCTTGACGTCCCCGGGGCTGATGATGTCGTCCTCGCCGAACACCGAGCGGATCTCGGCCTCGAGCGTGGCGAAGTCGGCCGCCGTCCACGGCAGGGGTTGGACGAAGCCGATGCCGGGGTCCGGGATGACGTCGTCCTTGGCCTCGATCTGGATGGTGATCGGCAGATGCCCGGGGTGGTCCTCGGACCAGGCGCGGAGGTCGGTCAGGCACTCGACGAAGGTGGGGCAGGTCGAGCGGTAGTCGACCTCCTGCACGTGGAGCACCTTGAGACCGGGCCCGGCCAGCGCCGGGTCGACCGGGTCGAGGCCGAGCAGGGGGACCAGGCGGGGTTGGGCGTAGCGGCCGCCGGCGGGATCGTCGACGAACACGTCGAGCTCTACCTGGCGCACGCCGGCGTCGAGCTCCTCGGCCAGCGGCCGGTGCGTGTACTCGAACCCGTCGGCGGCGGCGCCGAGGAAGGACCGCAGTGCGGCGAGCAGCTCGGGCTCGGGCTCGACGTGGTAGCTGTTGTGCGAGGCGAGAACCTGGACCTGGTTGATCGCGACCTTGGGACCACGGCCGTGATCCCCGCCTCCGTCCCCGCCTCCCACGCCGGGAGCGATCGGCCGACAGGCGCTGGCCAGGACCGCCCCGGCGACGAACGTGACCAGCAGGAGACCGAGGCGTCGACGGCGCACCATCCCGGCAGCTTGCCAGTTCCTGACACGCTCCGCCGGCTCCGTTCAGCTACCGCTCACCGGGCCGTCACCCGCCGCCATTTGTTACCGGACCGTATGTTGACAGAAGTCCAGCCCGGCCCCTAGCTTCCGACTTGTTGTGACGCTCGTCACGTAAGGGGGCAGACGTGGCTTCGACAGCGATGCGTCGACACTGGATGCGCCGGGTTGCGGTGTTGCTGGCCTTCGGGCTCGTCGCCGCGGCCTGCGGGGGTGGCGGCGACGACGGCGGCGGTGGCGG
>DASQUK010000065.1:0-3269 GCA_035641315.1 Acidimicrobiales bacterium | reverse complement strand
TAGCCCCGACTCTTCACGAGAATGCTGAGTCGGGCTCGGGTCGCTTGATCGGGATGGCTGTGATGAGTTGTCCGATGATTTCGTGATCGTCGAGGTTGGGGCCGTGGTCGTTCACGGCTGGGAGATCGTTTCCGGACGCGTCGAAGCTGGCGCGAGGCCGGGCGGCGGGCGCGAGGCGGCGGGAGGCTGTTCAGATGAGCCGCGCGATCCGCTGATACCCGGTGAGGATCTCGGTGGTGGTGGGCCAGCCGTCGAGGATGCGCACGACGTTGCGTCGGGCGTGGCGCACGAGCCGGGCGGGGGTGTGCCAGATGGTCCATCTCATGGTCTTGGGCTCGGCGGTGGCGAACCGGCCGGGCATGCACAGCAGCTGGAACCACCGCACGAGCGCATCGGCGAACGCGACGACATCGAGCCAGGCACGGTTGGCGTCGAGGTCGGTGAACGGGAACCGGGAGGCGCCAGAGTCCTTGAGCCGGCGGATGTTGTCTTCGACCCGGGCGTGGCCGCGCATGTCGATGTCGGCCTCGACTGGGTCGGCGGTGCTGTCGGTGTAGTGGCCCCAGTAGCGGAACGTCGCCGACGGGAAGAGCGATCCTTGGGCGCCTTGGTGGAGTGGTTCGCGGCGCACGATCAACCGGGTGGCTTCCGGCCAGCCCGACAGGTCGACGAACTCGGTGAGCTCGGCGACCGCTGCTCCGGGCCGGGGCTCACCGGCCTGGGTCAGCGCCGGTTGCCAGCGTTTGTCGTCAAAGCGGATCCGGCTGATCGCCGCATGAACACTGGCATTGCTGCGAGCGACAACGGAGAACCCGATGTTGCGTTCCCGGCATTTGTGCACGAAGTCCGTGCACCCGGCCGAGTCGGTCCGCACCCGCACCTGACGCTCGACGAGACTGGGGTTGTCGCCGGGTCGGTGTCCGGCGGCGATCTCGACCGGCAAGCCGGCGATGGCTTGGTCCAACACGTCGAGGTGATCGGCGATGGTGTTCGCGCCGGCGTTGCCCGGCCGCAGCTTCACGCCCATGGTCTCGCCGGTGGCATCCGCGAAGCAGTAGATCGGGTGGAACCCGAACCCGCCCTTGTAGTGCGGTGCGGTGCCGGCCTTGTTCTCCGAGTGGATCTCGTGCAACGACGCGTCGATGTCCAACACAACCTCGCCCGTCGTCGCCGAGGATCGGGACCACACCTGAGCGCGCACGTCAGCAATCGCGTCCCACAGCCCGGCCCGGATCTCGGCTGCGAGCTGATGGAACGTCCGATGCAACGTCGAGTCCGACGGCACCGACCCGAACAGCGCGACCTGCGATCGGAGATGTTCGATGTCGGTGCACGCCTCGCCACCGCCGGCGAGCATCAACATCGCCTGGGTGAGCACCTTGCCGCGGTCATGACCCGGGGCCCGCTCACCGGTCCACGCGATCCGTTTCGAGAGCAAATCACCGACACCGAGACGATCGGCGAAGCGGCCAAGAACATGCAGGCCAACGTGAGCGACAGCGCCTTCGCCGCCCCCTTCCACCACCACCGGAACTGTGCAGTTACCATTCACCTCGCAGGTGCCCTCCTGGACTCGGACTCTGAACGCGTCGCAACGTCAGAATCCCTTGCCAGGCGGGCATCTACGCGGATGGGGACAGCTCACCCACCCGAGATCCGTGAAGGATCCGGGCTAGCTGCGCGCCCGCGCCGGGCTCGGTGGGGTCCGGTTCTGGAGGCGCGTCGCTGGGAGGTCTCTGTGACGGGTCGTTCGCGGCTGCCTGAAGGCACGCCGTCTCGTGGCGGGCGGCCAACAGCTCGGGGTCCTCACCGTCAGCGCGCCCCCCGGGCCGCGACGCGGCCAGTGCCGCGAGCGCACCCTGCTTGGCCACCTCGCGGGCCTTCATGATCGTGGAACGGTCCACGCCCCAGTGCTCCGCGCACTGAGCCACCGTCATCTCGCCGGTCAGCACCTGCACGAACGCCTGGTACTTCTCCGCCGGCGACAAGAACCGCTTCGCGCGGCGCCCCGCACGGTCACGCTGCCTGCTCGGATCGGGCATCACTGGCTCCTCTCACAAGAGCCATGCTCCCGCTCACATGTCGACTGATTGCGGACCCCGATCCGGACACGAACTCAGACGCAAGGCACGACGAACGCGCGCAAGCCCTCGAAGCGGCTGGCTGGGCCGCTACTCGGCGGCGATCGCCCAACTGTTACGTCCGTCACCGAACCCGCGACCGACCACGACTCGACCGGCGGCGTGGCATCGTGCTTGCCTGCTGAGCGCAGGAGCGATCCGGCGACGGCATGTCGGGAGGTCAATGCAATGAAGCGGATCCCCCGTCCCCTGCGGCTGCCTTGCCTGATTGCGGGTGGCTGGCTGGCGCTGTTCCTCGCGGTCAACCTTGCCATCCTCCTCAGCGGGGTGGCCGCCCGGTGGGCCGGCAAGGACCCTCGGCTCCATGACGACCGCTGGCCCGACATCACGAACCTGCGGATCGTGGGCGACCGGCTACTGATCGGCGGTGAGACATCCCCGGAGCAGTACCGGGAGCTGGCCGAGCGCGACGTGACGCTGGTGATCAACATGCGCACCGGCGGCAGTGCCGACGTCAGCACCGACGACCGCCAGCAGCTAACCGACCTGGGACTGGACTACGCGGAACTGCCAATCCCCGATGGGCGGGCCCCGACACCGGCACAGATTCGACGATTTCTAGACCTGGCTGCGACCGCGGACGGCCGAATCTTCGCCGATTGCGGGGGCGGCGTGGGTCGTTCCACCTCCATTGCTGCGGCCTACGAGGCAGCCCAGGGTCAGGATCCCTCGGTGCTGGAGCAGCTCGCCACTGGACCTCCAACCATCGAACAGATCTGGTTCGTGGCCACCCTGCGCCCGAACCATCCCGCCCACGGCATCAACCCCGCGGTGGCGGTCGTAAGCCGGGTCGTCGACGCGCCACGCGGCCTGTACGGCTGGGTCAAGTCGATCTTCTAAAGGCCCTTTTCACAGCAGTTTGTCCAGCGTGATCGGCAGATCGCGGATCCGCTTGCCGGTCGCGTGGAACACGGCGTTCGCCGCGGCCGCCGCGACGCCGGTGATGCCGATCTCGCCCACTCCGCGGAGACCGAGCGGCGCCTGCGGGTCCGGGATGTCGGTGTAGATGACATCGATGTGCGGCACGTCCAGATGGACCGGAACGTGGTACTCGGCAAGTGACGGATTCATGATCCGGCCCCTGCGCTCGTCGAACAGCGCCGCCTCGAAGAACGCCATCCCCATGCC
>DASQUK010000064.1:0-6506 GCA_035641315.1 Acidimicrobiales bacterium | reverse complement strand
CACCGACGCCAGGCCCTCGACATCGAACCGGGCCCGCCACCGCCGCACCGACTTCGGTGTCGACCCGCACCGCCGGGCGATCTCCGCGTTCGGCACCCCCGCCGCCGCCCACAACAACGCCCGAGCCTGGCGCACCTCACGGGCAGGCGCCGTGTGCGACCGAGACAAGCGCTCCAGCACCTCCCGCTGCTCGGAACTCACCGGCAACGCAACGGCAGACGCGACCATCACCCCAACCTACAACAGATCACTATTTCAGCGACGGACCACTAGGTGCCGGTAATCGACGAAAGGCCCGACGGATGATCGCTGAATACCAGCTGATTGGCTCGGCTAGCTGAGCGCAATGTCGGCCCAGATCGCGGCGTGGTCCGACGCGGCGTGCTGTTCCGCGGTCATCGTGTCGTAGATCGGCCATGGGTTCTTCGTCTTGGGGCCCCGCCACACGCCTTTGCGGAAGATGGCAGCCTTCTTCACGAGTGCCAAGAGCGCTAGTGAGCAGAGGAGGTAGTCGAACTTGGTTGAAGTGCCCTTGAAGGTGCCGGTCCGGCCGCCGTCGTCGAAGGCGGGTGATCCGAGCGTGGAGACGTCTTGCAGGTCCGTGTCCTGAAGGAGGGCTTTGAGCGGCCCGGAGTCGGGCTCGTCGTTCAAGTCGCCGGCCACCACGACGTGCTGGAAGCCGTCAGCCCGTCGCTCGGCGTAGAGCGCGGCCACCCGCCTGGCCTGAGCTCGACGACGACGGTCGTTGTCGTCCTGGTCACCGAAGCCTTTGCTCTTGAAATGGTTGACCATCACCAACATGCGGTTGCCCTGCGGGGTGACGACCACGAACTCGGGGCAGTCCCGAGAAAAGATCGTCTCGCCCTTGGAGTTCACGTCGTCGACGTGGCTCCTCACCGACTCGATGTCGTAGCCACGACGGCTCATTAGGCCGACGTCGATCCCGCGGTCGTCGTTGCCGTCCACCAGCAGGATGTGCTGGAACGTCCACTGGTCCTTCTTGGCGGGACGCTTGGCCTGCTCGAAGCCGAACACGTCTTCGTTGAACCGGCACAGAGCCGGCCGGTCCTCGGCTTCGACGATGCATAGGACGTCGGGTTTGATGTCTCCGATAACCCGGGCGGTATTCCGGGTGGCGAGTTCGTTCACTGCTTCCCGTTTCAGCTCCAGCCATCCAATCCAGTCGCCTCTCCCCGAAGCGATCACCTCCACCGGGCCGGTCCTCGGACGCCTGACCAGCTGGCCTCGGCTGCGCCGGAGGATAACCATCGGTCCCTCATCCGACTTGAGGAGCCCGAACGCCTTGAGATGTTTGAGGATGGCCTTCTTGTCGGCGTTGGAATAGGTCGGCTGTTCAAGTAGCAGCTGGAAGGCAGAGAACGCCTCCAGGATCGGTTTGCCCTGCGCCCACGTCGACTGATTGAAGGCAATCGGTCGTCGGAACATGTTCTCGACATTGAACGACGCCACGATCACGGCCATAAGTCATAGCACCACACGTTCGTCGCCAATGCCGCCGCGTCTCATTCGGGTCGCCGCAGCTGCTCCGGGGAAACGCAGTTCGAGGCCCTCGCACGCAGTCCAAGGGCCATCCGGCTTGGCGGGCAACACGTGACGCTTGTTCGGCGCAGGTCAGCGTCCCTGCCGCCTCCCCCCAGGCTGTGCCGGCTGCGCTGGATGCAGCGTGCCGGCTACGTGCCGGGATGAAGCTGCCGGACCTGTGTGCTGGCGTTCGGGTCGTCGATGGTGGCTGTGGCGTGGGTGGGCTGGGGGAGTGCGGCTCGTAGTGCCTTGTCGAGGCGGCCGATGACTAGGTCGTTGGTCTCGGGGAACAGGTGGCCGTAGACGTCGGCGGTGATCTGTACCGTGCTGTGGCCGAGCCAGCGGCTGACCTGGAGGAGATTGGCACCCATGGCGACCCACAGGGGGACGGCTGAATGGCGTAGATCGTGAAATCTCAGCGTGGGCAATCCGGCGGCGCGTCGAGCGGGTACCCAGCCTCGTTTGTGCCAGTTGGCGGCGTGGAGTCGTCCGCCCCGCGCGGCGCTGAACACGAGGGCGTCAGCCTTTCTGGCGAGCCCGTACCGGTGCAGATGTTCGTCGAGTATCTCCGCGATCAGGCCAGGCACGGGGACGGTGCGACGTCCGGCGGCGGTCTTGGGTTCGGCGCGGTCGCCGCCCACCTGGGGCGCGGTTTCGAGCACTTGCAGTTGGAGGTGTGCGATGTCGAGTCGTCCCACGCGCAGGCCGGCGACCTCGGAGAAGCGCAGGCCGCAGGCACCTGCGACGTACACCATGGGTTGCCACCGGTCCGGCAGGGCCACCGCCAGGCGGTGAAGATCTTCGGGGCGGAGCGTGACCACGTCGGTCTTGGGCGTTTGGGGCAGCTTGATGCCTCGGGCGGGGGAGCGGGCGAGTAGCTCAGCGTTGACGGCGGCGTTGAGTGCGGCTCGCAGTACCCCGTATATCGAGCGAGTGGTGCCGGGTCGGACCTCGCGGCGCAGGTCGGCGACGAAGCCCTGGACGTCGGTCTGCCTCAGCTTCGCGAGCTGGACGTCACCGAGCCGCGGGATGAGGTGGCGGCGGATCGCGGACTCGTCACGCACGAGGGTCGTGGGTCGCTTGTGCAGCGAGTGCGATGCCCTCCATTCCTCGAGCCACTCGGCGACGGTGACGTTGCCGTTGAGCGACGGGTGCACGAACGTGCCCCGCACAAGATCGGCCTCGGCGAGCGACAGCCACCGGCTGGCCTCCGCCTTTGTCGGGAAGGTATCGGGCGCGGGGATGCCGTCAGGCAGCCGCGCTTGATAGCGCCCTGACGCAAGCCTGCGGACGCTGCCCCACTGTCGTCTGCGGCCCATCGAGCCTCCACACGCGCGAACGAGTCCAGAAGGCTCGGCCGAACGCGGGCCGGCGACGCGACAGCGAGACTACCCCCGCCTCCGTCTCGCCGCCCGACCTGACCACCGATCCGCAAGCGTGGAAGCACATCTTGGGAGGGTCCACAGTGCGCAGATCACCGAATCTGTGCTGCCACCCGCCGCTCCTGGGCCGTCGGCGTCGGATCGAGGGCGGCGGCTCGGCTGGCCGAAGGCGCCATTGTTATGTGGGCGCTCGAACGAATCGTTGGGGATGATGGTCGTCTTTGTACAGAGCATGAGACCAAGGCGAGACCGTCGACGCCCTCGTCGAGATCGTGGCGTTCACCTGAAGGGCGCCTTGGTCGCGTTCATCGAGCTCGTGCAGCAGTGGCCGCGGCAGATCCCCACCGGGCGCGGCCCGGCGATAGCGTCTCGCCGGCGTCTCCCGTCGTGCAAAGGAGGGGGCATGGAAACCTTCGGTCAGGCGTACCCGGCGACCCTCGAGGTCGATCGGGCCGACCGGATCGCCAACTGGCGCCCGATCGTGCAGTGGCTACTGGCGATCCCGCACTGGGCGATCCTCAACGCCCTGCAAGACCTGTCCGGGATCATTGCCATCATCAGCTGGTTCCTCATCCTGTTCACCGGCCGCCTCCCGGAGGCGCTGGCCAACCTGCAATCCCTGATCATCCGCTACGGCAACCGCACGTACGCATACGTGGGCTTCCTGCGGCGAGGAGTACCCGCCGTTCACCTTCGAGACCGCCGCCCCGGCGGATCCGGGCAGCTACCCGCCGGTCCGCACCGGCTTCGTACCCGAGCTCGAGAACCGCAACCGGCTCACGGTGGGCTTCCGGATCATCCTGGTCATCCCGCAGGCAATCGTCCTTGCCATCCTCATCGTCGCGGCGTTCGTGGCGTGGGTCATCGCCTTCTTCGCGGTGCTATTCACCGGCCGCTGGCCCGAAGGTCTCCGCAGCTTTGTCGTGGGCGTCATGCGCTGGGGCACACGGGTCAGCGCCTACTTCCTATTGCTCACCGACAAGTACCCGCCATTCAGCCTCGAGTGATCGCCTGAGCTCGGCGGCGCCCGGGTCGGCGACCCGGCCACCGGTCGCTGCTGGGTCGACCCGGTATGGTGCTGACCGCCAGGTCGTTGAGCGGCGAGGGCGGGTGTTGACGGAAACGTTGGTGACCACGCTCGGGTGGTGACCGATAGGCGCTCGTGTTGTGCGCTCACAAGCCGGCGAGTCGCTGCCCGGTAACAGCCTCGACGTCGAGCGCGCCAACGGGACCCCCGTCGCGTCCATGTCGGGTGCCTCGCCGGGGACCGCGCTGGGCCCACGCACTGATCGCCGCCGCCGACGACCCGAGGCGCGCGGGCTCGTCGAGGTGTTCTCGAACGACCGTGCGTCGGCGGCCATGAGCAGCCCGACACTCGACACGGAGGAACCGTCCCACGGTACGTTGCGGCCGATGGACATTGGGGGCACGGTGGCGCCGGGCTTCGAGCGGGTGCGGGACGAGTTCGAGCGCAACTTCGCGGAGCGAGGCGAGATCGGGGCCGCCTGCTGCGTGTACCGCGGCGCCGAGCCGGTGGTCGACCTGTGGGGCGGTACCACCACCGCCGACGGCGAGGCGCCCTACACCGATCGCACCCTGCAGCTGGTGGCGTCCGCGACCAAGGGAGCGCTCGCGATCGTCGCCCACCGGCTGGCCGAGCGCGGCGAGATCGACCTGGACGCGCCCGTCGCGCGCTACTGGCCCGAGTTCGCCGCCGAGGGCAAGGCGGACCTGCCGGTGCGGTGGCTGCTCAGCCACCAGGCCGGGCTGCCCGCCATTTACCGCGTGCTCTCCAAAGAGGACATCGTGGGCTGGACGGTGCCGGTCGCGGCCCTTGCCGCCGAGCCCCCGGCCTGGGCACCGGGCACCGACCACGGTTACCACGCCATCACCTACGGCTGGCTGGTGGGCGAGGTGATCAACCGCGTCACGGGCGCGACCTGCGGCCAGGTGTTCGCCGACGAGGTGGCGCGCCCGCTCGGGCTGGATCTCCATATCGGGCTGCCGCCGGCAGAGCATCACCGCGTGGCACCGCTGATTCCGGCGCCGCCCCCGGCCCACGGACAGCCCGACGAGTTGACCGCGCGCCTGCTCGATCCGGACTCGATCGCCCATTGGGCCTTCCTCATCCCGTCAGGCTTGTTCACGATCATGAACGACCCGGTGATCTGGGCGGCCGAGCTCCCCGCCGTCAACGGCATGGGGACCGCACACGCGCTGGCGCGCCTGTACGCGGCGGTCATCGGGGAGGTCGACGGTGTCCGCTTGCTCGCACCGGGGAGCGTCGCCCGCGCCACCGATGAGCAGTGCCGCGGGATCGACCGCGTTACCGGCTACGAGACCGCGTACGCCCTCGGCTTCCAGCTCCCATTTCCCTTCCGGCCCATGGCCGGCCCGGGGAGCTTCGGGCACTACGGGCTCGGCGGCTCGGTCGGCTTCGCCCACCCGGGCCGCGGGTTCACCTTTGGCTACGCGGTCAACCAGATGGGCCCGGGCACACCCGCGGACCACCGCTCGGTGCCCCTGGTCGACGCCGTCGTCCGCTGCTGCTCGGCCGACACCTAGGCAGCCTGTCCAAGGTCGGGCGACGCTCGCCTGAGTACCGCGACCTATACCGAGCACGTCCCCTGCCGCGCGAGTCGTCGATCCCTTTGTGGCCGTGGATGGCCCGGATCGTGGCACTCACGGCCGCCACTGGACCGAGCAGCCACCCCAGGATGTCGACGTCGTCGATCGAGCGCTCGAACAGCGTGCCCCGACCCGCAACGCTCACCTCCGGGCGCCAGCTCGATCCGGCCGCCCCGGATGCCCTCCAACGTCCGGTCGAAGACCAAGCCGCCAGGCGTGACCGATCCGGCGCACGCGACGCCTGCATTCTTCGTCGGAGCGTCGTTCTGGGACAGCGTTCCCGACGCCGACCCCGACGCCCGGCTCTACGACCGCGCTCCTCACCCTGTCCAGATCGGCGATTCTGGAGCGCCGGGGCTGATGGTGGACCGACGACAGATCGCCGGTTCTGTGCTCGTCTGTAGCGGAGTCGGCGCCGTGGTTCTGTGCGCAGCACGATCTGGAATCGCTGCTATCCGAACTCGGTTCTTGTGTCTCGTCCCACCACGCACATTGCTCGATCTCGTGGAAGCCGAAGGGTGCAGCGCGAGCCGAGATCCTGTCGGGTGTGAAGAGCTCCCAGTTCATCGACTCTTCGGTGCCGTCGACGTACTCGATGGTCGACGTCAGCTGCGACCCGTCGGGCGTATTCGTGATCGCGGCCCAGGTGGCCGAGCGGGCAGCATCACAGGTCGTCGAGACCTTCGGCGGCAACGGGTACAGCACCGCCTATCCGGCCGAGAAGCTCTATCTGGACGCCAGGATCGGCCAGATCTACGAGGGCAGGTCGAACATCCTGCTCCGCACCATCGCCCGCCACGTCTTCGAGACCGTGGCGCTGGCTTGACCACACCTCACAGGGGGTCTGTGGCGATCTGCGCGCCCACTGGACGGTGGCTGAGCCGGCCGTCCTCCAACCAGTAGACGCGATCGGCGACGTCGGCGATGCGACTGTCGTGCGTGACGATGACCACG
>DASQUK010000063.1:0-25467 GCA_035641315.1 Acidimicrobiales bacterium | reverse complement strand
CGGCGCCTGGACGACGCACGCCGGCCACCGCCTCAAGCTGTGGCGCACCACGCTCACGCCCGGGGTGGCCGACGCCGTGACCGTGGCCGCAGGGGACGGTCCCCTGCACCTGATCGAGGTGCAGCCGGAGGGGCGGCGGCGGATGCCGGCCCGGGCCTGGGCCAACGGTGTGCACTGGCGCGCGGGCGACCGGCTCGGCACCTGACGCCCATGGCCCGGAAAGCGATGAGATCTGGCCGCCGTGCGCCCGCCCGGTCGCCGCAGTCCCCGCGGTCGGCGCGAGCCGTGGCGCTCGACGTGCTCGACCGGATCGACGGCGAGGGTGCCTACGCCAACCTGGCGCTGCCGGCCGCCCTCGAGCGTTCGGGTCTGGACGAGCGTGACCGCCGGTTCGTCACCGACCTGGTGTACGGCACCACCCGCATGCGCCGGGCGTGCGACTTCCTTGTCGACCGGTTCCTGGCCCATCCGCCGGAAGGCCGGGCCCTCAACGCACTGCGGCTTGGCGCCTACCAGCTCGCGTTCGGCTCGGTGCCGGCGCACGCCGCCGTGTCCGAGACGGTCGACGTCAGTCCCCGGCCGGCCCGGGGACTGGTCAACGCCGTGCTGCGCAGGGTTGCTGGCGCCCCGACCCCGACTCGCTGGCCCGACGACGCCACCCGCCTGAGCGTCCCCGACTGGGTGCTCGACCGGCTGGCTACCGATCTCGGGCGCGACCGAGCGCTGGCGGCGCTGGCGGCGATGAACGAGCCCGCGGCCGCGGTCGAGCGGCCCGACGGGTACATCCAGGACCCGGCGTCCCAGCAGGTGGCGGCGGCGGTGGGCGCCCGACCCGGCGAGCGGGTTCTCGATCTGTGCGCGGCGCCCGGTGGGAAGGCCACGGCCCTGGCCGCTCCCGGCGTCCGGGTGGTTGCCGTCGACGTCCATTCGGGACGCGCCGGGCTGGTGTCGGGGAACGCGGCGCGGCTGGGGCTCGCCGACCGGGTGGCGGTGGTGGCGGCGGACGGAGCTCGCCCGCCGTTCCGAGGGGCGGTGTTCGATCGCGTGCTGGTCGACGCTCCGTGCTCGGGACTGGGCACGCTGCGCAGGCGGCCCGACCTGCGCTGGCGGGTGGATCCCCCATCGGTCGAGCGCCTGGCGGCGCTCCAGAGGCGACTGCTGACGGCGGCGGCCGACCTGGTGCGGCCGGGTGGCACGCTGGTCTATTCCGTGTGCACGCTCACGGCCACGGAGTCGATCGAGGTCGACGACTGGATCGCCCGCGCCCGACCGGACCTGGTGCCCAACGATCCGCCCGGGGCGCCCTGGGAACCGTGGGGACGGGGGGCGGTGCTCCTGCCGCAGACCGGCGGAACCGACGGCATGTGCCTGTTCCGCTACGTCCGGGGTCCGGGGTAGGTTCCGGCGGTGGCCCGGCGCGAGCCCCAACGGTTCCGTGCCCGCCTGCAGGACGCGGGCGGCGGGGGAGCAGCGTTCGACGTGCCGGCCGGGGTGGCGGCCGCCCTGGGCGAGCGCAAGCGCCCGCCGGTCACGGTGACCATCGGTGACCACACGTTCCGCACTACCGTGGCCGTCTACGGGGGCCAGCCGATGATCGGGGTCAACAAGGCGCACCGGGCGGCTGCCGGCGTCGACGTCGGCGACGCCTTCGACGTGGTGGTGGCGCTCGACGAGCAACCGCGGGTCGTCGAGGTTCCAGAGGACCTGGCCGGCGCGCTGGCCGGCGACACCGCGGCGCGGTCCGCTTTCGAGCGTCTGTCGTACACCCACCAACGCGAGTACGTGGAGTGGATCGCCGAGGCCAAACGGGCCGACACCCGCGCCCGGCGGGTCGCCCGGACGGTGGAACGGGTCCGGACAGGCGTCCCCCGGCAATGAGCGGCGACGCCAAGGACAAGGCGGGGCGGCCCTGGCCCGCCAAGGTGCTCACGGTGTCCGACGGGGTGGTCGCCGGCACGCGGGAGGACAAGTCCGGGGCCGCGCTGGCCGAGCGGCTGGCGGCGGCCGGCTTCGAGGTCGTCGGGCGCGTGGTGAGCGCGGACGGCACCGAGGCCGTGGCCGAGGCCCTGCGCGCGTTGGCCGACGGCTTCGCGGGGCTGATCGTGAGCACGGGCGGCACCGGCTTCGGGCCCCGCGACCTCACGCCGGAGGGCACCCGGGCGGTGCTGGACCGTGAGGCCCCGGGCCTCGCCGAGGCGATGCGCCTGGTGAGCCCGCTGGGTCGCCTGTCGCGGGCCACGGCCGGGACCGTGGGACGGGCACTGGTGCTCAACACCCCGGGCTCGTCGACCGGCGCCGTCGAGTGCCTCGATGCGGTCATAGACGTCGTCCCCCACGCCCTCGACCTCCTCGCCGGCGGCCGTCCGCACTGACGCCTCAGAGGTAGAGGAAATAGCGCACGCCCAGCGGGTGCCATTTCCTCCACCTCGTGGTGGCCGGCCCCATCGACCGCATCTCGACAAGAAATAGGAACACGTTATAATTTTGGCTGGTGACACTGACCCCTACGCTCCCGGGGATGGTCGCCAGCCTCGACACCGACCACCAGCACATGCTGCGGGCCATCGAGCTGGCTGCGGGGGTGCGCACGACCACGTCGCCCAATCCCTGGGTCGGCTGCGTGCTGGTCACGGCGGACGGCAGGGAGATCGAGGGCGCCACCCGACCACCGGGAGGACCGCACGCCGAGGCCGCCGCCCTGGCCGAGGCCGCGGCCGGCGGCCTGGACACCCGGGGCGCCACCGCCTACGTCACCCTCGAGCCCTGCTGCCACCACGGCCGCACCCCACCCTGCGCCGACGCGCTGATCGCCGCCGGCGTGGCCCGGGTCGTCGTGGGCATCGAGGACCCCGACCCCCAGGTCCGGGGGCAGGGCATCGCCCGGCTCACTGCAGCCGGCGTCGGCGTGAGCACCGGCGTGGCGGCCGACGTGATCACCGAGCAGCTCGCGCCCTACCTCACGCATCGCACGACCGGGCGGCCGTACGTGGTCCTCAAGCTGGCGGCCAGCCTCGACGGGCGTACCGCGGCCCCCAACGGCACCAGCCGGTGGATCACCGGCGAGGCCGCGCGCGCCGACGCCCACCGCCTGCGTGCCGAGAGCGACGCCGTGCTGGTCGGCGCCGGGACGATCCGGGCCGACGATCCGGCGCTCACCGTCCGCCACGTCGCCGGCCGCGACCCCCTGCGGGTCGTGCTCGGCAAGGCGCCGCCCGATGCCAAGGTCCATCCCGCCGTCGAGTTGGAGGGCGACCTGGGCGAGGTCCTCGACGAGCTGGGCCGCCGCGACGTCGTCCAGCTGCTGGTCGAGGGCGGCGCCACGGTCGCCGGCGCCTTCCACCGGGCGGGACTGGTCGACCGCTACGTCGTCTACCTGGCGCCGGTGCTGTTCGGTGGAGACGACGCCCGCGGGTTGTTCACTGGACCGGCAGCGGTGACGATGGCCGACGTCTGGCGCGGGCGCATCGGCGCCGTCACCCAATGGGGCGACGACATTCGCGTCGACCTGTACCCCTCCCACAGGAGCCACTGATGTTCACGGGCATCGTCGAGGAGCTGGGATCGATCGTCTCGATCGAGGGCCAGCGCGTCCGCATCGCCGCGTCGGTCGTCACCGAGGACGCCAAGACCGGCGACTCGATCGCGGTCGACGGCTGCTGCGTCACGCTGGTCGACCAGGGCCCCGGGTGGTGGGAGGCCGACATCACCGACGAGACCATCAAGCGCACCACGTTCGGCGATCGGGTGCCCGGCGATCCCGTCAACCTGGAGCGGCCGCTGCGCCTGGCCGACCACCTGGGCGGCCACATCGTGCAGGGCCACGTCGACGGCGTGGGCGAGATCGTCGAGCCCGCCCCGGATCTGCGGGTGCGGGCGCCCCGGGAGCTGCTGCGCTACGTCGTCGAGAAGGGATCCGTCGCCGTCGACGGGGTGAGCCTCACGGTCGTGGACGTCCTCGACGACGGCTTCACCGTCGCCGTCATCCCCCACACGGCGGCGGTCACCACCCTCGGCCGCAAGCGGACCGGCGACCGGGTGAACCTCGAGGTCGACGTGACCGTGAAATACGTCGAGCGCCTGCTGGCCTGGAAGGATGGCTGACATGCCCTTTGACAAGGTCGAGGACGCCGTGGCCGCCATCGGTCGGGGCGAGATCGTCATCGTGGTCGACGACGAGGACCGCGAGAACGAGGGCGACCTCATCATGGCGGCCGAGTTCGCCACGCCCGACACGATCGCCTTCTTCCTGCACCACACCTCGGGCGTGATCTGCGCGCCGGTCACCCGCGAGCGGGCCCGGGAGCTCGACCTGCCGCTCATGGTGGCCAACAACACCGAGACGATGCGCACGGCGTTCACGGTCAGCGTCGATTATCGCCACAACACCACCACGGGCATCTCGGCCCACGATCGGGCGGCCACCGTCAGGGCGCTGGTCGACCCGGCCACGCGGCCGCGCGACCTGCTGCGCCCCGGGCACATCTTCCCGCTCGAGGCCCGGGAGGGCGGCGTCCTCAAGCGCGCCGGCCACACCGAGGCGGCCATCGACCTCGCCCGCATGGCCGGCCTCTACCCGGCCGGTGTGCTGTGCGAGCTGGTCAACGAGGCCAAGGACGACATGGCCCGGCTGCCCGAGCTCGAGCGCTTCGCCGAGGAGCACGGCCTGGTGCTGATCTCGATCGCGGACCTCATCCGCTACCGGCGCCAGACCGAGAAGCTGGTCCGGCGGGTGTCCGAGGCCCGCATCCCCACCGAGTGGGGCGAGTTCACCTGCTACGCCTACGAGTCGGTGCTGGACGGCGAGCACCACGTCGCGTTCGTCAAGGGCGCGGTCCAGGGTCAGGACAACGTGCTGGTGCGGGTGCACTCCGAGTGCCTCACGGGCGACGTGTTCGGATCGCTGCGGTGCGATTGCGGCCTGCAGCTCCAGGCGGCCATGAAACAGGTGGCCGAGGAGGGCCTGGGCGCCGTCGTCTACCTGCGGGGGCACGAGGGCCGCGGCATCGGCATCGGCCACAAGCTGCTCGCCTACCAACTGCAGGACGAGGGCCACGACACGGTGGACGCCAACCTGGCGCTGGGCATGCCGGTCGACAGCCGCGAGTACGGCATCGGCGCCCAGATCCTGGTCGATCTCGGCATCACCACCATGCGGCTGCTGACCAACAACCCGTCCAAGAAGGGCGGCCTGGCCGGCTTCGGGCTCGAGATCACCGAGCGCGTGCCGCTCGAGACCGCCCCCAACGCCGAGAACATCGCCTACCTCCGCACCAAGCGCGAGCGCATGGGGCACCTGCTCGAGGGCCTCGACGATGTGCTCTAGCGCCAGCCGGCATGGCGGGTGAGGACGGGCGCGCCGTCGCCCCCGAGGGGCTCGACGGGTCGGCGCTGCGGGTGGGGATCGTGCGGGCGCGCTGGAACGCGGCGATCGTCGATCGCCTGGCGGCGGGGGCCCGCCGGGGACTGACGGGTGCCGGGGTGGCGGACGACGCCGTGGTGGAGATCTCGGTGCCGGGATCGTTCGAGGTGCCGTTCGGCGCCAAGGTGCTGGCGGAGTCGGGTGAGGTCGACGCCGTGGTGTGCGTCGGCGCGGTGATCCGGGGCGAGACCTCGCACTACGACCTGGTGGCGGGGGAGTGCGCCCGCGGCATCCAGGACGTGCAGCTCGCCACCGGCGTGCCGGTGGCGTTCGGCGTGCTCGCCACCGAGGACGAGGCCCAGGCGCTGGCGCGGTCCGAGGGGCCCGGCGGCCACAACGTCGGGGAGGAGGCCGCCTGGGCGGCGGTCGAGATGGCCGCCCACGTGCGCCGCTTCCGGGGTGCTCGTTCCTCCGCCGACCACGTACCGTCAACCCCGTGCTGAAGCTCGTCCTCCCCAAGGGCTCGCTCGAAAAGCCGACCCTCGCGCTGTTCGAGGCCGCCGACCTGAGCGTCAAGCGGTCCTCGGAGGTCGAGTACAAGGCGTCGATCGCCGACCCCCGCATCGACGACGTGCGCATCCTGCGGCCCCAGGAGATCCCCCGCTACGTGGCCGAGGGCCTCTTCGACCTCGGCATCGCCGGCCGAGACTGGGTGGAGGAGACCGAGAGCGACGTCGTCGTGCTCGGGGACCTCGAGTACTCGAAGGCGTCGTCCCGTCCGTTCCGGATCGTGGTGGCCGTGGCCGAGGACTCGCCGTGGGACAAGGTCGAGGACCTGCCCGACGGCGTGAAGGTGTCGACCGAGTACCCGGGCCTCACGCGGCGGTTCCTGGCCGAGCGGGGCGTGCGGGCCGACGTGCGGCTGTCCTACGGGGCGACTGAGGCCAAGGTCCCCGACATCGTCGACTGCGTGGTCGACGGCACCGAGACCGGCCGGGCCTTGCGGGCAGCCAACCTGCGGGTCATCGGGGAGGTGCTGGCCAGCTTCACGGCGCTGATCGCCAACCGCGCGGCCCACGACGATCCGGCCAAGCGCCAGGCGATGCTGCAGCTCAAGGTCCTGCTGGACGGCGTGCTCGAGGCCCGGGGCAAAGTGCTGGTGAAGCTCAACGTGGGCCGCGAGAGCCTCGATGAGGTCATCCGCCTCGTGCCGTCGATGAAGGCGCCGACCGTGTCGGAGCTGTTCGGCGAGGGCGGCTACGCCGTCGAGACGGTGGTGCCCAAGGCGGTGGTCAACACGCTCATCCCCGCGCTCAAGGACGCCGGCGCCACCGACATCATCGAACTGCCGCTGTCCAAGATCATCCATTGAGTGTTGGCGATGGCAGCGTTCGAGACCGGGACAGGCGTGGTCGCTGCCTTCGACGAGCCGCGCGGGTTGGGGGTCATCGAGGCCGACGACGGTGACGAGCTGCCGTTCCACTGCACGGCCATCGCCGACGGCAGCCGCACGGTGGAGCCCGGCCGCCGGGTGCAGTTCACCGTGGTCGCAGGCCTGCAGGGCCGCTGGGAGGCGGCCGGGATCGAGAAGCTCTAACTGTCGCCCTCGCCCGACGACGGCTTGCCGCCCGAACGTGACACCTCGACGAACGCGAGCTGGATCTGGTTGAGCGCCTGGCGCAGCGGGGTCTCGGCGTCGCCCAGCCGCGATCCCAGGGCGTTGACCACCGCCGCGAAGGCGTCGATGGCGACCCGGGCGTCTTCGAGCTTGGGCGCCGGTTGGGACAGGTGCAGCGCAGCCAGCTCGTAGAACTGGAGCGCCTGCTGGCCGACCACCGGGCCGGCGGGTGCGTCGAGCAGCTGCTGGCGGGCGGCGTCGACCTGGCGGGCCAGCTCCTCGGCCTGGGCCCGTTCCTCGGGCGAGAGGTCCTCGAGAGACGCCGGACCGGGTCGGGGCGGCGCCGTGGAAGATCCGCCCGCCGGGGGCGTGGTGTCGTTGGAACTGGAGCGCCCGGGCCGGTCGACGGGATGCTCACCGGAAGGGGTCCAGAGGCTCATTCGCGTGCCTCCGGCCCGCCAATGAGCCATCGCCGCTTCGCGGCGAGTAGTGCACTGTGCATCTGGTTCGCTCGCTTCCGCTCGCTCAGGTGTTACCTGGGTGTTCTCCTGGTGGAAGGTGGACAGGGCGTTGCTCGCTGGTACCCTACGCCGGACAACCTCATGGGAAGCGGGGCCCGAACCGGCACGATCTCGGTCTGCCATACAGGGTCCCCACCCGGCCACCGGTCCACAGTGGGTCATGTGCGTCCGGGTCGATCGGTCGCAGCGGCTGGTTCCGCTGGCGGACGTCGGCTTCCCGGCGTCCGCGTCGTCGTTTTTCGGCCCGGATGTGAGGTGACGAAGTCCCGGAAGCACATGCGACGGAGGTGTCTGCGCATCGATGAGGAGTGAGCGGCGATAGCTACGCCGGCAAACAACGAACCCCGGATCAACGACCGCATCCGCGCCCGCGAGGTGCGGTTGGTGGGTCCGGATGGCCAGCAGATCGGCATCGTTCCCTTGCCCGAGGCCCTGACCATCGCCCGGGAGCACGACCTCGACCTGGTCGAGGTCGCAGCCCAGGCGAACCCGCCCGTCTGCCGGATCATGGATTACGGCAAGTACAAGTACGAGGCGGCCCAGAAGGCCAAGGAATCCCGGCGCAAGGCGAGCAACGTCTCCATCAAGGAGATGAAGTACCGACCGAAGATCTCGAAGGGCGATTTCGATACCAAGACCCGCAAGGTCGAGCGTTTCCTGGAAGAAGGGCACAAGGTCAAGGTGACCCTGACCTTCCGGGGCCGCGAGATGCAGCACCCCGAGCTCGGCCGCCGGATCGTCGACGACGTGGTCGAGGCGGTGCAGCACGTGGGGCGGGTCGAGATCTTCCCGCGGGTCGACG
The DNA here is from genome assembly GCA_035641315.1 of Acidimicrobiales bacterium. Taxonomy (GTDB): domain Bacteria; phylum Actinomycetota; class Acidimicrobiia; order Acidimicrobiales; family VFJN01; genus DASQUK01. Next base: position 17,167 of record DASQUK010000063.1, on the reverse strand, counting down.
GGCGCAACATGACGATGGTGCTGGCACCGGATCGCAGGGCCCAGGCGGCCAGCGAACGGATCCGGCGCGAGACCGCCACCCCCGCCGAGACGCCAGCCAACAGGACGAACAGGACACAGACCAACAACACCAGCGGGGCCAGAGCCACCGATGGGCAGGCGGCCAGGCCGGCCGCAGCGCCTCCGGCGTCTCGGGCGGCCACCCCGGCCACGCCGACCTCACCGCCCCAACCGGTCAGCGCGGCGGCGCCGCCGGATCGCAGTCGCTCCTCGAGCGACAGCGGCTGACCCCGAGCACATCCAGCAACGCCGAGCGCGAGCCACGACCCGGCTCTGGCTCGCCGCCGGACAACCGAGGTTCCCCCATGCCCAAGATGAAGACCCACCGCGGTGCGGCCAAGAGGTTCAAGATCACCGGCTCCGGCAAGGTCCGGCGCCGCCAGGCCAACCTCAACCACTTCCTCGGGAAGAAGGCGTCGGCGCGCAAGCGGCGGCTGACCCGTCCCGAGAGCCTGCACCCGGGCGACGAGGCGCGCATCAACCGCATGCTCGGGCGCTGACCCGGCGCCCGCCGCCCCCCTGATCGACGAAAGGAGCTCCCCATGGCCCGGGTGAAGCGATCCGTCCACGCCAAGAAGAGGCGCCGCGTCACGCTCGAGCGCGCCAAGGGCTACTACGGCAACAAGAGCCGGTCCTACCGCGCCGCCAACGAACAGGTGATGCACAGCCGGCAGTACGCCTTCCGCGACCGTCGTGCCCGCAAGGGCGACTTCCGGCGGCTGTGGATCCAGCGCATCAACGCCGCCTGCCGCCAGAACGGCACCACGTACAGCCGGTTCGTGGCGGGGCTGCGCCTGGCCGGCATCGAGGTCGACCGCAAGGTGCTGGCCGACCTGGCCGTCACCGACCCGGCGGCGTTCGCCGGCCTGGCCGAGGCCGCCGGCAAGGCGTTCGACGAGAGCACCGAGGCGGCTGCGTCCGCTTAGTCCGACTCTGTGACCGATCTCGTCTCGGTTCGACATCCCAGCGTTCAGCGGCTGCGGCGCCTCTCGGGGCGTCGCAGCGCTCGTTCGGGCGAGGGTTCGTTCGTCGTCGACGGTCCCACGCTGTTGGCGGACGCGCTGGACGCCGGGGTGGCGGTCGACGAGGTGGTGGCCGAGCCGGGCTGCCCCGACGACCTGCTGGCCCGTGCCGTGGCGGCGGGCGCCGTGGTCCGGCGGGTGGCGAACGGCGTGCTGGCCCGCGTGACCGACACCGTGACGCCGCAGCCGGTGGCGGCCATTGCCCGGTTCGTCGACGCTCCGGCGGCGGACGCCGCCGCGGCGGCGGGACCGCTGGCGCTGGTGCTCGTGGGAGTGGGGGATCCCGGCAACGCCGGGACGCTGCTGCGCTCGGCCGAGGCCGCGGGTGCCGGCGCCGTGCTGTTCTGCGACCGCTCGGTCGATCCCTACGGGCCCAAATGCGTGCGGGCGTCGGCCGGCTCGGTCTTCCGCCTCGCCGTCACCCGCTCGGCCGATGCCGGCGACGCGCTGGATCGGCTGGCCGCGGCCGGGCTCACGACCGTGGCGACGCTGGCCCGGGGGGCCGAGCCCTACGACCGCGCCGACCTCGCCCATCCCGTGGCGCTCATCCTCGGCAGCGAGGCGCACGGACTGCCCGAGGCGCTGGCCAACCGGGTGGCGCAGGCGGTCACGATCCCCATGGTCGGGCGGACCGAGTCGTTGAACGTCGGGATGGCGGGCACTGTCCTGTGCTTCGAGTCCCTGCGCCAGCGCCGCCAGCAGGGCAATCGACTGGACGGCGCCCCGCCGCAGGCGGCAGGGTGCTCGGAAGCATGACCAGCGGCGACGACCTCACCCGCGAGATCCAGCGCATCGAGGACGAGGCGCGCACCCGCGTCAACGCCGCCGCGACGCTCGATGAGCTGCGCGCCGTCGAGTCCGAGGTGCTGGGGCGGCGGTCGGCGCTGGCCGAGCTGCGCCAGCTGCTGGGCGCGCTCGATGCCGACGATCGGCGCAACGTGGGCAAGGTGCTCAACGGCGCCATGCAGGCGCTGGGCACGGCCGTCGCCGACCGGCGGGCCGTGCTCGAGGCGGCCGAGCGGACCGAGCGGCTGCTGGCCGAGCGGATGGACCTGACCGAGGTGCTGCCCGGCCGGCCGGCGGGGCACCTGCATCTGGTGACCCAGGCCATCCAGGAGCTCGAGGACCTGTTCGTCGGCATGGGCTTCACGGTGGCCGAGGGCCCGGAGGTCGAGACGGACTGGCACAACTTCGGGGCGCTCAACTTCCCCGAGGGCCACCCGGCTCGCGACATGTACGACACCTTCTACGTGAACTTCGGGCCGCCCGGCTCGACCCTGCTGCGTACCCACACGTCCCCGGTGCAGATCCGGGTGATGACGGCCGGCCCGCCCCCGTACTACTGCGTGATCCCGGGGCGCTGCTTCCGCACCGACACGCCGGATGCCACGCACCTGCCGGTGTTCCACCAGATCGAGGGCCTGGTGGTCGACCGGGACATCACGTTCGCCGACCTGGCCGGCACGATCGACGACTTCACCAAGGCCTACTACGGCGGCGACTTCGCGTCGCGGCTGCGCCCCTCGTACTTCCCATTTACCGAGCCGTCGGCCGAGTTCGACATCCGGCGCCCGGACGGCACCTGGCTCGAGCTGGGCGGATGCGGCATGGTCCACCCCAACGTCCTGCGCAACTGCGGGCTCGATCCCGACGAATGGCAGGGCTTCGCCTTCGGCTTCGGGATCGACCGGCTGGCGGCGGCGCGCCACGGGGTCGACGACCTGCGCGACCTCTTCACGAACGACATCCGCTTCTTGACCCAGTTCTAGGGTCGAGGCGGCGATTCCCCGGGGATACCGATGAAGGTCCTTCTCTCCTGGCTCCAGGACTTCGCGCCGATCGAGGGCGATCCCGCCGAGATCGGCGAACAGCTCAGCGACCTCGGCATGGCGGTCGAGCAGCTCGACCGGTTGGGCGAGGGGCTCGAGGGCATCGTCGTCGCCCGGGTGCTGGCAACGCGCCCCCACCCCGACGCCGAGCGGATCCAGCTCGTCGACGTCGACGCCGGTGACGGCGAGCCGCTGCAGATCGCCTGCGGGGCGTTCAACATGCAACCCGGCGACCTGGTGCCGCTGGCCACCGTAGGCACGGTGATGCCGGGCGGCATGGAGATCGCGCGCCGCAAGATGCGGGGCGAGTGGTCCAACGGCATGTTGTGCTCCGCCCGGGAGCTCGGGCTGGGCGCCGACCATGCCGGCATCCTGGTCCTTCCCCCGGACCTGCCGATCGGCGCCCCCTTCGCCGAGGCCATGGGTATCGAGCGCGACGTGCTCTACGACCTCGAGATCAACCCCAACCGCCCCGACGCCATGTCGGTGGCGGGCGTGGCCCGCGATCTGGCGGCACGGCTGCGGCTGCCGTTCAGCATGCCTGCGCCACAGGTCGACGAGGTCGGGGGGAAGCACGTCGACTCGGTACGGGTAGAGGTGCTGGACCCGGATCTCTGCGGGCGGTTCACGGCTCGGGTGCTGCAGGGTGTGACGGTGGGCGAGCCGAACCCCGTCATCGCCCGCCGGCTGACGCTGCTGGGCATGCGACCCATCAACTCGCTGGTGGACGTGTCCAACTATGTGATGCTCGAGCTGGGCCAGCCCAACCATCCGTACGACCTGGCCAAGGTGCGGGGCGGCGGACTGCGGGTGCGCCGGGCCCGCACCGGCGAGACGCTGGTGACGCTCGACGACATCGAGCGCCGGTTCGTCGCCGATGACCTGTTGATCTGCGATGGCGAGGACACGCCCGTCGGCATCGCCGGGATCATGGGCGGGGCCGACACCGAGATCGACACCGCCACCACGGACGTGTTGCTGGAGATGGCGTGGTTCCTGCCCATCGCCATCGCCAAGACGTCGCGGCGGCTCCGGTTGCGGTCGGAGGCGTCGGCGCGGTTCGAGAAGGGCACCGACCCCGAGGTGATCGAGCTGGCGCACACCCGCTTCGCCGAGTTGCTGGCGCCGTCGGGCGCGCGGCTGGAGGCGGGCACGGTGGACGTGCGCGGCGAGCTGCCGGCGCGGGAACCAATCCGGGTCCGCACCGGGCGGCTCAACCGCCTGCTCGGAACCGAGCTGACGTCGGGCGAGATCACCGAGCTGCTGACGCCCATCGGGTTCGCGGCCGATCCGGTGGGAGGCGCCACAGGAGATCCGACGGCCGACGTCGAGGTCACGGTGCCGCCCTGGCGCTACGACTCGTCCACCGAGATCGACGTGGTGGAGGAGGTGGCGCGGCTCTACGGCTACAGCCGGATCGGACGCACCGTGCCAGGGTCGGCCCACATGGGGCGGCTCAGCGACCGACAGCAGGAGCGGCGGCGCCTGCGGTCGTTGCTGGTGGGCCGGGGGCTGTCCGAGGCGATGCCGATGCCGTTCCTGGCGCCGGGCGATCTCGAGCGCTGCGGCCTGCCGGGTGACGGCATCGAGATCACCAACCCGTTGGTGAAGGAGGAGTCGATCCTGCGGACGTCGCTCTTGCCCGGACTGGTCAAGGCGCTGGCGACCAACGCCGCGCGCCGCAACACCGGCGTGGGGCTGTGGGAGATCGGCCACGTCTTCCGCGATCGGCCCGGGGCCAACGGCCCGGAGGGATCCAACCCGCTGCCCGACGAACGGGAAGTGTTGGGCGTGGCCCTCGGCGGCCGGGACGCCGCGGACGCGGTGCACGAATGGCGGGCGGTCGCCGAAGTGCTGGGCGTGGCGGGCGTCGAGGTCGCCAACGGTGCAGTGCCGGGTCTCCACCCCACCCGCTCGGCACGGTTGGTGGGACCGGCGGGCGAGCCGGTGGGGGCGGTGGGCGAGATCGACCCGGGGGTGCTCGAGGCCCACGGCATCGCCGAGCGGGTGGGCTGGCTGGAGGTCGACCTCGAAACGGTGGCCGGCCTGCCGCATGGGGACCGGATCTACCGGCCGGTCAGCGTCTACCCGTCGAGCGACATCGACCTGGCGTTCGAGGTCGACGACGGCGTGCCGGCCACGGCGATCGAGGCGACCCTGCGGTCGGCCGCGGGCGACCGCCTGGCGGCGCTGCGGCTGTTCGACATCTACCGGGGCCCCGGCATCGCCGAGGGGCGCCGGAGCCTCGCGTACACGTTGCGGCTCGACGCACTCGACCACACGCTCACCGACGACGAGGTGGCCGAGGTCCGGCGCCGCTGCATCGAGGCCGTGGAGTCCGCTCACTCCGCCACCTTGCGGGGTTGACGCGCCGCGGGTTGCTCAGTCTCGCTCGCGGTCGCGAGCCCGCTGGTGCCGATGCCAGCGCTGGATCTCCGCCGGCGAGAACCTCGCCCCGATGTAATGGCTCGCAGAGGCGCGCTCGGAGCCGATGTACGCCACCCCGTCGCTCTGGGTGTGCGGGCCCCAGCCGACCGACGCGTGGAGCACGTACACCTCCCCCGGCACGGGCCGATGCCACCAGAACCAGGCACCGACAGGTCTAGCCCGACCCGATGAGCCCGCCCATGCCGGCGGCTCGCCCCATGCCGACCGTGCTGGCACCGGCCATCCAGATCGTCTGCTGGCCCAGGCGCTCGTTGATCCGGGCCTCGAGGCCATTGATCTCGGCGCGCACGAACTCCTTGGTGACGGGCTCGTACGTGCCCTGGTCCAGCTCCGGCCGGGTTGCATGAATATGCAGTAGTCTGTATGCTGCGCCGGTGACCTCGGTGGGCATCGTCGGCGCTTCCGGCTTCACCGGAGCCGAGCTGCTGCGGATCGCCAGCCAGCACCCGCAGCTCGACGTGCGCGTCGCCACGGCCGACACGCAGGCCGGCGCCCGCGTCGCGGACGTGTACCCCAGCCTGGGTGCCGCCTATCCCGCCCTGGCCTTCGACAAGTTCGACGCCGACGCCTGCGACGGCCTCGACATCGTCTTCCTGGGCCTGCCCCACGGCGCCTCGCAGGAGATCGTGCCCGAGCTGGCCGACCGGGTGGGCCGGATCGTCGACTTGGCGGCCGACTTCCGGCTGACCGACGCCGCTCTGTACCCCACCTGGTACGGCGCCGAGCACAGCCGGCCCGACCTCCTCGGTGAGTTCGCCTACGGCTTGCCCGAGCTGTTCCGCGACCAGATCGCGGGCGCCACCAAGGTCGCCGCCCCCGGCTGCTACGTCACCGCCGCCGTGGTGGCGTTGGCGCCCCTCGTGCGGTCGGGGCTCATCGAGCCCACCGGGATCGTGGTCGACGCCGCCAGCGGGGTGTCCGGCGCCGGCCGATCCCCCAAGCCGACCACCGCCTTCTGCACCGTGGACGAGGACTTCACCGCCTACGGCCTGCTGACCCACCGCCACACGCCCGAGATCGAGCAGGCGCTCAGCCGCGTCGCCGGGCCCGGCACCAGCGCACAGGTGCTGTTCACGCCCCACCTGGCACCGATGAACCGGGGGATCCTTGCCACCTGCTACGCCCGGCCCGCCCCCGCTGGCGCGACCACGGGCGATGTCCTGGACGCCGTTCGTGACGCGTGGGAGGGCGAGCCGTTCGTGGTGGTGACCGAGGGGTCGCCGTCGACCAAGGCCACGCTGGGGTCGAACGCGGTCCACGTCACCGCCACTGCCGACCCGCGCACCGGGTGGGTCGTCGCCATCGCCGCCCTCGACAACCTGGTCAAGGGGGCCTCGGGCCAGGCGGTCCAGTGCGCCAACCTGATGCTCGGCCTGCCCGAGACCGTGGGCCTGCCCAGCGTGGGCGTGTACCCATGAGCCAGCTACGCCCGCCCGCCCCCCTTCGCTCATCGGCGTGCCTTCGGCCCGCCTCTGAGCGATCGCCGCTTCGCGGCGAGTACCGCACTGTGTCTCTGGCTCGCTCGCACTTCGTGCTCCCTCGCGTGGTCCTGTCGCCTCCGGTGCGGCACCTTCCGCCGTCGGCGCCTGCTAGGCGCCGACAGCGGTGCCGCATCCTCAGCGCGACCCGCTCGCTACCCGCCCTCCGCCGGAGGCAGGGAACGGCCTCGGCCTCCGGCCGAGTCGAGGTTCCTCAATGAGCGTCGTGGCGCCCGGGGGGTTCGTGGCCGCGGGAGTCGCGTGTGGCATCAAGGCGTCGGGCGAGCGGGACCTGTCGTTGGTGGCCACCGTGGACGGCGCCCCCGTGGCCGCGGCCGGGGTGTTCACCCAGAACCTGGTGGTCGCCGCCCCGGTGGTGGTGAGCCGCCGCCATCTGGCCGCCTCCAGCGGCCGGGCGGCCGCCGTGGTGCTGTCGAGCGGCAATGCCAACGCCGGGACCGGCGATCACGGGGAGGCCGACGCGGAGCGGATGTGCGCCTTGGTGGCGGGCGAGCTGGGCTGCGCACTCCAGGCGGTGCTGGTCTGCTCGACGGGCTTGATCGGCTTCCCGCTGCCTATGGGCGCCGTTGCCGCCGGCGTGCCGCGGCTGGTGTCCCAGCGGGACGGCGATCCGGACCACGGCATCGCCGCCGCCGAGGCGATCATGACCACCGACACCCGGCGCAAGGAGACCGTGGTGCGGGCGGACGGCTTCGTGGTCGGCGGGATGGCCAAGGGCGCCGCCATGCTGGCGCCCAACATGGCCACGATGCTGGCGGTGATGACCACCGACGCCGCCGTGGACCCGCCGGCGCTCGATCGGGTGCTGCGGGCGGGCGTGGCCGACAGCTTCAACGCCGTGACCATCGACGGCTGCACCTCCACCAACGACACGGTGCTGCTGCTGGCCAACGGACGGTCGGGGCCGCCCGACGTGGACAGCCTGGCCGCGGCCGTAGCCGCCGCATGCGAGGACCTCGCGACCCAGATGGTGGGCGACGCCGAGGGCCACACCAAGGTGGTCCGGGTGCGGGTGACCGGCGCTGCCTCGCACGACGAGGCCCGCCAGGCCGCCCGCAAGGTGGCCGAGAGCCAGCTGGTGAAGTGCTCGTGGTTCGGCGGCGATCCCTACTGGGGACGGGTGGCGAGCGACCTGGGGACCGCCGGCGTGAAGCTCGACCTGGCCGAGCTGACGGTCGCGTATGGCGGCACGGTGGTGAGCCGGGGCTGCGTCGCCGTCGAGCACGACACCGACGCCGTGGCCGAGCACATGGCGGGGGAGTACCTGGTGCTCCACTGCGACCTCGGCGTCGGCGACGGGCAGGCCCGGATCCTGACCAACGACCTCACCCACGGCTACATCGACGAGAACAGGGGGACCAGTTGACCCCGCCCCGTCCGCCGGTTGATACCCGAGGTCATAGGTTTCAGCGGGCCGAGCCCGAGGTCATAGGTTCCGTTTCTGAAACCTATGACCTCGCCCTGCGGGCCATGAAACCTATGACCTCGGGCAGCTCCTCCCCGCTACGCCAGGGCGCCGAGGAGCGGGTCGGGGTGCTGCTGGAAGCCCTGCCCTACATCCAGCGGTTCCGGGGGGCGGTCGTCGTTGTCAAGTACGGCGGCAACGCCATGGTGGATCCCGAAGTGGGCCGTGCGGTCGCGGATGATGTCGTCCTGTTGCGGGCGGTGGGACTGCGGCCGGTGGTCGTGCACGGGGGCGGTCCGCAGATCAGCGACCTCATGGCCCGGCTGGGCAAGCAGCCGGAGTTCCGCGACGGCCTGCGGATCACCGACGCCGAGACCGTCGACATCGCCCGCATGGTCCTGGTCGGCAAGGTGAACCGCGACATCGTGTCCGCCGTCAACGTCCACGGTCCGCTGGCCGTCGGGTTGTCCGGCGAGGACGCTGGCCTCCTCCTGGCCGGGGCCCGTAACCCCGACTTGGGCTACGTCGGTGACGTCCGCTCGGTGAACCCCACGATCCTGCACCGGCTGCTGGCCGAGGATCTCATCCCGGTCGTCTCCACCATCGGCTCCGACCCGACCGGGCAGGCCTACAACATCAACGCGGACACCGTGGCCGGGGCGCTGGCCGAAGCGCTCGGGGCCGAGAAGGCCATCTTCCTGACCGACGTTGCCGGGCTGCTGGCCGACGTCGACGATCCGGCGTCGCTCGTGAGCCACATCACGGCCACCGAGCTCCAGAAGATGATCGACGACGGCCGGCTCAGCGGCGGGATGATCCCGAAGGTGGCGGCCGCGCTCCATGCGGTGGATCACGGCGTGATGTCGGCGCACCTGCTCGACGGGCGGATACCCCACGTCCTCCTGCTCGAGCTGTTCAGCGACGCCGGCGTCGGCACGATGATCACCTCCGAAGGGCAGACAAGTGACTAGCCCCCTCATGCCCACCTACCCCGACCCGGCGGTGACGTTCGTGCGGGGCGAGGGTTCCTACCTGTTCGACGGCGACGGCCGGCGCTACCTCGACTGCCTGGCGGGGTTGGCGGTGACGTCGCTCGGCCACGCTCATCCCGCCGTGGCCGAGGCGCTGACGAGCCAGGCGTCGACGCTCCTGCACGTGTCCAACCTGTTCGGCACCGAGCCCGGTCCCGAGGTGGCCCGCACGCTCGACCGACTGATCGGCGACGGCGCACCGGCCGGCGGCCAGGTGTTCTTCTGCAACTCGGGTGCCGAGGCCAACGAGTGTGCCCTCAAGCTCGCCCGGCGCTTTGGCGGAGGCCGAGCGAACGCGAGGCCGTGGCCCGAGCGGCCCGGCGCCGTAGGCGCCAAGAGCGGGGAGCATGTCCATGGTCGATACGTGGTGATCTCCACCTACGGCAGCTTCCACGGCCGCACGCTGGCCACGCTCCACGCCACCGGCCAGCCCACCAAGCACGAGCCGTTCCAGCCGCTGCCGGAGGGGTTCCGCCACGTTGCCTGGGACGACCTCGACGCGCTGGAAGCGGCGCTCGATCCCGGCGTGGTGGCGGTCCTGCTCGAGCCGGTGCAGGGCGAAGGTGGCGTCAACCCCGCCAGCGCCGTCTACTTCCAGGGCGTCCGCCGGCTGTGCGACGAGCGTGGCGTGCTGCTCATCGTCGACGAGGTGCAGACCGGTCTCGGCCGGACGGGTCGTTGGTTCGGCTTCCAGCACCTCGGCGTGCGGCCCGACGTGGTCACCATGGCCAAGGCGTTGGGCAACGGCGTGCCGATCGGCGCCTGCTGGGCGCGGGCCGACGTCGCCGGCGTGTTCCAGCCGGGCGACCACGCCACGACGTTCGGCGGCCAACCGCTGGCCACGGCCGCAGCCCGGGCGGTCCTGGCTGTGATGCAGGCCGAGGACGTCCCCGCCCGGGCCGCTCGAGCCGGGGCAAGGTTCCGGGACCGACTGACCGGCATGTCCGGCGTCGCGGGCGTGCGCGGCCTGGGCCTGCTCCTCGGCGTGGAGCTGGCGGACCGCGACTCCCGAGAGGCGAACGACGCCCTCCTTCACGCGGGACTGGTGGCCAACGCCGTCACGCCCACGGCGCTGCGGCTGGCACCGTCGCTGCTGATCAGCGACGACGAGATCGAGGAAGCCTGCGACATCATCGCAAAGGTCCTGGCCCAATGACGGAGATGACCGTGCGCCACGTCCTCGAGCTCGACGACCTGACGCCCGACGAGGTGCGCGAGATCCTGCGCCGAGCCGGGACGCGCCCGGCCCACCATCCCCTGGTGGGTCGCACGGTTGGCCTCTACTTCGAGAAGCCGTCGCTGCGCACCCGCCATTCGTGCGAGGCGGCGATCGTCGAGCTCGGCGGCCACCCGGTGACGTTCCGGCGGGACGAGGTGGGCAGCGGCGAGCGCGAGCCGATCACCGACATCGCCCGGGTGCTGTCCGGCTACCACGCGGTCCTGGGCGCCCGGGTGTTCGACCACGGCCTGCTCGAGGAGCTGGCGGGCGCCGCCAGCATCCCGGTGGTCAACCTGCTGTCCGACCGGGGCCACCCCTGCCAGGCACTCGCAGACCTCCTCACCATGCGCCAGAGCCTGGGCGAGCTGGCGGGCGCCACCGTGGCCTGGGTGGGCGACTTCAACAACGTGGCTCGGTCGCTGAGCATCGGCGCCACCATGCTGGGCATGAAGGTGCAGCTGGCGTGCCCTCCCGGCTACGGGCCGGGCGACGACGACCTCGACCGCCTCCGGGTGCTGGGCGGCGAGCCCGTGGTCACCAGCCGCCCCGAGGAGGCGGTGGCCGGCTCGGTGGCCGTCCACACGGACGTGTGGGCGTCCATGGGACAGGAGGACGAGGCCGACGCCCGGTCCCGCGAGTTCGAGGGGTTCTCGGTCGACGACCGCCTGATGGCCGTGGCCGCGCCCGGCGCCGTGTTCATGCACTGCATGCCGGCGCACCGCGGCCAGGAGGCGGCGACCTCGGTGGTGGACGGCCCGCAGAGCCGGATGATCCTCCAGGCGCACAACCGCCTGCACAGCATGCGTGGCCTGCTCGACTGGCTGGTGGAGCAGTCCCAATCATGAGCGTTGGCCGGGCGCCGGCCCGCACCCTCGCCAAGCCCCAGCGGCAGCACCGGGTGGCGCGGCTGCTGTCGGATCACGACGTCTCCAGCCAGTCACAGCTCGTCGAGCTGCTCGCGGCCGAGGGCGTGGCCGCCACCCAGGCCACGGTGTCCCGCGACCTCGAGGACCTGGGTGCCATCAAGGTCCGGGGCCCCGGCGGCGAGACCGTCTACGCCATCCCCGAGCTCCCCACGGAGCAGCGGGCGCCGGAGGACCACCTCCGGCGGGTGTTCAGCGAGTGGGTGGTCGAGGTGGCGCACTCCGCCAACCTGGTGGTGCTGCGCACCCCGCCGGGATCCGCCCACGTGGTCGGCTCCGCGCTCGACCGCTCGGGGCTCCCGGGGGTCATCGGCACGGTGGCCGGCGACGACACCCTGATCGTGGTGGTGGCCGAGGACACGACCGGCGCGGCGATGGCCCGCCAACTGGCCGACATGGCCGGCCTGTAGGCCGGCGAACCCAAAGAGCGAAGGAACGACCCATGCCAAAGCGAGTGGCGCTCGCCTACAGCGGCGGCCTCGACACATCCGTGGCCGTGCGGTGGATGACCGACAACGAGGGGGTCGACGTGATCGCCTTGGCGGTCGACGTCGGCCAGTCCTCCGACGACTGGGACGTGGTGCGCGAGCGCGCCCTGGCGGCGGGTGCCGTTGACGCCGTCGTGGTCGACGCCCGCGACGAGTTCGCCCGGGACTACTGCGTGCCGGTGCTCAAGGCCAACGCCCTCTACGAAGGCCGCTACCCGCTGGTCTCGGCGCTGTCGCGTCCGGTGATCGTGAAGCACCTGGTGGCCGCCGCCCGCGAGCACGGGGCCGACGCCGTGGCCCACGGCTGCACCGGCAAGGGCAACGACCAGGTGCGCTTCGAGGTGTCGACGCGGGCCCTCGCGCCCGACCTCGAGGTGGTGGCGCCGGTGCGCTCGTGGGGCATGACCCGGGACGATTGCATCCACTACGCCTACGACCACGGCATCCCCATCACCGCCACCAAGGAGAAGCTGTATTCCATCGACGACAACCTCTGGGGCCGGGCGATCGAGTGCGGCGAGATGGAGGACCCCTGGGCCGTGCCCCCGCCGGGGGTGTGGCTGCTCACCCGGCCCACCGCCACCGAGCCGATGGACGTGGTGATCGGGTTCGACCGGGGCGTCCCCGTGTCCCTCGACGGCGTGGCCCTGGGTCCCGCCGACCTCATCTCTCAGCTCGGCCAGGTGGTCGGCTCCTACGGCTGGGGACGCATCGACATGGTCGAGAACCGGCGGGTCGGCATCAAGAGCCGTGAGACCTACGAGTGCCCCGCCAGCCTGGCCATCATGCTGGCGCACGCCGACCTCGAGTCGATCTGCCTCGAGCGCGACCTCCAGCGGGAGAAGACGCGGCTCGAGAGCCGCTACGCCGAGCTGGTGTACGACGGCTTGTGGTTCAGCCCGCTGCGCCAGGCGCTCGACGCGTTCGTCGACGAGAGCCAGCAGCACGTGACCGGCGAGGTGCGGCTGCGCCTGTCACCCGGCTCGGTCCAGGTGACCGGCCGGCGCAGCCCCCACAGCCTGTACGACTACCGCCTGGCCACCTACGACGCCGCCGACAGCTTCCGCCACGCTGACAGCGAGGGCTTCGTGCGCCTGTGGGGCCTCGGCATCGAGACGTGGTCGCAACTCCAGGGCCCGGGCGCAGATAGTCCGTGAGCACGCTCTGGCAGGGTCGGTTCGCCGGGGGACCGGCCGACGAGCTGCTGGCCTTCACGGTCAGCCTGCCCTTCGACCGGCGCTTGGCGGCCGACGACCTCGACGGCAGCCGGGCCCACGTGAAGGGCCTGACCCGGGCGGGGATCCTCACCGCCGACGAGGCCGACCTGGTGCGGGCGGCGCTCGACCGGGTGGGCGAGGAGTTGCGGGCGGGCACGTTCGCCTTCGAGCCCAGCGACGAGGACGTCCACACCGCCATCGAGCGGCGGGTCACCGCGCTGGCTGGTCCAGCCGGCGCCAAGCTCCACACCGGGCGTAGCCGCAACGACCAGGTGGCAACCGCGCTGCGCCTATGGTGCAAGCGGGAGCTGACGGCCGTGGCCCAGCGGGTGGTGGCGCTGCAACGGGTGCTGCTGGATCGGGCCCGCGAGGTGGGCCCTGCGTACCTCCCGGGCTACACGCACCTGCAGCGGGCGCAGCCGGTGACGCTGGCCCACCACCTGCTGGCCCACGGCTGGGCGCTGTCCCGCGACGTCGACCGCCTTGCCGACTGCCGGCGGCGGCTCGACGTCTCGCCGCTGGGCGCCGGCGCGCTGGCCGGGTCGTCGCTGCCGCTCGATCCAGACTTCACCGCCGAGGAGCTGGGCTTCGCCGCCCGCTTCGAGAACAGCCTCGACGCCGTCAGCGACCGCGACTTCGTGGCGGAGGCGCTGTTCGCGCTCAGCCTGGTGGCGGTGCACCTGTCACGCATGGGCGAGGAGGTGATCCTGTGGTCGACCGCCGAGTTCGGCTTCGTGCGGCTGGACGACGCCTACGCCACGGGGTCGTCGATGCTGCCGCAGAAGAAGAACCCCGACATCGCCGAGCTGGCCCGGGGCAAGGCCGGCCGGGTGATCGGCAGCCTCGCAGGGATGCTGGCGACGCTGAAGGGCCTGCCGCTCAGCTACAACCGTGACCTGCAGGAGGACAAGGAGCCGCTGTTCGACGCCGTCGAGCAGCTGTCGCTGGCGCTGGCGGCCATGGCGGGCCTCTACGCAACGTTGGGGTTCGACCTCGACCGCATGCAGCGGGCGGCGGACTCGCCGTACGCCGCCGCCACCGACCTGGCCGAGCTGTTGGTCGACCGGGGCATGCCCTTCCGGGACGCCCACGCGCTGGTGGGTGCCCTGGTGCGCGACAGCCTGGAGCGCCACGTGCCTCTGGCCGAGCTGGTCGAGGCCCATCCCGAGCTCGGATCCGAGGGCGCAGCCTTGCTCGAACCGGGCCGCCCGGTGGCCCGCCGCCGCACGCCCGGCGGCGCCGGTCCCGAGCCGGTCGAGGCGCAACTGGAGCGCTTCGAGCGCCGGATCGCGTTCGACGCCGAGCGGCTGGGGGTAGCAGAGTCCGTCTCGTGAGTACGCCTTATCGCCATGAGCTGCGGATCCGCTACGGCGAGGTCGACATGCAGCGCCACGTCTTCAACGCCCACTACCTGACCTACGTAGACGACGCTCTCGACGGCTGGCTGCGGTCGGGCCTGGGGGACTACGAGGCGTCCGGTTTCGACATGGTGCTGAAGCGGGCCGACATCACGTGGCACGGCGCAGCCACGTTCGGCGACGTGCTGGCCGTCGACGTGTCCGCCCGACGCTGGGGCAACAGCAGCTTCGACGTCGCCTTCGAGGGGTCGGTCGAGGAGCGGCCGGTGTTCACGGCGATCGTGACCTACGTGTCGGTGGCGCCGGGCACCACCGATCCCACTCCCGTCGCGGAGGACGTGCGATCGGCCCTGTCTTGAGCCGGCTTCGCCCGTCCGCGCCCCCACGCTCCCGGGTCCTGTCGCCTCCGGTGCGGCGGCTCCGACGCTGTGACACCCGCTCTCGGCGGCTCCGCCGCCGGGCCGCTCGGGCCCTGGCGCCGTCGGCGCCGATAAGCGCCGACGGCGGCGCCGCATCCTCAGCGCCACCGGCTCGCTGCCCGCCCTCCGCCGGTAGACGGGAAGCGGCCTCGGGCTCCGACGCTGTGTTTCCCGCTCGTGGCGGCTCCGCCGCCGGGCAGCTCGGGCTCAGGGGCCGAGCCGGTGTAGGTCCATGAGGATCGTTGAGCGCGACTTCTACCGCCGTGACCCGCGGGAGGTGGCCCCGGAGCTGCTCAACAAGCTGCTTATCCACCGGGGGGTTGCGGACGGTCCGGGGTCGGACGGGCCCGGGTCCGAGGACCGCGTCGGCCGGATCGTCGAGGTCGAGGCCTACTGCGGGGGGATCGATCCGGGCAGCCACGCCTACCGGGGCATGACCGCGCGCAACCGGACCATGTTCGGTCCCCCTGGTGGGCTCTACGTGTACTTCACCTACGGCATGCACTGGTGCGCCAACGCCGTGTGCGGCGACGAGGGCGAGGGTGTGGCGGTGCTGCTGCGGGCGCTGGCGCCCGTCGCGGGCCTGGACGCCATGCGGGCGGCCCGCCCCCGCGCCCGGCGGGACCGGGACCTGTGCAGCGGACCGGCCAAGCTTTGCCAGGCGCTGGGGCTGGAGCGAGGGTTCGACGGCGCAGATCTCGTGACCGGGGACCGCGGTGTGGTGGTGTGCGACGACGGCACCCCACCCCCGGCCGATGCGGTCCAGACGACCCGCATCGGGCTCAGCGCCGGCGCCGAGCACCCCTGGCGCTGGCACGTGCCCGGCGACCCCAACGTGTCGACCGGAGGGAGGAGGGAGACCCTCCGGCCCGAGCCCCACCCGCCGCCCCGTGATGGCGTCGGCCTACGGCCGACTCGCCGCCCTCCGACACCCGACACCTGAGGCGCCGCCTTGCGGCGGCACTCGTCTCCAGTCGCTCGACCGGCCAAGCCGGCTCGAGCGACGCCGGGGGGACCGCAGGAGCCGTTCCCCCCGGACCCCCCACGCCGACTCACGCCTTCCCGTCAGGCGTCGGTCGGGGACACGCAGGACGGCATGCGGTTGGCGTTGGCGAACTCGTCGATCCAGCCGGTGATCTGCCGGCCCTCGCCCGGCTTCTCCGACACCAGCAACCGGGCAGCCGCGTCGTCGCGCAGGGAGTCGACGTAGCGCTCACGATCCCCGAGGTAGGTGCGCCAGTCGGCCAGCCACTCGCTGGCGCGGCGCCGCTGGTCGCCCGCCGGTGCCAGGGTCTCCAGCTCTTCGAGGTCGTCCAGCATGGTGGCGTAGACGGTGTTGGCCCGTTCGAGCACGTCGGCCCGCTGGGCGGCGGTGTCCATGGCGCTGGCGACCGGGAGCCGGTCGATCTCCTCGAGCGCAGCGGCGCAACGTTCCTCCGCCGCCACCGCGAACGCCGGGTCGTCGAGGCGATCGATCGGCGGCTGCCGTCCGGGCCCGAACGCCAGGTAGAGGACGTAGCCCCACATCGACACCAGGGCCGCCACCGCCACGACCACCACGATGCGCCCGAGGCGCGACCCGCGCAGGGCAGGTCCATCGCCGTCGGCCGGCGCCGCCGAGTCGGCCGGAGCTCCCGAGGTCTCGACTGTCACCACTCAAGGGTCCCCGGCCGGGACCGGTAGCGTCCAGTCGCATGAGCACGTTGCTCGACGATCTCGAGGCCCGCGGCCTGGTCCACGACTCGACCGACCGCGATCAGATGGCGGAGCGACTCGCCGCCGGTCCCATCGGCCTCTACTACGGCTGCGATCCGAGCGCCGACAGCCTGCACGTCGGCAACCTCATCGGCCTGCTGGTGCTGCGGCGCTTCCAGGACGCGGGGCACCGACCCGTCGCACTGGCCGGAGGCGCCACCGGCATGGTGGGCGATCCGAGTGGCCGGTCCGAGGAGCGCAACCTCCTCGACGCCGAGACCCTCGACGCCAACGTGGCCGCGATCAAGGCCCAGATGGCGCGCATCCTCGACCTCGACACCGGTGCGGCGGTGCTGGTGGACAACCGCGACTGGACCGCCGACATCCGGTTGCTCGCCTTCCTGCGCGACGTCGGCAAGCACGTCACCGTCAACCAGATGCTCGCCAAGGAGTCGGTGCGCTCGCGGATCGAGGGCGAACACGGCATCTCCTACACCGAGTTCAGCTACATGCTGCTGCAGGCCAACGACTACCTCTGGCTGCACGACCACCTGG
>DASQUK010000062.1:0-3756 GCA_035641315.1 Acidimicrobiales bacterium | reverse complement strand
AACGACGGCGCCACCTCCATGACCGCCTGGCTGCGGCACCGGGCGCAGAGCACCAGCCGCGACGCCACGCTGGCGACGAAGACCGCCCGCCGCCTCCGCCAGCTGCCGGTCACCGCGGCGGCTTATGGGGAGGGTCGGCTGTCGGGTGGGCAGGTGCAAGCCATCGTCGCCAACCTCACCGACCGCACCACCGGCCTGTTCGCCCAACACGAACCCGAGCTCGTCCCCGGCTTCGGCGGCCTGTCGGTGGCGGAAACCGCGACCAGGATGCAGGCCTGGGCCCGCTACGCCGACGCCGTCCTCGACGACCCGCCCGACACACCCCAACCGCAGCGGTCGCTGCACCTGTCGCGGATCCTGGACGGGCGCCGCGAGCTGCGGGTCAGCTTCGATCCCGAAGCCGGTTCGCTGATCGAGACCGCCATCCGCCTCGCCACCACCAAAGACCTGGATGGTGAGCCCGAGCGCAGCCCGGCCCGCCGCCGCGCCGATGCCCTGGCCGATGTGTGCCGCTGGTTCTTGGATCATCAACAACACCGCCGCGGTGGCCGTCACCGGCCCCATCTCAACGTGGTCGCCACGCTGGATGACCTCGAGGGTCGCGGCCAAGGCCGGTTGATCGACGGCACCATCCTCGACGGCACCACGGTGCAGCGCCTGTTCTGTGACGCCGGGCTGCACCGGGTGTTCGTCGCCGGACGCTCCAGCATCCTCGACTACGGGATGACCACCCGCACCGTGCCGGCAAACCTGTTCAATGCACTGGTGATCCGGGACGAGCATTGCCGGTTCCCGGGGTGCGACCGACCGCCTGAGTGGTGTGAGGCGCATCACGTCCAGTGGGTGACCCGTGGCGGGCCAACCTGCCTCGAGAACCTGGTGCTCGAATGCTCGAGGCACCACCACATGCTCCACTCGCCGGGCTGGGACGCCAAGTTGCTTCCCGACGCCACCCTGGTCGTCACCACCCCCGACGGCCGCACCCTCCAGAGCCGACCACCGCCATGAGCGGGACCGCTGAATCAGTCGCCGAGGACCGTCAGGTCCAACTGCCTGAGGCGCTCGGGGTCGGTGAGCGCGTCGATCTCGACGATCTTGCCGTTCCTGACCGTGAACGCCATGACCGAGAACGGCCGGCCACGCGGGGCGACGACGACTCCGGCGATTCCGTTCACGAGCGCCGGCCGCACGTACGGGGAGAGCTGGGCGAAGCTGAACGCCCGCTCGGCCACCGCCCGTGCACCATGGACCACCACCGAGGCGGCCGGGCGCACGGCTCCGCCATCGGACCGCAAGACGACGTCCGGGTCGAGCACCGCCACCAGGGCGTCGAAGTCGCCGTCACGCGCCGCAGCGAAGAAGGCGTCGACCACCTGCCGCTGACCGGTCAGGTCGGTGTCGGGAACGGTGGCGCCCTGCAGCCGGCGACGGGCCCGGCTCGCGAGCTGTCTCGCCGCCGCCGGTGACCTTCCCACGATGGGAGCGATCTCGTCGAACGGCACCGCGAACATGTCGTGCAGCACCAACGCCAGCCGCTCGGCGGGCTCCAGCGTCTCGAGGACCACCAGCAACGCCAGGCCGACCGAGTCGGCCAGCAGCGCCTCGCCCTCCGGGTCGACGCCATCCTCACGGCTCACGATCGGGTCGGGCACGAACACGTCCAGCGACTCCTCTCGCCGCGTTCGGCGCGATCGCAGCATGTTCAGGCACACCCGGGCGACGACCGTCGTGAGCCAGCCGCCCAGGTTCTCGACCTCGCTCGTGTCGGCACGGCTGAGCCGTAGCCAGGCCTCCTGGACGGCGTCATCGGCCTCGCTCAGCGAGCCCAGCATCCGGTAGGCGACCGCCCGCAAATGAGTCCGGTGCTCCTCGAAGCGGTCCACCAGCCAGTCGTGTTCGTCCATCGGTCACATTCCTCCAACGCGTCGTGTCATAGCACTGACCGACGAAACCCATCCGATGTGACAGGAGGACAGTCACCATGCAAACAGCCAGGAAGATCGCCGTGGCAGGGGCGACCGGGAGGGTCGGCCGTCACGTCGTCGACCTCCTCCAGGCCGGCGGGCACGACGTCGTCGCCATGTCGCGTTCCAGCGGCGTGGACATCGTCACCGGCGACGGCCTGGCGGACGCTCTGGCCGGCGTGGAATGCGTCATCGACGTGGCCAGCGGGTCCTCGCCCGACGAGGCCGCAGCGACCGATTTCTTCACCAGCGCCGCCCGCAACCTCCACGAGGTCGGCGAGCGAGCCGGCGTGCAGCGGATGGTGGAGGTCTCCATCATCGGCATCGACAAGTTCACCGCGGGCTACGGCGCGGCCAAGCTCGCCCACGAGAAGGCCATGCTCGCCGGCCCGATCCCGGTACGCATCCTGCGGGCTGCGCAGTTCCACGAGTTCGTCCCGCAACTCGTGGAATGGGGCAGGCAGGGCGACGTGGCTTACGTGCAGCGGATGCGCACCCAATCGGTCGCCGCCAGGGCGGTCGCCCAAGCGCTCGTCGATCTGGCGACCGACCCCGCGTCGGCCGCGCCGGCGTCCACCCCGGCGCCGATCCTGGAGATCGCCGGTCCCCAGGAAGAGGACCTCGTCGACATGGCGACACGGCTCGTGGCCCGGCTCGGTGACCCGGTGCGTATCGAAGGCGTGAGCGACCCCGCCGACCCCAACCGCGAGATCTACGAGACCGGCGGCCTGCTGCCCGGCCCGGGCGCCACGCTCGCCGGCCCGACGTTCCAGGAATGGCTCGACTCCACCTCCGAGGAGGAATTGGCCCGCTCCACCTACTGAAGAGGCTGCCAGACTGGTCGCCTCGTGACGACGCGAGAGATTCGGCTCATGGCCCCCGATGAGCGAGCGCCCGGTCTCCCGGAGGGCACGGTGACGTTCCTGCTCACGGACGTCGACCGGCCTGACGAGGTCGTCGACGCCGTGGTCGCCGCCCACGGGGGCGTCCCGGCCGAGGATCAGGGGGACGACGCCGTGGCGGTGTTCGCCTCGGCGGCCGGCGCCGTCGCCGCCGCCCTCGACGTCCAGCGGGCGTGTGGGACCGCACGGCCGGTGCGCATCGCGCTGGACACGGGCGAGGCCGACCTGAGCGGCGGTCGGACCTACACCGGCACGGCCGTGCACCGCGGTGCGAGCCTGCGCGACGTCGCCCACGACTGCCAGACCCTGCTGTCGTCGGTGACCGCCTCGATCGTCGCTGACGCCCTGCCGGGCGGCGCCTGGCTGGCCGACCTGGGCGCCCACCGGCTCCGCGACTTGTCCGGCCCCGAGCGGATCTTCGAGCTGCGCCACGCCGACTTGGCCAATGGCGACAGCGACGGCGACCGGTTCCCGCCGCTGCGCTCCCTCGACCTGCTGGCCAACAACCTGCCGGCCCAGCTCACCAGCTTCGTCGGCCGCGGCGAGGAGCTCGCCGCCGTCGAGCGGCTGCTGTCCAGCGAGCGTCTGGTGACGCTCACCGGGTCGGGCGGCTGCGGGAAGACCCGGCTCGCCGTCCAGGCAGCCGCGGGGTTGGCCGACCGTTGGCCCGACGGGGTGTGGTGGGTGGACCTGGCCCCGGTCACAGACCCCGCCCGGGTTGCGGAGCTGGCCGCCGCCACCACCAAGGTCATGGTGGAGCCGGTGGGCGGGCCGCTGCGGGCCCTGATGCTGCACCTGCGCGATCGGCGCCTGCTGGTATGCCTCGACAACTGCGAGCACCTCCTCGACGCCACCGCCGAGCTGGCCGAGGCGCTGTTGCGTTCCTGCCC
>DASQUK010000061.1:0-8390 GCA_035641315.1 Acidimicrobiales bacterium | reverse complement strand
CCCCCCCCCCCGTCGCTCGGTCGGGCTCCGCCGGCCGAGCGACAGAGATGACGCCGCCGCCGACAGGCGGCGACCCAACTGGTGGGGGATGCTCGAAGGGCGAGGGTTTCCCTCCCCCTTCGATGACTACAACTCCTCGCGGCGTTGCATCTGCTGGAACATGATCCAGCCGGGAATCATCGGTGCCCAGTACGTCGCCAAGCGGAACGTGAGCACCGACGACACCGCGCTGCCGGTGCCCATGCCGTAGCCCGTCAACGCCGCCACCAGCGCCGCCTCCACGGCGCCGAGGCCGCCCGGCGTCGGCGTCGCCGAACCGATGGCGGCGGCCACCAGGTACGCGGCACCGATCTCCGGGAAGCTGACGCCGTCGCCCCCGAACGCCGACACGGACGCCAGAAGCGTGAGGATGAAGGCGAACGTCAGGCCCAGGGCCCCGCCCACGAGCGCCAGCACCCGCAACGGGTCGGTCACGACGTCGGCCAGGGACACCCCCGCCGTGCGCAGGTACCCGAGCAGCGGCGGCACGACCCGCCGGCGCAGCGCCGGCACCAGGGCTACGACCAGGCCGCTCGCCACACCCACGGCCGGGATCGCCAGCAGCCACGTGTTGGCGTCGGGCAAGGAGAAGCCCGGGCTGCGGGTGCCGGTCCAGGCGATGAAGCCCGCCATGAGCGACAGGTGGACGGCGACGCCAACTAGGGCGTTGAGCCCGACGGCGGTGCCCGCGGCCGCAGTATCGATCCCGGACCGCTGGAGGAAGCGGACGCCGACCGCCAGCGCGCCCGTGTTGGCCGGGGCGATGCGGCCGACGAAGGCAGAGGCGACCTGCATCCGCACCGTGGCAAGGTACGAGATCGGCTGGGGCACCGAGCCCAGCAACGACAGCGCCGCAGCGAAGAACGTCGCCGCCGCCCCCGCGAAGATCGGGGCCAGCCACCACCAGTTGGCCTGCGCCGCCGCCTCGGCCGTCTCGCTCACATCGGCCAGCTGGGGCAGCAGGAAGTAGAAGCCGCCGGCCAGCGCCAGGACCGACATCGCCGTCCGGGGGCGTACCCGCTCCAGCCGCGCCAGTGGGGCGGGCTCGACCCCGGTGCAGTGCCGCACGGCGTCCCGCAGGGCGTCGAGCACCTCCTTGTTGCCCCGCAGCCGGCGCCGGGTCGGGGCCGGCAGCGCCAGGGGCTGCAGGTACGGCACCGCGGCCACGACCGCCTTGGAGCCCAGCTCCTCGACGGCCACCGACACCGCCTCGTCGGGCCCGATCCGCAGCGCGGTGTCGACCAGCAGCTGCGCGCGGTCGAGGGCGAGGTCGCGATCGGATGCCGCCAACCGGGCGGCGTCGAAGTCGCACAGGGCAACGTCGCCGCTGTCGGTCACGGTCATCACCGCGAGGCCGAGCGCCCGGTGTGCGATGCGCTGACCGTGCAGGGCCGCCACCTCGCGCCAGATCTGGCGGAGGAGCCCGTGGTCCAGCCGGGCATCGGGCAACGCCGCCACCGGGGTGCCGTCCACGCGCTCCTCGAGCAGGCCGACCGACCCCGCCGACGAGACGACGATCCCCCGGAGCTGCGCCACGCGCACCCCGGCGGCGCCCGCCGTGGTCTGCGCCAGCGCCTCGTGCTCGATGCGCCGCTGCACCGTCGTGTACGGCTCGTCGATCTGTGACGTCCGCAGGCGCACCGTGCGCCACACCTGCTCGAGCCGCTCGGCCGAACGGTCGGTGCGGGTCCGCACCCGCAGCTGCAGCTTCTCGCCGCCGGCCAGGTCGACCGCGTACCGCAGCGGGGTTTCGCCCGCCAGCTGCTCGATGCGGGCCGGGTCGGCCATCGGCCGCAGCATCGCGACCAGCTCGCGAGCGTCGGGATCCGCGCTCTCGGTGCCGAAGGCCCACAGAGCCAGGTAGCCGACCGCCATGCCGAGCGCCACGGCGATGACGATGTCCAGGGGTGGCTCGCTGGAGGAGACCACCCGGAGCAGGATGAGCAGGCCCACGCCCGACCACAGGACCCGGCGCCACTGCTGCGACAGCCGGGGCGATGCGATGATCACGACGGCGACGACTGCGGCGATGAGTGGCGAGGTCGCGAACTCGGGATCGGTGAGCTCGATCACCTGATCCGTGTTGGGGTCGACAGCCACCACGTCCCGCTCGGCCAACCAGTCGCTCAGCCAGTTCATGGCGGCGGTGGCCCCGACCCAGCCGACCACGAGGGCCCCGGCTTGGCGCCAGCGGCGTCGGAACGCCAGCACGATCACGGCGACGACCGGCACGGTCGTGGCCGCGACCACCGCCACGGCCGCCAGGGCGTCGGCGAATCGCTCGGGTACCCGCTCGTAGACGTCGACGATGTCCTCTTCGGCACCGCTGATGGTGTTGCGGGCGTGGACGGCGATCAGCACACCGCCGGCCAGCAGCGCCAGGGAGGCGAGCAGTCGCACGATGTCGGCCTGGTATCGAACCCGCTGGCGGGGCGCGACCGATACCGCCACGTCGGGGGAACCGCCCGTCTGGTCAGCCGCCACTGCCTCGGACGTGCGCTGCACGCTGGTCATCCTGGCACGCAGGACGAGCGACTCGTTCCGGCGGTGATTTCTCGCGAGCACCGGGAAGGATCACCGCCGGATCGGCCGGCGGCCCGAAAGTCAGAGCTTGGCGAGCACCTCGTCGGCTGAGCTGACGTTGACCCCCGGCCCGGGCTCGACCATCAGCTCGGTCACCACCCCGTCGTCGATGATGGCGGCGTAGCGCTGCGAGCGGGTGCCCAGCCCGAACCCGGACCCGTCCATCTCGAGCCCGACCTCGGCCGTGAAGTTGCCGTTGCCGTCGGCCAGGAGCGTGACCCTCTCGCCCGTTCCCTGCGCCTCTCCCCAGGCTCCCATCACGAAGGCGTCGTTGACCGCGATGCAGGCGATGGTGTCGACGCCCTTGGCCCGGATGTCGTCTGCGCGCAGCACGAACCCGGGCATGTGGTGGTCGGAGCAGGTGGGCGTGAAGGCACCTGGCACGGCGAAAAGGACGACCTTGCCCTTGCCGAGCACGTCGCCGCTCTGGACCGGTGCGGGGCCGTCGTCGGTCATGGTCATGAGCTTGACGTCGGGGATGCGGTCACCGACCGAGATCGCCATCGATCCTCCAGGGTTGGGGTGGCATGAGCTTTCGCATCATGCCACCCACCCCCTGGGTCAGAAGCGCCGGCCGAGGCGCGAGCGCCCGCGCCCGGCGGCGGCGTTGTAGATGAGCAGGGCGATGACGGCACCGAGGATCGAGCCGACGATGCCGGACGCCTGCAGGGCCCCCTCGTCGATGTCCTTGTCGAACAGGACGTAACCCAGGAAGCCGCCGATGAAGGACCCGACGATGCCGAGCACGATGGTGCCGCCGACGCCGAGCGGGTCACGCCCGGGCACCAGGAAGCGGGCCACGTAGCCCGCGATGACGCCGATGACGAGCATCCAGATGATGAATCCGAGCATCTTCTCGCTCTCCCTTTCGGCCACGGCTCACACCGCGGCGTCGAGTGATGTCCCTCTAGGGGTGCCCCGGCGGAAGAGGAGCCATTCGTTCGCTGTGCGTGGCGCGCCGGTCACATGTCCTTCTCGATGCCGTCGGCGTCAGAATCTCGGGATGCCGCCGGCCCTGCCCTCCCGCCCCGACATCGAGGCTGCGGCGCAGCGCCTGGCCCCGTGGGTCCGCGAGACGCCCGTGATCGAGGTCGACCCGGCCGATCTGGGGCTGGCAGGCCGGCGCCGGCCGTTGGTCCTCAAGCTGGAGCTTCTGCAGCACGCCGGGTCGTTCAAGGGTCGTGGGGCCCACAACCAGCTCCTCGGTGAGCTGCCGGCCGCCGGCGTGGTGGCAGCGTCGGGCGGCAACTACGGCGTGGCGGTGGCATACGCGGCCCACCGCCTCGGGGTGCGGGCGGCGGTGTTCGTGCCGGACACAACCGCGCCGGCCAAGCTCGACCGGCTGCGGTCGCTGGGGGCCACCGTCGAGGTCGTCCCGGGGTACTACGACGAAGCCCTGGCGGCGAGCCAGGACCACGCAGCCGCCACCGGAGCGCGGTTCCTCCACGCCTTCGACCAGCCGGAGATGCTCGAGGGCGCCGGCACGCTGGCGGCCGAGCTCGAGCGCCAGGTCGGGTCTCCGGCGCGCAGCGGCGGGGCAAGCGCGAGGATCGGGCTCGACCGGATCATCGTCGCGGTGGGCGGCGGCGGGCTCATCGGGGGCATCGCGTGCTGGACCCGGGGGACGGTCCACATCACCGGCGTCGAGACCCGGGGATGCCGCGCGCTCGACGCCGCCTGGCGGGCCGGCGAGCCGGTCGACACCGAGGTGTCGGGCATCGCGGCGGACGCCCTGGGAGCCCGACGGATCGGTCGCCTCGGGTTCGCAGCGGCCCGCCGTTGGGCCGACGAAGTCGTGGTCGTCGAGGATGCCGACGTGGTCGACGCCCAGCGGCGGCTGTGGCAGGCGCTGCGCCTCGCGACGGAGCCGGCGGGAGCCGCCGCCCTGGCGGCGTTGACGACCGACGCGCTGCCTACCGATCCCGACGAGCGTGTCGCCGTCGTGCTGTGCGGTGCCAACGTCGACCCCGCAGCGCTGGCCTAGCGCTGGGGCGTCAGCGCCGGGCCGCCAGGTCGACCTGCGCCGCCACCGCCCGCGCGAGGTAGGGCTCGCTGTCGGCCAGCTGACGCGGCGTCCAGAACGACGCCCCGTTCTCCAGGATGCAGGCCATCTCCCAGAAGGGATGGGAGACCTCGCCCGTGAGCGACTCGTAGGCACCCTGGAAGTCGTCGGCCGCTTTCGGGCCGGCAAGGTCGATCAGATTGGCGCGGCACGTCGCCACGTCGCACCCCCGGGGACCGGCGCAAGCGTTGGCCCAATCGACGACGCCGGCCGCCTGCCCCCGCCACCACAGGACGTTGCCCGGGTGGAGGTCCCGGTGGATGAAGCTGGGCGTGTAGTCGGGGGTGGTGCCATGCCAGAGCTCGATCGCCACCTCCCACAGTCGAGGCCAGGTCGACGCTGGCGGCGGCGCCACCGTCGTGCCCTCGTGCCAGGGGAAGTAGTCGTGGCCCAGCCCGACCGGGTCGGCGTCGTGGATGGCGGCGGCGACCCGGGCCAACCGTTCGGTGTCGGGCGCCGCCACGGCCCGCCCCGGCAGGAACGTCATGAGCAGCGCCGGCACGCCGTCCCCGATGTCGGCCCCGTTGACGTCGGCTGCCACCAGCTCGGGCACCGGTAGCCCGTGCCGCGAGGCGAACCGCAGGTTGTCGACCTCACGCTGGGGCACGATCGGCTCTTCCTCCAGGAAGCCGTGCCACACGTAGCGCCGCAGGACGAGCCGGGTGCCGTCGGCGAAGTACACCCCGTGGACGGCGGTCGACGACGCCCCCGCCAGGCGCCGGACCCGCACCAGGCGCGCCCCGGCGTGGCGCTCCACCCAGGCCCGCACGCGGGCGGGCACCGTCGTCCGGCGCAGCTCGACGGGCAGCGACGCCGGGTCGCGCTGGTTGGGATGCCTGGGCGTCACGACCCGGTGGGCAACTTTCGGGCCTGCCAGAGCTACGCGGGAGCGCCGACGCCGCCCCGTGCGACCGTCCGGGCGAGGATGCCGAGGGTGGCGCGCAGCGCCCCCTCGGAAAGCACGGGAAAGATCCCGGCCTCCTTCCAGACCGGGTCGATCGAGGACCAGTCGTAGTACGAGGTGACGAGCGTGCCGTCGTCCACGGGCTCCAGCGTGTAACCGTAGATGTGGCCGATCTGCGGACGGATCTTGCCGAGGATCGTCCACGCGATCTCGCGGTCCGGGACGAACGTCGTGATCTTCACGGTCACGTCGTAGCGGCCCAGGGGGTAGTCGTTCAGGGCCTCTCGATCCATGTGCACGACGAAGCTGTCGCCCACGCCGGTCACCGGCTCGCCTGTGGCGTCCATCAGCATCCCCGAGCTGTCGATCGCCACGTGACCCTGGGGGTCGCACAGCACCCTGAAGATGGTCGCCGGGTCCGCTCGGATGGTCCGCTGGACCTCCAACCGCTCGCTTGCCATTGCCGCATCCTGCCACGGCGCACCAGGGCGTCGGCGGCGATGCACGACCGATACTTAGGTCTTGTCTGGCTGGTCAGCGGTCGGATTGAACGATCTGGGCGCTCTGCACGTAGCGCATCGCTTCGATGAAGTGGGGTTGGGCGGCGCGCTGCTGGATCTCCTCGGGATCGAGCTCGGCGACGCGGTCCTGGATCCACCAGACGTTGCCGAGCGGGTCACGCACGCGTCCGACGCGCTCTCCCCAGAAGAGCTCGGTCATCTCGGTCACCGATGAGGCGCCGGCCTCGAGCGCCCGTCTGTAGACGGCGTCGCCGTCCTCGACGTAGAGGCGCAGGTACGCCGGTGTGTTCGGCCAGTCCGGTCTCGCGTCGAACATCATGACGACCGAATCGCCGATGCGAACCTCGGCGTGCCCGATGGTGCCGTCGTCGTTGTGGACCCGTCCGCTCTCGGTCGCATCGAACGCCGTCGCGACGAAGTCGATGAGCTGCGCGGTGTCCCGCGAGATGATCCAGGGCGTGACCGTGCCGTAGCCATCGGGAACGGGGCGCAACTGCTGCTGGCGAGTCGTCATGGTGGAGTCCTCCTGGCGGGCCGGCGCCGGGTGTGGCGCCACGGCTCACCGCGGCACCCTAGGAGGCATATAGGTCGATTTCTGACCTACTTGGGCAACAGGGTCCGCTTTGATGAGTGCGGCCCGCCTGTTCCAACTGCCGGCGCTGTTGCAGCGGCCCGGGCCTGGTCCGGCACCGAGCTCGCCGAGCGGCTCGAGATGGGCCCGCGCCGGCTCCGCAACCGGGTTGGCGGGCTCGGAGCGGCCTCGACTTTCCTACTCGCCGGTGACGGGCCGGTCGTCGGCCTAGACGATCTGACGATGCTGGCGGCGGCGGTCGAAGGCAGCGAGCGGGTCCGCTTCGACTACGAGGCTGCCGACGGGACCCGCAGCGAGCGTCGGGTCGAGCCCTACGGCATCGTCTCGGTCGGGCGGCGGTGGTACCTGATCGCCTACGACGTCGACCGAGACGATTGGCCCACGTTCCGCCTCGACCGCTGGTCGGCCTGACCGGCCTGCGCCGCGGTCGGCTCACGGTTCGCCGGCTGGCCGGTCCGAACTGGCCGACGCGACGAAGCGGGTGGGGGCGATCGGTGGTGGTGCCGCCGCTGCCGTAGGGCCTGGTGATGATCTCCAGCGAGTGCCGGTTGGGGTCTTCGAAGTAGACGCCACGGCCACCGTCCCACCTGTTGATCCGGTCTGGTTCGTGATGATCGGGGTCGGCCCAGTACGGCAGGGCACGGCCGCGGATCCGGGCGAAGATCTCGTCGAACTCGACCTCGGTGACCAGGAAGGCGTAGTGCTGCGGCTCGACGGGGCCGTCGACGGTGAGGAAGTCGAGAGTGGTCGTAGGGCCGAGGTGGACGACGGCGAACGGTCCGAGTGTCACTGGTGCTGGGAGGCCGAGGATCGTGGTCACGAACACGGCCGCCTTCTGGTGGTCGTTAGAGCCGACGATGGTGTGGTCGAGGATGGGCATGGGGGTGCTCATCACTGGTAGTCCGTGCCAGGGCGTGACAGGCCCGCGGCGGCGGACGCGGTGGCCCGCCGGCGTGCCCGTCCGGGTTTGAACACGGCGAGGGCCGTGGCAGCGGTGAGTGCGGCGACGTCATAGGCGGCCCCGATGATGAGGGCGGTGCCGTCGGCGGTGGAGTCGTCGGCGAGGACCGGACTCAGGACGGTGGCGCCGACGACGATCACCGTGACGATGAGGGCGAGCTTGGTGACGACCCACGGGTAGCGGAACAGCCCCCACGGCGTGCCGAGGCCGAGGGCGGTCCCGGTGAGCAGCGCGAGGAAGCTCAGCGGGATGCCGAAGAGCAAGGCGAAGGTGCCGAGGAGGTCGTGGGCGGCATCGACGAACGACGGGTCGTCGGACGTGGCCCGGCGGATGGCGACGGCGAGGAAGCCGGCCGAGTCGCCGAGCAGGCCGACAGACACGACGATGTGCACGGTGAGCACGAAGTTGCGGGCCCGTCGTCCGAAGCGGCTTGCGCGGTCCGCGGCGGCAGCGCTGGTCGTCATGACGGTCCGGGGCCGCCCGGTGCGCCGGCCGTGCCCGCGATGAAGCTGAAGTGGATCCCGGCCAGCAGCCAGTCACCGTGGTCCTTCACCGTGATCAGGGTGATGCGGGCCGCTTCTGGGATCGGGCGTCCTTGTGCCGTGCCGCGGGCGTTCCAGCGGGCAGTCGTGACGGCGCAATCACCGTGCTGCCGCGTAGTGATGTCGTCGAGGCGGAGCTCGTCGTAATGCAGGTCTCCGCTGGTCTGGCGTTGCAGCCAGGCCGGT
>DASQUK010000060.1:0-8113 GCA_035641315.1 Acidimicrobiales bacterium | reverse complement strand
CCAGTTCGTCTTGGAACTGCTCGGACCAGTCCTCGACGCTCAGCTCGCCACACCCGCAACGCGGGCACGCCTCCGGCAACGGCGCCACCAGCTCCTCGTCGGGGACCTCGGGCGCCCGGCGGTGCCCATGGCGGCCGTGCTCGGCGCCGGCCTTTCGCCCCGCACGCTTGCGTTCGGCGCTCGGTGTGCGCCGCTGCCTAGAAAACGGCGCCGCCTGGCGTTTGCCCGCCCGACGCGCCTCATCAAGCTTTGCCTGCAGCGCCGCCTTCTGGGTCTGGAGCCGGTCGACCTCGCCCGCCAAGCGGTCCCGATCAGCCCGAACAGCACGCAGTTCCCGCCGCAGCATGCGGTTCTCCCAGCGAAGCGCTTCGGTCTCATCGCCTCCACGACGCTGCCGCGCCTCACCTGCTGCCACATGCCCAACACCGTCCACCCCACCGTTCTACCCCACTGCGCGCGGAAAGTAGTGGATGCCCGCGCGGACCGCGCGATCTGTGCGCTAACTCAATACGCGCGCTGTTCCCCAAGGCTCGCCCGAACGGTGCGTCGAGCGCACTTAGGTCGAGGACGAGTCTCGTTGACGTCGAAGGCGACGACTCCCGCCACGTGACTCACGCGGTGTCCTGCGCCGTGTTCGCGCGGAGATAGCGGATCAGCCCGACCACGTCGTCTGGAACCAGCCTGCCGATGGCCCCGCTGGAGTAGACGCTCACGATCACCCGCCCGTCAGGGTCGAGGACGAAACCGGTGGACTGCACGTACAGCGGATCGTCGTTGACGAACGCTCCCGTCAGTTCGGCGAGGTGCCGAGCGTCGGCCCCGTATCCCACCGGAAACGTCAGGTCGTGCTTCTCGATCACCCCCGCGACGTCCTGCTCGGTGTCGGCCGACAGCGCGACGAGCTGCGCACCGACGTCTGCCAGTGCTCCGCTCTTGCGTTGGAACGCCCGGAGCTGCGCGTTGCATTACGGGCACCAGGCACCGCGGAAGAACAGGACGACCCGAAACCCCCGGAGAGCTCCTCCAGAACAACGAGCGATCGCCCGTCGGTGAGCTGCACGGTCAGCTCCGGGAATACATCGCCCGGGTGGAGCAACGTCACTGCGCGGCCCTCGTCTCACGCTCGTCGTCGGTGCGGGCTGGGAGCTTCCAATCGGGGCGGGGGAAGTGGCAGGTGTAGCCGTGGGGGTACTTTTGCAGGTAGTCCTGGTGCTCGGGCTCGGCCTCCCAGAAGTCGCCGGCCGGGGTGACCTCGGTGACGGCCTTGCCGGGCCACAGGCCCGAGGCGTCGACGTCGGCGATCGTGTCCTCGGCGACCCGCTTCTGCTCGTCGCTGGTGTAGAAGATCGCTGAGCGGTAGCTGGTGCCGATGTCGTTGCCCTGGCGGTTCTTCGTCGAGGGGTCGTGCACCTGGAAGAAGAACTCGAGCAGCGCGCGGAAGTCTGTCTTGTCGGGGTCGTAGACAACCTCGATGGACTCCGCGTGGGTGCCGTGGTTGCGGTAGGTGGCGTTGGGGACGTCGCCGCCGCTGTAGCCGACGCGCGTGGACACGACGCCGGGCTGGTGGCGGAACAGCTCCTCCATGCCCCAGAAGCAGCCGCCGGCCAGGATCGCCCTTTCGGTGGTCACGTCGTCTCCTTACTTGTCGTCGGTGTCAGTGTTGGTGTCACTCGTGAACAGAGTGCGGAATTCGCCGTACCCTGCGTTCTCCAGGTCGTCAAGGTGGATGAACCGCAACGACGCGGAGTTGATGCAGTACCGCAGTCCACCCTTGCCCACGGGACCGTCGTTGAAGACGTGGCCGAGATGGCTGTCCCCGTGCAGCGAGCGGGCCTCGGTCCGGATCATCCCGTGGCTGGAGTCTTCGCGCTCGACGACGTTCGTCTTGGCGATCGGCTTTGTGAAGCTCGGCCAGCCGGAGTTGCTGTCGTACTTGTCGACCGATGCGAACAGCGGCTCGCCGGACACGACGTCGACGTAGATGCCGGGCTCGTGGTTGTCCCAGTAGGCGTTGGCGAACGGGCGCTCGGTGCCGTCCTGCTGGGTCACGCGGTACTGCTCCGGGTCGAGCCGCGAAACGGCTTCCGGGTTCTTGTGGTACTGGGCCTGCTGGGGCACAGCTCTCCCTTCCGGCCCTTCGGCCTGAAGCTACGGCACCAGGTGAAACGCACCTGGACGCGCGCACGTGCAGACACCCTGCGGGCCGGTTGCATTCCCGGCGGGCGGCCGCTTGAAGCGTGAACAAGCCTACCCTTATGTGGACGATGACGTCCAGACAGGTGCCCTGTGCGGCCAAGGTGGGTGCCGTGGTTGCGGTAGGCGTCCTGGGGTACGTCGCCGCCACGGTAGCACCCGTAGACCTCGAGAGTGGACTTGCCCGACCAGTTCTACCGTGCTTAGGTTCGGGTCGTCGCTTTAAGCCGGAGCAGGGCACCGGACCTTGCCAGCACGAACGAACGGGGCCAACAGCCATGTCCGATGTCGACGTCATGAACCAGGGGCTCGCAGGCGAGCACTTCGGAATCGCGGCCTACGCTGCTGCGCTTGGAAGCGGGCTACTGGACGAGTCAGTGGCTGGTGTCGCCAGGTCCTTCCAAGCCGACCACGAGCGCCACCGGGACTTGCTGATCGAGCAGATCGAACTGCGCGGCGGAACACCGGTGGTCGCCCTCGAGGCCGCCGGGTACGCCAAGGAGTACCCGCCCCTCACCAGCGTTGGCGACATCCTCGCCTATGCCATCGAACTCGAAGCCGGTGCAGCCCGCGGCAGCGTGTTCAGCGTTGACAAGTACGAAGACCGCGAACTCGCGCTGCTCTCCGCCCGGATCGGAGCCGTCGAAGCCCAACACTGGGCCGTTCTGCTCGGAGCCACAGGCGCCAACCCCGTGCCGTCACCGCTGATCGAGCAGGCCTAACCAACAGCCGGGCGTCGAGGGCGACAAGCACCCACCGTCGCCCTCGACGGGCCAGAGCCGACGATCTCCGTCAGCAGTTGCATGACTCCATACGAGTGGAGAGAGAGGAAGCAGATGGGCATTGTGAGCCGCGGATTCCGCGGTCGAGGTCGACAGCTCGGCGCCGGACCGATCCCGCCAGGCCAGTACCTCGTCGATGACTTTCCCGTGATGTCCGCCGGCCCGACACCGTTCACGCCGCTGGAGGAGTGGGACTTCACGGTCGTAGACGAGACGGGAACAGTGGCCGCACGCTGGACTTGGGACGAGTTCCGCCAGCTGCCGGCGGAGACACCGACCGTCGACATCCACTGTGTGACGAAGTGGTCCAAGCTCGGCACCCGATGGGAAGGTGTCTCGGTCGACACGCTGCTCGACGGCATCGACACCAGTGCCGACTACATGACCGCCTTCGCCGACGGCGGCTACACCACGAACCTGCCGCTGGCTGATGTACAGAACGGACAAGCGTGGATCGTGTACGGCTTCGACGGTGACGAGTTGGAGCCTGAACATGGCGGGCCAGCGCGACTGTTGGTGCCCCATCTGTATTTCTGGAAGAGCGCCAAATGGGTTCGCGGGCTGCTCCTGAGCGACGACGATGAGCCAGGCTTCTGGGAGAGCGTCGGCTACCACAATCACGGCGACCCGTGGCGTGAACAGCGCTACCAGGGTGACTGACCCGTCGTGCAATGGTTCGTAGCGACCGTCGCGGAGACGATCGTGGAGACGGCGCGAGCGACGACGCTGCGCCTCGGCGTCCCGGGCTGGCCGGGTCACCGGGCCGGGCAGCACGTCGATGTGCGTCTCACTGCCGAAGATGGGTACCAGGCTCAGCGGACCTATTCGATCGCGTCGCCGCCCGGAGCTCACTTCCTCGAGCTGACGGTGGTCCGCATTGACGATGGTGAAGTCTCGCCCTACCTCACGACGGACGCCGATGTTGAGGACCAGTTCGAGCTACGAGGCCCGGTGGGCGGGTGGTTCGTGTGGGATGGCGACGACACCACCCCGGTGCTACTCGTCGGTGGTGGTTCAGGAGTCGTGCCACTCATCGCGATGATGCGCTGTCGCCACCACGCGCGGCTCGCCAGCACGACGGCGATGCGGCTCATCTACTCCGCTCGCACGCTCGACGACGTCATCCGCCGCAGCGAGTTGACGACACTGGCGGACAGCGCTCACCGAGATGTCACCGTCACCCTTACCCGCGAACTGTCGTCACAGTGGACGGAACATCGCGATCGCGTCGATGCCCGACTGCTCAGCGAAGTTGGCTGGCCACCACGGGTTCGCCCCCGGTGCTACGTCTGTGGACCGACACCTTTCGTCGAGGACGTCAGCGCCGCACTCGTCGACCTCGGCCATGAGGCCGCAATGGTCAAGACCGAACGCTTTGGACCGACGGGAGAATGAGTTGAGCCCAGCGCCTCTTGACGGCAACGCCGCCGCAGGCGACCTCACGGACGTTTTCGCCTTCGAGGTCACGACATCCGTCACTACCTGCGCCGCCTGTCACCACACTCACCCAGTCGCCACGCTGGATGCCTACCTGGAGGCACCAGGCGTGGTGCTGCGCTGCGTCTCCTGCAACGCCGTTCAAATCCGCCTCGTCCGAGCCCCGCGACAAGCATGGCTCGACCTAGCGGCGTCGACATGATCGCGATCCTCGGTCCCGTCACAAA
Organism: Acidimicrobiales bacterium; assembly: GCA_035641315.1. Taxonomy (GTDB): domain Bacteria; phylum Actinomycetota; class Acidimicrobiia; order Acidimicrobiales; family VFJN01; genus DASQUK01. The sequence continues at coordinate 3,474 of DASQUK010000060.1, read as the reverse complement.
TGAAGCGATGCCGAGCGCTGCCACCTCATCGCGCGGTAACGCTGCCACCTCATCGCGCGGTAACGAGGCGACGGAGTGAGCCCGATCACGTGCGAGATCGCGGTTCGCCGAGCCAGCGACCAGCTCGCCGGCCTCCTGCCGGCCGATGAACGGATCGTCCTCGAACAACACCTCGCGTCTTGCCAGCACTGTTCCGCTCTCATGGACCAGCTCCGCAGAACGATCGCCGTCCTTCGCAATCGGCCCGGTCTTGACGTCCCCGACGTGCTGCAAGGACTCGTTGCCGACGCTGATGACGCCCGGAGTGCAGACCTGGTGCGCCACCTGCCGCAGCTGTACTCACTGGCGGTCGCGCTGGACCCGACCACCGCAGATGATCTCGTCCAGGAGACCATCAGCCGAGCGCTCGCCGACCCGACGGCCGACACCAGCGATGCCGCCCTGGCCGCGACGCTCACTGGCGTCGCACGCCGACGCCAGCCGGCTTTGGAAAGCCCGTCAACACCACCGCTCGGCGACGATCCTGATGCGGACGAACCGGAATTGTTCTACTCCGCTTTCTGCAGTGACGCGCCCGACCCCGGCGGCTGGATCGATCCACCGGTGGCCTGGGGAGACTCACGCGTCCTGCAACCCGACGAGGACGTCCTGACCACAGAACTGTTCAGCGTGGTCGATGCCGCCCTCGGCGAGCTGGATGCGATCGACCGGAGCCTGCTGACCCTCGTTGACATCGATGGCGTCCCGTTCAGTCAGGCAGCGATGGTCCTCGACCTCGCCAGAAGCGACGCCCGCAAACGTCTGGCACACGCCCGCTTCGCGGTGCGTGCCGCACTCGACCAGTACGTCCGTAGCTGACCGCCCCAGTCGAAGGCCGAGGCGTGCTGGGACTTGACCGTCGGGCGCGGCGGTCACCTCATCACCAGGGAGGAACCATGCCCATTGCTTCCGACATCGCCGATGTGACCGTCACGAACCGCCGGGCGGACAGCTCGGCCAGCGAGGACCTGACCAAGCTCGCCCGCCAGGGCGCCGACAGCTTCGGCTACAAGGCCGACCCTGCGCATCGAGCGCAAGCTCGCCCAACTCCTGCGCCTGCGGGTGTCCCAGATCAACAACTGCGCCTACTGTCTCAACCTCCACTACGAGGCAGCACGCGACGCCGGCATCCCTCGACCGGTGATCGACACCCTGACCGCCTGGTGGGAGACCGACTTCCACGACGACGCCGCCCGCGCCGCCCTCGCCTACACCGAGGCGACCACTCGCGTCGCCGACGCGACCGTCGCCGACGATTTCGGTGTACGGCACGACGCGCTCGCCGAGCACTTCTCGCAGGAGGAGATCCTCGAGATCATCGGGATCGTCATCAACATGAACGTCTGGACCCGACTCAAGCTGGCCGAGGGCGCCACCCCCGGGCTCGCCGAGCAGGCGATGTCGTGAACCCGCTCACGTGCGAAGCCGCGGTGCACGCTGCGAGCGACAAGCTCGCCGGGGGTGCTGTCGGATGCCGAACAAGGCGCGCTCGCGGACCACTTGGCCGGCTGCGACGGCTGCTCGTGCCTCATGGACCAGCTGCACACCACGATTGCGGTCCTCGGGTCACGCCCCCGACGTGCAGGTCCCCGACTCGCTGCGCGCCCTGGTCACCCACACAGGTCGTGGCCGCGGCGAGGCACTCACTGCGCAGCTGCCTTCCCTCTACGCCCTCGCGAACGCGTTCGACGCCAACGCCGCCGACGACCTAGTCCAGGAAACGCTCACCTCGGCGCTCGCCGACCCCGATACCGAGGCGCCCGGCTCGGGTCTCGCCGCGACCCTGACGCGGCTCGCCACCGAACGTCGGCCCGAGCTCGAGTCCCCGGCCGTGCCGACCGTCGGGAGTGATCCCGACGCCGACGAGCCCGAGCCCTTCTACCCCGGCTTCTACACCGACGGCCTCGATGCCGGCGCATGGGTGGATCCGCCCGTGGCCTGGGGCGAAGCGCACCGCCGCTCGGATCGAGGCCCGGAGAGACCGACGCCGACGGACCGAGCGGGCCGCTGGGCGACACGGTGACCGACCGGATGTGGGGCGCCGCCTCAGGCCACCGCTCGACATCGGCCAAGCGCGCCCATCCCTCGTCGATCGGCACGGCAACCTCGAAGGATCTCCGCACGGCCACGCTGGCCACCCACGCACACTGACCGCTCCACGCCGCGCCGGCAATTGCGAGATGACGCCATGCCGAGGAGATGGTCGCCACCGGCGGGTCCCGCGGCGCACCCGCGAGCCGGCCAGCCGGGTGGCCGCCGCCACGACGAGGGCGGGCCGCAGGGCGACGAGGAGCCCGAACAGGGCGACGTCGCCCCGGCCGGCGTCGCGGGACAGGAACGTCTGCGGGGTCCGCCCGAAGCTGTCCAGGATCGGCCGGGTGAAGCCCAGGCCGGTGAGCGCGGCGACCTCCAGGCCGGCGAGCAGCTCGGCCCCCAGGCGGCGGGGCGGCTCCGCCCCCTCGTCTCCCGGCGACTCCATGGGGCGGGCACCCTTAGCCCTCCCCGAAATATTCGGCAGGAATGGTCGCCATGGCGCATCTGCCGAAGTTTCGGGTGACGGACCAAGATGGGGGTGTCAGGTCGTTGGCCGAACGACGAGGAGCAGGAACGGCGATGGATCAGCAGCAGCTCGAGAAGGTTCGCGAGGGGAACGGCTTCATCGCGGCACTCGACCAGAGCGGGGGCAGCACCCCGAAGGCGCTGAGGCTCTACGGGGTGGGCGAGGAGGAGTACGCCGGCGAGGCCGAGATGTTCGACCGCATCCACGAGATGCGGACCCGCATCATCACCAGCCCCAGCTTCGGCGGCGACCGGATCCTGGGGGCGATCCTGTTCGAGAAGACGATGGACCGCCAGATCGACGGGCGGGACAGCGGCGACTACCTGTGGTCGGTCAAGCGGGTCGTCCCGTTCCTGAAGGTCGACAAGGGGCTCGCCGAGGAGGCCGACGGTGTCCAGGTCATGAACCGGATCGACGGCCTCGACGGCTTGCTGGAGCGGGGCGTGGCCAAGGGCATGTTCGGCACCAAGATGCGTTCGGTCGTGAAGCTGGCCGACCCCAAGGGCGTCGAGGCCATCGCCGACCAGCAGTTCGAGATCGGCCGGACGATCCTGGGCGCGGGGCTCGTCCCCATCCTCGAACCCGAGATCGACATCAAGAGCCCCCAGAAGGCCGAGGCCGAGGAGCTCCTCAAGGCGGCGATCCTCGCCCGCATCGACGATCTGCCTGCCGGCCAGCAGGTGATGTTCAAGCTCACCCTGCCCGAGGAGGACGGCTGTTACGGCGACCTCGTCGCCCACCCCCGGATCCTGCGGGTCGTCGCCTTGTCCGGCGGCTACTCGCGCCAGGAGGCCACCGACCGCCTGGCCCGCAACCGCGGCGTCATCGCCAGCTTCTCCCGGGCGCTGACCGAGGGTCTGACGGCGCAGCAGAGC
>DASQUK010000059.1:0-2892 GCA_035641315.1 Acidimicrobiales bacterium | reverse complement strand
CCGCCGAAGGCTTGCAGGATCCGCGCATGTAACAGTCGTTCTGTGCCCCGACTCCGTGGCCGCCGAGTGTCGCCGAACTGTTGCCGATCTGCGTGCCCTTGCAGGGGATGCCGGCGTCCTTCAGTCGGCGGTCTGCGTGCCACTAAGCTAAGAGGCCGCGCGGATAGGTGCTGAGGTGGCCATTCACCGGTCGTCGTGATGGCCCGGTTTTCATACCGGGTGCTGCCCATCAACCGACGACCAGGTGGAGGCACCCAACATCATGCGCGCGCTCGAGCCCGAGGTGGTCGATGCTGTCTGGCACGCCGTCGAAGCGTTGTTGCCGCCGACGCCGAACAGCGGTCACCCGCTGGGCTGTCACCGCTCCCGGGTCCCGGATCGGGTGTGCTTCGAAGGCATCCTGATCCGCTTGGTCACCGGCTGCGCGTGGGTCGATGTCGAAGCGCTGCTCGGCCGGGCCGTGTCCGACACGACCTTGCGTGGTCGCCGCGACGAGTGGCTCGCCGCCGGTGTGTTCGACGCCCTGGCCGCCGAAGCGCTGGCCGCATACGACCGGATCATCGGCCTCGATCTCCGCGACTGCGCGGTGGATGGCAGCCAGCACAAGGCGCCCACCGGTGGGCCCGGCACTGGCCCGAGCCCCGTTGACCGGGGCAAACGCGGCTGGAAGTGGTCGCTGTTCGCCGACCGCAACGGCATCCCCGTCGGCTGGGCGGCCGATGGCGCCAACCGTCATGACCCCGTGCTGCTCGAACCCACCCTGACCGCGGTCGTCGACCCGGGGCTGCTCGCCGAGTGCGAGACCCTGCACCTCGACCGGGGCTACGACAACGGCGTCGTCCGCCGGCACGTGGCCGACGCCGGCATCGATGACCTGATCTGTTTCAAGGTCCGCCCCGCGGGCACCGCCACCGCCAAGAAGCTCGTCCCGCTGGGGATGCGCTGGCCCATCGAACGGACCAACTCGTGGCTGTCGAACTTCGGGCAGCTCCGCCGCAACACCGACCGACGACCCGGTCACCAGCTCGCCCAGCTCGCCCTCGCCATCGCTCTGCTCCTCACCGCCAAGCTCATCGACTGGCGCAACCGATGGAGCCCAGCGTGACGCCTATCCGCGCACGCTCTAAGCCTCGATCCACCGATGGGGTAGGCGTCTGAGGGGTGGCGTATCCGCGGAAAAGCCTCCCTGGGCTGGGACGATGACGGTGTTCGAAGTCGCCGTTGTCGCCAACCCGGGAGGCACTTCCAGTGAGTCGAGTATCGCGCGCGATCGACCGCATCGAGGTGACGTTCGACGACGAGACATTGGTCGCCGACGCCGGGTTGATCGTGCCGGCGACGCTGATGGTCCGTCTCGGACTCGAAGCGCTGATCGATGAGATGGTGCGCTTCGTCGGCCGGGTCGGCGGCGCGCTGCCGGGCCGCAAGGTCTTGACGTTGGTGGCGGCGATCTTGGCCGGCGCTTCGCACATCGAACACGCGGACAAGCTGCGCGCCGGCGCGACCGGCGAGGTGTTGCCGTTCCGGGTCATGGCGCCGTCGACGTTGGGGACGTTCCTGCGCGCCTTCACCTTCGGGCACATCCGCCAACTGGATCGGGTGATCGCCGAGACGATCCGCCGGGCCTGGTCGGCGGGTGCCGGTCCCGGCGCGCAGGCGATGACGATCGATCTGGACTCGACGATCTGCGAGGTGCACGGCAAGGCCAAGCACGGTGCCGGCTACGGCTACACGAAGGTGCTCGGCTACCACCCGCTGCTGGCAACCCGGGCTGACACCGGTGAGGTGCTGCACGCCCGGCTGCGGAAAGGATCGGCGAACACTCAACGCGGCGCGAAACGCTTCGTGGAGGAGCTGATCGCCCGGGTCCGCCGCGCGGGCGCCGGTGGCGTGTTGACCGTGCGCGGCGACGCCGGGTTCTACGGCGGAGAGCTGATCAAGATCCTCAACCGGCTCGGGGTCGCGTGGTCGATCACCGTGATCATGAACCCCAGCATTCGCAAGGCGATCGCGGCGATCCGCGAGGACGACTGGATCGACATCGCCTACCCAGACGGCGGCCAGGCCCAAGTCGCGGAGACCACCTACGTCACCGGCGGCGGCTCCACCAAACGAGCCGAGCGTCACGTCCGTCTGGTCGTGCGCCGCACCCGGCTCACCGACGCCACCCAAGCGCGGCTGTGGCCCGACTGGCGGCACCACGCGTTCATCACCAACGTCGACCTGCCCACCGTGGCCGTCGACCAGTTCCACCGCGACCACGCCACGGTCGAGCTCGCCATCCGCGACCTGAAAGAAGGCGCCGGTCTTGAGCACTGCCCCTCCGGACGGTTCTTCGCCAACGCCGCCTGGCTGGGCTGTGCCGTGCTCGCGCACAACCTGATCCGCTGGACCGCCCGCCTCGGCGACGTGCACCCCGCAGAACAACTCACCGTCACTCGGACCGTCCGCACCCGGCTCCTCGAGCTCCCCGGCCGACTCGTCAACCGCAGCCGACGATGGGTCCTACGTCTGCCGGCTCGATGGCCGTGGGCCACCGAGTTCAACACCGCGCTCGACCGCATCCGCTCCCTGCCCCTGCTCACCTGAGCGAACCCAGCGGACCGGCGCGGCCGCAGACGACCACCACGCGCTGACACACCATCACCGCGAGATCCGCTGCTACAACGCGCTCAAGCGCCCCCCTGAACCGCCAAACGCGCCCACGCCGAATCACCGCCAACCGACACGCCCCCCACCCCAGCTGATCGGTGGATCGAGGCTAATGCAGCCCGCGGATCATCGGGCCGTGGCAGATGCCGACGACCGGGCCCTGGTCGCCCCTGCGTCCGTGGACCTGACCGTCAACGCGGCGGATCCGCATGCCGACGCCCGCGAGCTGGCGCTGCTCAC
>DASQUK010000058.1:0-19199 GCA_035641315.1 Acidimicrobiales bacterium | reverse complement strand
GAGGGCTTCGACCCGTTCGCGGCGCCCGAGGAGACCGGCTCCGCGTGGGGCGACAAGGCCGGCAACAACACCGATGCCATCACCCGCCCTCGGGTGGCGGCCCAGCGAATGGTGGGCGTGCCCGGCGACGAGGTCCGACGCAGCGACGAGACGGGGCATCCGATCAACCGCATGTTCGCCGACGTGGCGCAGGACGAGCCGACGATCGAGGCCGAGCCGGGTTATGAGGACGAGGTGGCGGCGTTCAACCTGTTCGCCTACCTGTCCCGCAGCGACGTGACGTGGAACCCGTCGGTCGTGTCGGTGTGCAAGGACAGCCTCTACTGCCCGACCACCGAGGAGTACATCCTGCCCATCGTCCACGGCAACGACCGGGTCGAGTGGTTCGTGCAGCTCTCCGACCAGATCGAGTGGGACGTGGCCGACAAGGAGAGCGGGTCCCGCCGGGCCGGGGTGGTCATGAAGCCCGGCGACGTGGCCGCCATGCCCGCCGACATCCGCCACCAGGGCTACGCCCCCAAGCGGTCGATGCTGCTGGTGTGGGAGAACGGGTCCCCCGACCTGCCCCGGATGATCGCCGAGGGCCGGGCCCCGACGTACCCGGTCGAGGTTTAGTGCCGTGACCGCAAACGCTTGGGCCCGCCACGCGGGCCAGGCTCGCCGCTCGCGGCGTCCTCCTCCTCACTTGGGGGCCTACCCAAGCTTCGTCGTCGTCCTTGCGAGCGACGACCCTGACTCGCCGTGGACGAGCGAGCGTTCACGGTCACGGCACTAGGTGCAAACCCGGCTCTTCATCGACGGTGAGTTCGTCGACGGGCTGGCGGGCGCCACGATCGACGCGCTCGATCCCCACGACTGCTCTGTGCTGGCCCAGGTGGCCGAAGCCCGGGCCGAGGACGTCGACCGAGCCGTGGCAGCAGCCACCGCCGCGTTCCCCGCCTGGTCCGCCACCCCGGCGGCCGAGCGGGGGAGGCTGCTGCTGCGGCTCGCCGACGCCATCGAGGGCCACGCCGACGAGCTGGCGCAGCTCGAGAGCCGCGACACCGGCCACCCCATCCGGGACTCCCGCGGCCTGGACGTCCCCCGCACCGCCGCCACGTTCCGCTACTTCGGCGGCATGGCCGACAAGCTGCAGGGCTCGGTGGTGCCGGTCGAGGCCGGCTTCCTCAACTACGTGGAGCGGGCGCCGCTCGGTGTGGTCGGGCAGATCGTCCCCTGGAACTTCCCGCTGATGTTCTGCAGCTGGAAGCTCGGACCGGCCCTCGCCGCCGGCAACACGGTGGTGCTCAAGCCGGCGGAGCTGACGCCGCTGTCGTCGCTCCGGGTGGCGGAGCTGACCGCCGAGGTTGGGATCCCCGCAGGGGTCGTGAACGTCGTCCCCGGCTACGGGGCCACCGCGGGACAGCACCTGGCCGAGCACCCCGGCGTGGCCAAGGTCGCATTCACCGGCTCGACCGCCACCGGGCGTCGCATCGTCGAGGCCTCCGCGGGCAACCTCAAGCGAGTCCAGCTCGAGCTGGGGGGCAAGGGCGCCAACGTCGTGTTCCCCGACGCCGACCTGGACGCCGCGGTCAGCGGGTCGGCATTCGCCAGCTTCCACAACCAGGGCCAGGCCTGCATCGCGGGCAGCCGGCTCATCCTCCACGCCGACATCGCGGACGAGTTCCTCGACCGCTTCGTCGCCCTGGCCCGCTCGATCCGGCTGGGGAACCCGCTCGACGAGACGACCGAGATGGGCCCGCTCACCTCGCCGATGCACCGGGACCGGGTGCTCAGCTACGTGAAGGTCGCGCTGGACGAGGGCGCCGAGATCGTCACCGGGGGCAAGGCGCCGGACGATCCGGCGCTGGCCCGGGGTTGTTACGTCGAGCCCACGGTGGTGCGGGCCGACCCCGGGAGCCGGGTCAGCCGGGAGGAGGTGTTCGGGCCGTTCGTGACCGTCACCACCTTCCGCAGCGACGACGAGGCGATCGCCCTCGCCAACGGCACCGACTACGGGCTGGGCGGCGGTCTGTGGACCCGCGACCTGGCCCGGGCCCACCGGACGGCGCGCGCCTTCCGGTCGGGGATGGTGTGGGTCAACGCCTACAAGCGGGTCGACCCTGGCTCGCCGTTCGGCGGCGTCGGCCGGTCCGGCTACGGGCGGGAGATGGGCTTCGAGGCCATGCACGAGTACACCGACGCCCACTCGGTGTGGGTCAACGTCGACGCCCGCCTGCCGGCCTGGTACCCGCGGGACTGAGGCGACGGCGCCATGAGCGAGCGTCCGTCGAGGGTGACGGGGGAACAAGGTGAGAGCGAGCGGGGCCCGAGCGGCCCGGCCGAAGGCCAAGAGCGGGAGTGATGGCCGAGATCACCAGCCTGGCCGACGCCATCGCCGGCAGCGTGCACGACGGCGACACGGTGGCGTTGGAGGGGTTCACGCATCTCATCCCGTTCGCCGCCGGGCACGAGATCCTGCGCCAGGGCCGGCGCGACCTCACCCTGGTGCGGCTCACGCCGGACGTGCTCTACGACCAGATGATCGGCATGGGCGCGGCCCGCCGGCTGGTGTTCTCGTGGGGCGGCAACCCGGGGGTGGGCTCGCTGCAGCGGTTCCGCGACGCCATCGAGCACGGCTGGCCGCGGCCGATCGAGATCGAGGAGCACAGCCACGCCGGCATGGCCAACCGCTACGTCGCCGGCGCCTCGCGGCTGCCGTTCGCCGTCCTGCGGGGCTACGCCGGAACCGACCTGCCCGGTCACACGGCCAACGTCGCCCCCATCGACTGTCCCTTCACCGGCGAGAGCCTCACCGCCGTGGCCGCCCTGCGCCCCGATGTGACGATCATCCACGCCCAGCAGGCCGACCGGTCCGGCAACGTCCAGCTGTGGGGTATCACCGGGGTTCAGAAGGAAGCCGCGCTGGCGGCCGACCGGGTGGTGGTCACGGTCGAGGAGGTCGTCGACTCGCTGGAGCTGCGGCCGGGCGCGGTGGTGCTGCCGGCGTGGGTGGTGGACGCGGTCGCCGCGGCGCCGGACGGCGCCCATCCCAGCTACGCCCACGGCTACTCGGTGCGCGACAACGCCTTCTACGAGGCCTGGGACGCCATCAGCCGTGACCGCGACGCGTTCCGGGCTTGGATGCAGACCCACGTGCTCGATCTGGTACCCGATCCGACCTGAAGGGGGACGCCGTGGCGATCACGACGCAGACGATGACCGACGAGCAGCGCAAGTCGGTGGCCATCGAGTACTTGAAGGCGTTCGACAACGGCGGGGAAACCTCCACCGGAGGCAGCATCCTCGAGCTGTTCGCCGACGACGCGCAGGTGTACTTCCCGAAGTGGGGCCTGGCCTCCGGCAAGGAGGAGATCGGCCGGTTGTTCGGCGACGTGGGCGGCACGATCGAGGAGATCGTCCACCACTACTCGCACTTCAACTGGGTGTTCTCGGGCGACGTGGTGGTGTGCGAGGGCACCAGCCACGGTGTGCACCGTGACGGTCCCTGGCGGGCGGGTGTGCCCGAGTGGGGCGCCGGTTGCTGGTGCGACGTGTTCGAGATCCGTGACTTCCTGATCCAGCGGGCCTTCATCTACCTCGACCCTGACTATGCGGGGAAGGACACCGACCGCTACCCCTGGCTCGACGCACAGGCGAGCGGGTGACCGCGCACGCCGACGGCGCCTGGACCGCCGACGAGATGATGACCGTGGCCGCCGCCCGGGAGCTGGCCGACGGGGAGGTGTGCTTCGTCGGGATCGGCCTGCCGTCGACGGCCGCCAACCTGGCCCGGCGCACGCACGCGCCCGGGCTGGTGCTCGTCTACGAGTCGGGGACCATCGGCGCCAAGCCCGGCGCCCTGCCGCTGTCGATCGGCGACGGCGAGTTGGCCGAGACAGCCGACGCGGTGGTGTCGGTACCGGAGATCTTCAACTACTGGCTGCAAGCCGGCCGCATCGACGTCGGTTTCCTGGGTGCGGCCGAACTCGACCGCCACGGCGACATCAACACCACGGTCATCGGGCCCTACGACTCACCCAAGGTGCGGCTGCCCGGGGCCGGCGGGGCCCCCGAGATCGCGGCCTCGTGCCGGCGGGTGGTGGTCGTCGTCCGCCAGTCGACGCGTACGTTCGTGGACGGAGTGGGCTTCCGCACCTCGACCGGCGAGCGGGTAGCGACCGTGATCACCGACCTGGGTGTGCTGACGCGTGACCCCGGGCGCGGCGAGCTGGTGCTGACCCAGCTGCACCCCGGCGCCACCGTCGACGCGGCCCGAGCTGCTAGCGGCTGGGACTTGTGCGTCGCGGACGACCTCGTGACGACGGCGCCGCCCAGCCCCGACGAGCTGGCGGTCCTGCGCGAGCTCGAGACCACCAAGGGAGCCGCGGCCTGATGGAGGCTTTCGTGCACGAGGCGCTGCCCGGGCGGGTGGTGTTCGGCGTCGGGGCCGTGGGGCAGGTGGCCGACGAGGTGGCGGCGCTGGGGCTCGGGCGGGTGCTGGTGGTGGCGGGCGGATCCTCCAAGGCCGTCGGCGACCGCATCGCCGACGACCTGGGCGATCGCTGCGCCGGGCGCCTCGACGAGGTGCGTCAGCACGTGCCCGAGGAGTTGGCGGCGACGGCGCGGCGCACGGCGGTCGAGGCGCGTGCCGACGGCGTCGTGACGGTGGGCGGCGGCTCGGCGATCGGGCTGGGCAAGGCCATCGCCGTCAACCCCGACACCCCCGGGAGCCGCGGCCGGGTGACGGTCGTCGCCGTGCCCACCACCTACTCCGGCTCGGAGATGACGCCCATCTTCGGCGTCACCGGCGAGCACAAGCACACGGGCCGCGACCTACGGGCGCTGCCCAGGGTGGTCGTTTACGACCCTGCCCTCACCGTGGGTCTGCCGCCTACCGTCACCGCCGCCAGCGGCTTCAACGCCCTTGCCCACTGTGTCGAAGCCATGTACGCGCCGGGCACCAACCCGGTGGTGGAGCTCCAAGCGATCGAGGGCATCCGGTCCCTGGCCGGCGCGCTACCGCAGGCGGTGGAGCGCCCCGACGACCTCGACGCCCGGGGGCGCGCGCTCTACGGCGGCTACCTGGCCGGCACCGCATTCGCCGTGGCCGGCACCGCGCTGCACCACAAGCTCTGCCACGTCCTCGGCGGCAGCTTCGGCCTCGTCCACGGTGACGTCAACGCCGTCGTGCTGCCCCACGTCGTCGCCTATAACGCCGATGCGGCGCCCGACGCGATGGCGGCCATCGCCTCCGCCCTGGGAGCGGCGGACGGGCAGGCCGGCCAGGCAGCCGGCGAGCTGTATGACTTGGCCCACCGGATCGGCGCGCCCACCAGCCTCGCCGCCCTCGGCATGCCGGCCGACCGGCTCGACGCCGCGGCCGAGCGCGCGGTAGCGGAGACCGGCACGACCAACCCGCGCCCGCCCGACACCGCGTCCCTGCGGGCGCTGCTGCAGCGCGCCTTCGACGGCGCGCCGCCGATATCGATCTAGTCCAACAGGGGGGACGCACATGACAGGCGACAGCAAGGATCCATACGACGTCCAGCGCGCGATCGACGCCAGCCGGCGCCGCTTCATACAGGGCGCGCTCGGCGGCCTGACCGCCGTCTCGCTGGGCGGCCTGACTGCGTGCGGCGACGACAGCGACCGGCGCAGCGGCGGCGGGGGAGGCGGCGGCAACGGCGGCACGATCACCATCGGCTACGTCACGCCCCGCACCGGTGCGTTGGCGCCGTTCGGCGAGGCCGACGACTTCGTGCTCCGACAGATGCGTGACGTGTTCGCCGACGGGCTCGAGGTCGGCGGTGCCACCTGGACGATCGAGGTCATCGACCGCGACAGCGAGTCCGACTCCAACCGGGCGGCTGACGTGGCCCAGGAGCTGATCGTCGACGACGGCATCAACCTCATGCTGGTGTCGTCGACGCCCGACACCACCAACCCGGTGGCCGACCAGTGCGAGCTCAACCAGGTGCCGTGCATCTCGACCGTGGCGCCCTGGCAGCCGTACTACATCGGCCGCGGGGGCGATCCCGCCTCGACCGAGCCGGCGTTCACGTACACCTACCACTTCTTCTGGGGCCTCGAGGACGTGATCGGCGTCTTCCTGGCCATGTGGAACCAGGTCGAGACCAACCACACGGTCGGCGGCCTGTTCCCCAACGATCCCGACGGCAACGCCTGGGGCGACGCCCAGAACGGCTTCCCGCCGCCGTTGCGGGAGGCCGGCTACACGCTGGTCGACCCCGGTCGCTACACCAACGGCACGAACGACTTCTCCGCCCAGATCTCGGCATACAAGGAAGCCGGCGCCCAGCTGCTCACGGGCGTGCCCATCCCGCCCGACTTCACCAACTTCTGGACCCAGGCCCGGCAGCAGGACTTCCGGCCCGTGGTGGCGTCGGTGGGCAAGGCGCTGCTGTTCCCGTCCGCCGTCGAGGCTCTTGGCGACCAAGGGGCCGGGCTCTCCACCGAGGTGTGGTGGAGCCCGAGCCACCCGTTCACGTCGTCGCTCACCGACCAGTCGGCCCAAGAGCTGGCCGACGCCTACTCCGAGGACACGGGCAAGCAGTGGACCCAGCCCATCGGGTTCGCGCATGCGCTGTTCGAGGTGGCGGCCGACGTGCTGACCCGCAGCGGCGATCCCAGCGACCCGCAGGCCGTGGTCGACGCCCTCGCCGACACCCAGCTCGACACGGTCGTGGGCAACCTCGACTGGAGCGCGGGCCCGGTGCCCAACGTCGCCAAGACCAAGCTGGTCGGTGGCCAGTGGCGCAGGGGTAGCGACTATCCCTACGAGATCGTCATCGTCGCCAACGACGAGCTGCCCGACGTGCCGACCGGCGGGTCGGTGGAGCCCATCGCGTGACCGACACGGCGCTGCTCGAGCTCGACGGCCTCCGGAAGTCCTTCGGGGGCATCGTGGTGGTCGACGACCTGACACTGGCGGTCGGGCCCGACGAGGCGCTCGGGTTGGTTGGCCCCAACGGCGCCGGTAAGACCACCGTGTTCAACCTGGTGGCCGGCGACCTCCAGCCCGATGCCGGCACCGTGCGGTTCGACGGTGTCGACATCACAGCGATGCGTGCCGATCGGCGCTGCCGGGCCGGCATCGGCCGCACCGCCCAGGTCCCCCGCCCCTACGCGGGGATGACGGTGCTGGAGAACGTGCTGGTGGGTGCTGTGTTCGGGACCGGCGCGCGCCGCTCGGAGCGAGCCGCGCTCGGCCCGGCCCTGGGGGCGCTGGAGCAGGCGGGGCTGGCCGGCCGGGCCAACGCGGTGGCGGGCAGCCTGGGGTTGCTCGACCGCAAGCGCCTGGAGCTGGCCCGGGCGCTGGCCACGCAACCTCGTCTGTTGCTGCTCGACGAGATCGCCGGCGGGCTGACCGAGGCCGAGATGGTCGAGCTCGTCGACACCATCCGGGGCATCCGCCGCCAGGGCGTGGCGGTCGTCTGGGTCGAGCACATCGTCCACGCCCTGCTGGCGGTCGTCGATCGCATGGTGGCGATGAGCTTCGGCCGCAAGATCGCCGAAGGTGAGCCCCGCGAGGTGATGGCCAGCCGAGTGGTCCAGGAGGTCTACCTGGGGGCGGTCCCGGCGTGACCGCGCTTCTGGAGCTGGATGGCGTCGATGCCCACTACGGACAGCTCCAGGCGTTGTTCGGCGTCGACCTGGCGGTCGAGCAGGGCGAGACGGTGGCGATGATCGGCGCCAACGGTGCCGGGAAGACGACGGTGCTGCACACCATCGCCGGCGCCCAGCGTCCCTCCCGCGGCACGGTGAGGTTCGCGGGGGTCCCGCTGGACGGCGTCCGGGCCGACCGCCGCGTGGGGCTCGGCATCGTCCTGGTCCCCGAGGGCCGGCGGCTGTTCCCGAGCCTCACCGTCGAGGAGAACCTGCTGGTCGGGGCGCACCGGCGCCGCCGTGGCCCGTGGAACGTCGCTCGGGTGGTCGAGCTGTTCCCGTCCCTCGACCGGTTGCGCGACCGCCGCGCCGCCTACCTGTCGGGCGGCGAGCAGCAGGCCGTCGCCATCGGGCGGGCGCTCATGGCGAACCCACGCTTGCTGCTGCTCGACGAGGTGTCCCTGGGACTGGCGCCGGTGGTCGTCAAGCAGCTGTACGCGGCGCTGCCCGGCGTCGTCGCCGAGGGCGTCACGCTGGTCGTGGTGGAGCAGGACATCGGCCAGGCGCTGTCCGTGGCCCGCCACGTTACCTGCCTGCTCGAGGGCCGGGTGTCGCTGCGGGGGCGCCCCGACGAGCTGACCCGCGACCGCATCACCGCCGCCTATTTCGGGATGTAGCGGGGTGTAGCGCATGGAGTGGGTCAACGCCGTCATCCAGGGGATCCTCCTCGGCGGCGTCTTCGCGCTCTTCGCCACCGGCCTGTCACTGGCGTTCGGCATCATGCGCCTGGCCAACCTCGCTCACGGCACTCTGGCGCTGCTCGCCGCGTTCATCGCCTACTCGATGGTCGACGCCACCGGTGTCAACCCGCTGGTGGCCCTGCTGGCCGTGGTCCCGATCATGTTCGTCGTCGGCTACGCGCTCCAGCGCGGCGTGCTCAACTTCACGCTCACCGGCGATCCGCTCACCGCCATCCTCGTCACGTTCGGACTGGCGGTCGTGATCGAGAACGTGCTGCTCGAGCGCTACTCGGCCGACGCCCGCGGGCTCGACGCCGGTTCGATCGAGAGCGCCAGCATCCGCGTCACCGACGACATCGCCATCGGCTGGTTCCCGCTTATGACCCTGGCCGTCGCGGTTGGGGTGCTGGGGCTCCTGTACCTGCTCTTCGCCCGCACCCGGGCCGGTCGGGCGTTCCGGGCGATCAGCGACGACCGGGCGACCGGCCGGCTCATGGGCATCGACGACCGGCACTACTACGCGCTGGCCATGGGCATCGCCCTGGCGACGGTGGCCATCGCCGGAGTGTTCCTCGGCATCCGAACCACCTTCTCGCCGGCCGACGGCAACGCCCAGCTGCTGTTCGGGTTCGAGGCCGTGATCATCGGCGGACTGGGGTCGCTGTGGGGCACGCTCGCCGGCGGCATCGTGCTCGGCGTGGCCCAGACCGTTGGCGCCCAGATCGAACCGGGGTGGAGCGTGCTCACCGGCCACCTCGTGTTCCTGGCCGTGCTGGCGGTGCGACCCCACGGGCTGTTCGGAAGGGCCCTGCCTGCATGACGCGCGTCGACGACGGCACGACATCCACGGGGCGGGCGCCCGCCGTCGAGCCCGTGGCCCCCGGCGAGTGGCGGATCGCCCGCTGGACGCCGGAGAGCCGGGTGGGGGTGGTGGCGGCCCTGGTGGGGCTGGGCGTGCTGGCCACGCTGCCCGACTGGGGCTCGTCGTCCGACATGGCGACGGTCGTCGAGATCATGGCGCTGCTGGCGCTGGCCCAGATGTGGAACCTGCTCGCCGGCTTCGCCGGCCTGGTCTCGATCGGCCAGCAGGCGTTCATCGGCACCGGCGCCTACGCGCTGCTGGTGCTGGCCGACGACCACGGTGTGGATCCGTTCGTGGCCGTGTGGCTGGCGGCGCTGGTGGCGGCGGCGCTGTCGGTGCCCATCGGCGTGCTCGCCTTCCGGCTGCGGGGCGGGTACTTCGCCATCGGCACCTGGGTCATCGCCCAGGTCGTGTTCCTGATGGTCACCAACAACACCGCGCTGGGGGGCGGCAGCGGACGCAGCCTGCTGTCGCTGGGGGACTACGACCGCATCACCCGGGAGGATTACACGTTATACACGGCCCTGGTGGCCGGGGCGGGGGCAGTGGCCATCGTCGTGCTCGTCCTGCGCTCGCGGCTGGGCTTGGCGCTACGGGCCATCCGCGACGACGAGGGCGGGGCTCGGGGGGCGGGCGTGGACGTCTACCGGGCCCGGCTCGCGGTCTGGGTCATCGCCGCCGGTTGGACCGGCCTGGCCGGGGGCGTGATCTACCTGCAGCGGCTCAACGTGCAGCCGACCTCGGCGTTCAGCGTGCAGTGGACGGCGTTCATGATCTTCATCGTCGTCATCGGCGGGCTGGGCTCGACGACGGGGCCGATCATCGGCACGCTGGTGTTCTGGATCCTGCGTGACCAGCTGACCGACCTGGGGGAGTGGTACCTGATCGTCCTGGGCGCGATCGCGATCGTGATGGCGATCCTGGCGCCCAAGGGGATCTACGGGCTGCTCAACCGCATCCGCCCGTTCCAGCTGTTCCCGGTGCAGCGCCGCCTGCGGCCCCGCCGCCGGGTGAAGGCGAGGTCAGCGTCATGAGCTACATCGTCGACGCGGTGCGCACCCCGGTCGGGCGCTACGGCGGGGGACTGGCGGGGGTGCGGCCCGACGACCTCCGCCCACGCCCTGCGGGCGCTCGGCGACCGCGTGCCGGACCTCGACCCGGCCGACATCGACCACGCCTGGTTCGGTGCCAACGAGGCGGGGAGGACAACCGTGATGTGGCCCGCATGGCGGCGCTGCTGGCGGGCTTGCCCACGTCGGTGCCGGGGGCGACCGTCAACCGGCTGTGCGGCTCGGGGCTGGAGGCGGTGATCGCCGGCGACCGGGCCATCGCCGTGGGCGACGCGGCTGTGACCGTGGCCGGCGGCGTCGAATCCATGAGCCGGGCGCCGTGGGTGCTGACCAAGCCCGACGCCGCGTACCCCCGGGGCCACGAGACGCTCCACTCCACCACGTTGGGTTGGCGGCTGGTCAATCCCCGCATGCCCGCCGAGTGGACGGTGCCGCTGGGTGAGGGTGCCGAGATCCTCGCCGATCGCCACCGCATCAGCCGGGAGGGGCATCAACCCCAACGGCGGCGCCATCGCCATCGGCCACCCGCTCGGGCGTTCGGATCCTCACGACCCTCGTGTGGGAGCTGCGTCGCCGAGGCGGGGGGTGGGGCCTGGCCGCCATGTGCATCGGGGTCGGCCAGGGGATCGCCGTCGTCGTGGAGACTTGATCCCCCTAGCCGGCGACCCCTTCCCGGATGGCCCAGGCCGCCACCTCCGTGCGTGACGACATTCCCAACTTGGCCAGGATGTTCGACACATGCACGGCCGCCGTGCGGGGCGAGATGTAGAGGCGCTCGGCCAACTGGGAGTTGCTCAGCCCTTCGGCCAGCAAGGACACCACCTCGCGCTCCCGGGGTGTCAGGGCCTCGGGACCGCTGGGCTCCGCACCCAGGCCGAGGCGGCGCTCGACGGCCCGCAGCTCGTCGACCCGCCAGCCGCGCCAGCGGGCCAGGAACGGTGCGGCCGCCTCGGCGTGGACGCGGGCCTCGTCCAGCCGGCCGAGGCCGATGAGGCACCGCGCGGCGCGGGAGTGCGCGGTTCCCAGGTGCGCGGCCAGGATCTCCGGCGCCGAGGAGAGCGTGTCGGCGGCCGCCGCGTACAGGTCGGTGGCCTCGGCCGTCCGCCCCTCGGCCTCCGCCAGCTGCGCGTCGACGAGCCGCCGCCACGGGTCGCTGGGGGGCAGCCGGTGGCCCACGTACAGTCCGAGCAGGTCGGCAAGCGGGCGCATCTCGCTGGCGGCCAGACCGGCGTGGAGACCCGCGGACAGGAGGTCGTGGGTCTGCGCCGGGTAGCTGACGCCGTCCCGCGTCACGAGGTCCACCAATGCACCCAGGTGCTCGCGGGCCCGCACCACATCGCCCAGGCGGCACGCCAGGTGGAAGTCGAGCCCGAGCACGCCCATCTCGGCCCGCTCGGTCGGGGGCTTGCACATGTCGGTGAACCGCTGGGCGGTCTCGAGGTCCCCGGCCTCGAGCGCCAACCCGGCGCGCAGGACCGCCAGCCAACGGCCGTCGGTCCACGAGACGGCGTTGCCGGCCGACGTGTAGCGGGCCTGGTCGAGCTGGGCGATGGCCGCGTCGAGGTCGCCCTCGGCGGCCTCGAGATGCGCCTGGTTGGCCGCCAGGTCGATGGCGGCCACCAGCTCGAGGCCAGCGGCCTCGGCGTGGCGGTGGGCGCGCCCGATCATCTCGCGCACCTCGGAGGCGTCGCTCCAGCGGCGGGCGTCCCACACCAGGTAGTTCAGCGCCCGGGCCGCCAGCACGTGCTCCCCGGTCCGCTCGGCCTCCTCGGCGGCGGCCTCCAGCAGGCGGCGGCCCTCGAGCTCGCGGTCGCCGGCGTTGAGCATGGCCGTGCCCTTGTCGACCATCGCCGCCAGGCGCACATCGCTTAGGTCGAGCCCCTCGGCCAGGCTCGTGGCCTTGTCCGCCCACTCGTAGGTGGGCTCGATCTGGTCGCGCAGCATGAACGACTGGGCGACGGCGGCCATGGCCCGCGCCCGGTCCTCGTCGGACGGCAGCCGGTCGATGATGCCGATGAGCTGGTCGGTGAACGCCCCCATGGCCTCGATCTGGCCGGCCTCCCGGGCGATGCGCATCCGCTGGCTGAGGGCGGCCGCCTCCTCGCTCGCGTCGCCGCGGTCGCGGGCCAGCCGGAGCCAGCGGTCGCAGTGCGCGCCGGCGTCGTCGACCAGTCCGACCAGCCAGCAGGCCCGGGCGGCGAGGGCGAGCAGCTCGAGGTCGTCCTCGGCCTCGCTCAACCCGATCTCCGCCAGGTGGCGGGCCTGGTACGTAGATCCCCGGGCGAGGGACTCCCGGGCGCCCACCCGGGCCTCGGCGACCATGTCGTCGTAGCGCCCGGCCCCGCGGGCGTGCTGAGCGAGGGCGAGGTGGTCCTGGCTGCCCAGCGCGCGCAGGGCGTTGAACGCGGCCTCCTGGAGCCGCCGGCGCTCCCGCCCGAGCAGCCCCTCCTTGATGGCCTCGCGCGCCAGGTCGTGATGGAACGTGAACACGTCGGGCTCGGACTCTGCCAGCAGGCCGCTGTCGACGGCGGCCCGTAGCAGCGTGATGAGGCGGTCCTCGGGCGTCTGGGTCACGTGGGCGAGCACGTCGAAGGTGACCCGGCGGCCGAGCACCGAAGCCGCCGTGACGAGTCCGCGGACCTCGGGGTCGAGCTCGTCGAGCTGCCCGCGGACCAGCTCGGCCACCGTCCAGGGCAGCGGCATGTCGGCCAACTCCTGCCACGGGGCATCGCCCGCGCTGGCCACCAGCTCCTCGAGGAAGAACGGGTTCCCGCCCGTTCGGGCGTGGAGCGCGTCGACCACGGGGAAGGACGGCACCTCGCCGTAGACGGCGGTGAGGAACGCGTTGACGTCGGCGGGGCTGAGGCGGCCGAGCTGGATGTGGGTGATCGAATGGCGGCGTTCGAGCCGGGGGAGCAGCCCGGACGCGGGATGCCGGCGCGACAAGCCGTCGGGGCGGTAGGTGCCGACCAGCAGCAGGCGCCCGCCGCCGGGCTCGGCCAGTTGCTCGAACACGCTGAGGCTCTCGGAGTCAGCCCAGTGGAGGTCCTCGAACACGACCACCCCGGCGACGCCCCCGGTCAGCTGCCGCACCAGCTCGGCACCGGCCCGCACCCGCTCGTCGGCGGTGCCGTTGGCGTCCTGGACGGCCTCGAGCAGCGCCGGGTCGTGGCGGTCGTGGCGGTCGGGCCCTTCGGAAGTCGCCAGCGAGCCGAGCGCGTCGATGAACAGCTCCATGGGCCGGCTCTCGGCGCCGGGATCGGCCTGACCGGCGAGCACCAGCGTGCCCGCCGGCACCCGTGCCACCAGCTCCTGCACGAGCCGGGTCTTGCCGATGCCGGCCTCGCCGGCCACGAGGGCGACCGAGGGATGGGGGCGGCTGTCGACCAAGCCGACCAGGCGGTCCAGCTCGGCCGCGCGGCCGACCATGACCGGCGAGAGCCCGGAGCGTCCCACGAGCATCACCCGAGCGTAGGGCGAGCCGTCGGTGATCGGCCCGGATCCTCGGATCAGAGTCCGGCCGACGCGGCCCGCCGGCTGGGCCGGGTGCGGCGCCCGTTGCGGTGGCGCCCACCGAGGCGGGCCAGCCGCCAACGGGAGGCCTGACGCTGGAGGTCGTGCTGGCGGTCGGCGACGAGGGTCCTGGTGAATTCGTAGTCCGTGAGCATGGAACCAGCGTGCGCCACTGAGGTAGCTCGCCGCATCGGACAGCCTGCGCATTCGTGGCGCCGGCAGCTACGTAGATGCCTATGCCGCCCCGTCTACGTACGTAGGGAGGTGTGGCGACGGTGGCAAACCAGGGGGAGGGGTCCGCTTTCCGGTGCCCGTGGCGGGGTACTCTCGACGCCGGGAAATGGAAGGCCCCGAGCGTCAGACCGGAGTTGGCCGGTCCGCTGCTCGGGGCCTTTACGGTTGGATGCTTTGGCCGATCCCGGCGACACGAGAGGTGCCGCCAGAAGCGCCGACCCCTGCAGGGCGCCCCGCAGTGGGCCCGGATCCGACCTCGGCGGGCGCCCCACCTCGACCGTCTCCATCGGCAATCCTTCCGGTCCGCCACGCTGGCTTGTGCGCCGGACTTGTCCGAGAACCGAAGCCCCCGGTCGCATCCTTTGCCCGTGCCTTTGTGGTGGACGTGCAGCATCTTGCGCGGTGCGAAACCCCACGTCAAGGGCCGTTTTCGCAATCCCCAGGCAATCCCCAGACTTTCTTGGTCATCCCCAGCTTCCGCCGTGTTCTCCACAGTGAGACCCACAGTTCACCCACAGGTTGGAGCCATCGTGGCGTCCGGGTGGAACCGGTCGGTGCCGGCCGACGCGCATTCGCGCTCTCGCTCGCCGGCCTGTCCGCAGGGCGACGAGCATTCCTTGCTCTAGCTGATAAGGGTCCCTACCATGCGGCCTCCGCACCGCAGACGCTGGAGGACACCTTGGGTCGTCATCGCATCATCACCGCCACCGCACTGTCGCTGGTACTGGCCACGCTGGGGGCCGCCTGCGGCGACGACGACGGGGCCGATGTCCGCAGCTTC
The DNA here is from genome assembly GCA_035641315.1 of Acidimicrobiales bacterium. Taxonomy (GTDB): domain Bacteria; phylum Actinomycetota; class Acidimicrobiia; order Acidimicrobiales; family VFJN01; genus DASQUK01. The sequence continues at coordinate 4,391 of DASQUK010000058.1, read as the reverse complement.
GGCGAATGCGGCGGCTCGGGCAGCGCCTCGGGGTCGGCCAGCGCGTCGGGTTCCGCATCGGCCTCCGCCAGCGCGTCCGGCTCGGCCTCCGGCTCGGCCAGCGCCAGCTGCCCGTCGGGGTCTGGCAGCGGGTCGGGGAGCGGCAGCGCGTCCGAGGGTGCCTCGGGCAGTGGCATCGCCGGAGAGGTCGAGGGATCCTCCACCGACAACCCCCTCGTGACCGAGGCGGTGTCGGAGTACCGGACCTGGGTCCTCGAGCAGGTCGACGAGACGATCGCCGCGACCACGACGTTCACCGACGCCGTGCGCGCCGGAGACGTCGAGGCCGCCAAGGCGGCCTACGCCCCCTCCCGCCAGGGCTGGGAGCGCATCGAGCCCATCGCCGGCCTGGTCGAGGAGATCGACGGCGCCGTCGACGCCCGCGTCGACGACTTCGAGGGCGTCGACGATCCGAACTTCACCGGTTGGCACCGCCTCGAGTACCTGCTGTGGGAGCAGGGCACCACTGAGGGCGGCGCCGCCTTCGCCGACAAGCTCGACGCTGACCTGCAGACCCTCGAGACCGAGCTGGAGGGCATGGAGATCCCGCCCGCGGCGCTGGCGGTGGGCTCGGCAGAGCTGATCGAGGAGGTGTCGACCGGCAAGATCACCGGCGAGGAGGATCGCTACTCGGGCACCGACCTGTGGGACTTCGCCGCCAACGTCGAGGGTTCCGAGAAGGGTTTCGAGCTGATGGAGCCGGCCATCGAGGCCGAGGACCCCGATCTGGTCGCCTCCATCGAGAGCCTGTTCGACGAGCTCGAGGGACAGCTCGGCGCCTACCGGGCCGCAGAGGGCTATCAGCCGTACAGCGCGCTCACCGACGCCGACAAGACCGACATGCAGACCACGCTGGCGGAGCTGTCCGAGAACCTGGCGACGGTGGCCGGGGTCCTCGGCCTCGAGGGTTGACCCGCGATGGGAGCGCACCACCGCCGATGAGCTTCCGGCCCGACCCCCGCCCGCCGCCCCGTGATGGCGTCGGTCTGACGGCCGACCTACATGTCTCCCGCCGTCGGTTCCTGGTCGGCGGGCTTGCGGGCACCGCTGCCGCCGGCCTGGGTGGTGCGGTCGCGGCGGGGTGCGCCGATTCGTCCTCGGACGTTGAGGGCGGCCGAGCGATGACGGGAGGAGCGGGCAGCCTCGACGGCGGCGCCCGGTACCTGCCGCTCCGGGGACCGCACCAGACCGGGATCACCCATCCCGCCAACGAGCAGGGCCTGCTGGCGGCGTTCACGGTCACGGCCGACGACCGTGCCGAGCTGCGAGAGACGTTCGAGGCGCTCACCGCCGAGTCGGAGCGGCTCATGTCGGGCAAGCCCTACGACGAGCGCGACCCCGCGTATCCGCCGCTCTACACCGGCACGGTCGGCAATCCGCCCCCGCCGTCGGACCTGTCGGTCGTGGTCTCGGTGGGGGCGTCGCTGTTCGACGACCGCTATGGCCTGGCCGACCGCAAGCCCCGGGCCTTGGAGAAGATGCCCTTCCTGGCCAACGACCGGCTCGACCCCGAGCGGTCCCACGGCGATCTGCTCCTCACCGTCACCAGCGCCCACGAGGACGTCAACCTCTTCGCGCTGCGCCAACTGGCGCGGGCCACCCGCGGCACGATGGCGCTGCACTGGATGCTCGACGGCTACAACCGCCGCACCCGGGCCAAGCCGGGCGAGGCCGGCAAGCGCAACCTGATGGGGTTCATCGACGGCACCGCCAACCTCGACCCCTCCGACGACGCGGTGATGGATCGGTACGTGTGGGTGCAGCCCGACGACGACGAGCCCGCCTGGGCCGTCGGCGGGACGTACCACGTGGTGCGGGTGATCCGGATGTTCGTCGAGTTCTGGGACCGCACCCGCCTGGCCGAGCAGGAGGACATCATCGGGCGGCGCAAGGAGTCGGGCGCGCCGTTCACCGGCGAGGTCGAGACCGACGTGCCCGACTACACCGACGACCCCGACGGGGACGTCACGCCGCTCGACGCACACATCCGGCTGGCCAATCCCCGCACGCCCGAGACCGAAGACGACCTGATCTTCCGCTCGGGGCTGAGCTTCTCCCGGGGCTTCGACGGCGACGGTCAGCTCGACCAGGGCTTGGCGTTCGTCTCCTTCCAGCGGCGGATGTCGCAGTTCCTCAACACCCAGGCCCGGCTCGCCGGCGAGCCGCTGGAGGAGTACATCCTCCCCGAGGGCGGTGGCTTCTACTTCGCCCTCCCCGGCGTCACCGAGAGCGGCGCCTTCCTGGGCGAGGGCCTCTTCGCCTGATCTCCCGTCCTCCTGACTGCGTGGGACACTGGATCGGTGGCCGATCCGGCCCCCATCCCCATCGAGTCCCGGGTCACGGCGGAACCCCGGGCGGCCGAATCGGGCAACGGCGCCGCCGGTCGGGGCGCGTCGTCCAGCCGAGTCGTGCACGAGCCCGGCCGCTGGTCCCGCGTCGTGGCGGTCGTCGCCGTCCTGGGGTTGGTGGCAGGAGGGCTCGTGTGGGCCCTGCGGGACGGTGATCCCGCTCCGTCCACCCCGGCCGCCGACGCCGACGACGAGCCGCGGGACACGCCGGGTGACTTGCCGGCGGCCGCAACTCGGGCGGCGTTCGCCGAGGCTCTGTTGCGGTTCGGCGAGATCGAGTCCTTCGCCTACCGGGGCTCGGTGCGGGGTGCCGGAGCCAGTCCGTTGCGCGCGGGGCCGTGGATTGCCGGCGAGGTGGACGTCGAGGGCGCAGTCATCCTGAGCCGCGATCTGGCCCGTGACGTGGCGGTCGACGCCAACGACCGTTGGGTCGAGACGCTGAGATCGGGAGGCACCGTCTGGCGCCGTTCCGCGCCGAACGCCACCGCGCTCGCGGGCGCACCCTGGGACGGGCGGGTCGCCATGGCAGGCGAGGACTGGCTGGACGCTGCGACCGTGGCCTACGCGTTGCGTACTGCCGGCGATCCCCGCGGCGAGGCGCCCGACGCTGCCGGCCGCCGCGTGATCCGGGCGACGTTACGGGAACGCGAGCTGAGTAACAGCCCGGCCGGCCCGTTCCCGGGCGCCGACGTGCTGTTCAGCGTGGACGACGCCGGCGACATCGTCCACGTCCAGCTGTTGTGGCCCGGCTTCGACCCGCTGCTGGTCGTCGACCTCGACATCTCCGGTCACGACGAACCGCAGGACATCGCCCCTCCCGACACCGGCCCGGCCGCCCTGCGGCGCACGGTGCCGGTCGATGCCCTGCAAGCCGCGGGCGTGCGGCCGCTGGAGCTCTGACGGGTCCCGGCCGGATAGCGGCTCGTCGGATTCCAGACCGACCTGTCGGTCAGCGACCTCGCCACCCTGCTGTTGTCGTTGCGGCCCTTCGACCCCGACACGGGGCCGGAACCGGTCGCCGACATCCCCACCTCCTGACGCCCGAAAACGCCGGTGCGATCCGGAGCGGCGTTGGTAGCCTGCCCGGTACCAGAGAAAGGAGGTGGTCCAACGCATGAATGACACTAGTCATGGGACCCTGGAGGTGGCTGGCCGCTGAGCGGCCTCGGACCACTCGGTGGAAGCCAACCAGTCCACCGTCGATGCAGCTGCTGGGGCCTCGTCCCTCCCGGCACGACAGGCTGGATCGATCTTTCCGAAGAAGTAGAGCGACGGGAGGCCTTGATGCCTCCCGTCGCCGCGTCCGACGCCAGCTGGGCGCCATGCCATAGCGTGGCGGTCGGATGAAGGCCGACCGCTCCGATGATGCCCGCGTCAGCGACGACGTCCTACGGGTGGTGCAGGCGGCGGTCGACGCCGTGGGCCGGGCCGGTACGGCGTCGGCGGCCACGGTCGGGGACGCCGTCGAGGGTGCGGGGCGGTCGCTCACCCGCCGCATGGTGGGCGACGCGTTGGCGGCGCCCCGGGCGGTGGCCGATCGGGACGCGCTGGCCCGGGCGCTCGCCGAGCGGCCGGCGACACCGGCCCTCGGGGGCGCGACCGCCGCCGCGCTCGGGCTGCGGGCCGCCGGGCGGATCCCAGGGCTCGGCTTCCTCGCCCGGCGGACACCGCTGTGGTTGCTGGCCACCGCCGTTCCCGCCCTGGTGGCATCGGTGGCGCGCGGTGCGGACGAGCTGGGATTGGTGGCATCCCACCTGGTCCACCGGGCCCGGGCCGAGGGCATAGAGCCCGATGCGGAGCGGGTGCGGCGGGCTGCCGTGCAGATCGCGTCGCACCGGGTCGTCGATCCCGAGCGCGAGCCGAGTCACGGCCCACTGGTGGTCAGCTGGATGCGCCGGGCGGTTCGCGCCGCCCTGCCGTTCACGTCGGGCGTGGCGACCCGCGATCCCGACGGGCTGGCGGCGGCCGCCGCGGCGGTCGACCCCGCCCGCCTGTCGGCGGGTT
>DASQUK010000057.1:0-71043 GCA_035641315.1 Acidimicrobiales bacterium | reverse complement strand
GAGCGCTCGAGCAGGTGGGCCGGGATGCGGCTGGCGGCCTCGCTCTGCGGCGCCTCGCCGCCGGCGCCCTCGCCCGCATCACCGGCGCCCGCATCGGCGGCCGCGCCCGCGGGCGCGCCACCGCCGCCCTTGGCCGCCTCGGCCTTCTTGCGGGCCTCTTCCGCCCGCTTGCGCAAGTGCTCGGGGATCTCGGTCATGTCGGATGCCTCACAGCGGCCCGGAGATGCCGCCGTCCTTGCGGACTCGCCAGAAGTGGATGGCCAAGAAGACCACTAGGACGAACGGCAACAACAGCACGTGCAGCACGTACCAGCGCAACAGCGTGTCGGTGCCGATCTCGGCACCGCCCAGCAGCACGAACCGCACCTGGTCGCCGAAGACCGGCGTGTAGCCCATCATGTTGGTGCCCACGGTGACGGCCCACAGGGCGAGCTGGTCCCACGGCAGCAGGTAGCCGGTGAAGCTGAGCAGCAGTGTCAGCGTGAGCAGGATCACGCCGATCACCCAGTTGAACTCGCGGGGCGGCTTGTAGGCGCCGTGGTAGAAGACCCGCGCCATGTGCAGGAAGACGGAGATCACCATCAGGTGCGCCGCCCAGCGGTGCATGTTGCGGACCAACAGGCCGAAGGTGACCGACGTGTGCAACGTGTAGATGTCGTCCCACGCCTGCGCCGCGGTCGGCCGGTAGAAGAACATCAGGAAGATGCCGGTGACCGTCAGCAGGATGAACAGGAAGAAGCTCAGCCCACCCAGGCACAGCGTGTAGCTGACCTTGACCGCGTGCCTCTTCACCTTCACCGGGTGGAGGTGGTAGAGGACGCTGTTCATGATCACGTAGGACCGGTTCCGGGGGCTGTCGTTGTAGCCCTTCCGGAAGATCGAGCCCGGGCGGAAGATCGAGTTCCACGCCTGCGACCCCTGGATCTGGTCTGGCAGCCCCTTGAGGGTGGACTCGACCCGCTCCCGCAGCGGGACCTTCGGCTCCATCGTCTTGGCCACGAGGTCTCCTATCCGAGGCGCATGCCGTAGCCGTAGCCGTGGGTGTTGGTGCGTTGGTGGGCGTCGCCGGCCGCCACCGGGTCGCCGACCTTGCCCATGATGATGACGCCCGTCGGGCAGCGGTCGACGCACAGCGCGCAGCGGGTGCACACGTCGTCGTCGATCGTGAAGATCACGTGATCGGAGGGATCCTCACCCGGCTGGTCGACCCCGACGGCCTGGTCGATGGCGTCGGGCGTGACCATGTGGATGCACTTCCACGGGCAGATGTCGACGCAGCCCTCGCACATGATGCACTCGGACTGGTCGATGTGGATGAACTGCTTGGGCTTGACCGCCTTGGAGAGCCACGCGGCGTCGACCTCTTGAAGGACGTAGTCGTCGCGGAACTCCGGCATGGGCGGGTTGGCGTCGTTCTTCGCCATCGCTTCTTCAGCCCTTCTTCACCAGGGGGCGACCGTACCGGGAGGCGGGGACCACCACGGGCCGGGGCTTGGCCCGATCGTTCCACAGCGCCCACACGCCGACGTGCAGGGCGATGCCCACGCCGTAGATGAGGACGACCACGATGTCGCGGATCGCCTGCATGTTGATGGTGAGCGGCTGGAAGCTGTTGGGCTCCATGAGGATGTTGTCGACGGTCCAGCCCAGCTCGGCGCTTGCCCAGGTGAGCCACTGGTGGGGGATCACCGCGTACCACCAGAAGAACATGAACATGGCGTAGGTCGCGGCCAACATCGCCTGGCCCCACGACAGGGGCGCCCCGATCGGGCGGCGCCGGCCGTAGAGGATCACGGCAACGACGCCCAACACGCCGATCACGACCTCGGTTATGAAGGCGACCATCTGGCTCGCGACTCCTCGTGAAATCGCTCACATAGAACAGTACCGGACGACGGGGGACCGGCAACGTGGCCTGGTCTACCACGCCACCTCGAACGCAATCACATTGGGGTCAGGCGGTGCCCGGGGCGACTCTCGGTCTTGGTGCCCGTCGTTTGGACCTGCATAGAGTGACCCGCGGAATCGTCCGCGGAGGCTGCGTTGACCGAGATCCCCGAGCACCTTCTCAAGCGCTCACGCGAGCGTCGGGCCGCCCTGGGCCTGGGGGGCGGCGAGACGCCGGCGAGCGCCCCGGCCGAAGGTGCCGCCGAGGAAGCGGAGCCCGCGACGTCCGCACCGGTGCCCGCGGCCCCGGCCGCCACCCCCGCTGAGGCGCCGGCCGCCGCCGTCGAGGAGGCGAAGGCCGCGCCCCCCAAGCCCGAGCCCGCCTACATCCAGGCGGCCAAGAGCCGCAAGCGCATCCCCTACTGGGCGATGCCGGTGCTCGCCGCCCTGCCGATCTGGGGCTATGTCTACGTCCGCACGCTGGAGCCGCCGCCCACCGGTGAGACCGACCCCTTGGTGCTGGGTACGGAGGCGTTCGTCGCCGACTGCGCCTCGTGTCACGGCGCCAGCGGGCAAGGTGTGAGCGCACCGGCGTTCGTCGATGGTGCCGTCGTCCAGACCTGGCCCGACTGGCGGGACCACGTGATGTGGGTGAAGCTCGGCACCGACGGCTGGCCGGGCGCGACCTACGGCGCGAACGAGAAGCCGGTCGGTGGCGGCGGGACGATGCCAGCGTTCGGCGGCCAGCTCGACGACCAACAGATCGCGCAGATCGTGCTGCACGAACGAGAGCTCGCCGGCGAGGACGTGTCCGAGGAGAACCCCGACTACGCCGGCCTGTGGGCCGTCGCCCGGGGGGAGACGACGCTCGCCGAGGCAGAGGGCCCCGGCGGTGCGGAGCCGGGCCTGGGGCCGCTGTCCCAGGAGGCGGGGGTCGACGAGAGCGAGCTGGGCGGGTGACGACGCGTTCTCGCCACGGGATTGGTCGCCATCGCGGCCATTCCAGTGCCGAGAACCGTCAGCGGCACGACGTCCTCGTGGTCGGGGGCGGTCCGGCGGGGAGCGCCGCCGGGTTCTGGCTGGCCAAGGCCGGCCACGACGTGTGCGTGCTGGAGCGCAAGGCCTTTCCCCGGGACAAGACCTGCGGCGACGGGCTCACGCCCCGGGCCGTCCACCAGCTGCGCGAGATGGGACTGGAGCCGGCCATCGCCGCCCGCCACCATCGCCACGACGGCCTACGGGCGGTCGCCCACGGCATCACGCTGGAGCTGCCGTGGCCCGACCATCCGGTGTTTCCCAGCTACGGCTACGTCGTCCGCCGGCGGGACCTCGACCAGATGGTGGCCGAGCAGGCGGTGGGTGCCGGAGCCACCGTGCAGGCGTCCACGGAGGCGCTGGGCCCGTTGGTGCGGGACGGCCTGGTGACCGGCGCACTGGCCAAGGACAAGGAGACGGGCGAGACCCGCGAGATCCACGCCCGCTACGTGGTGGTGGCCGACGGCTCGCTGTCGCGCTTCGGCCGGGCGCTGGGCACGGCCCGCAACAAGGCGTACCCGCAGGGCATCGCCATCCGGGGCTACTTCGAGAGCCCGGCGTCGGCCGATCCCTGGATCGAGTCGTGCCTCGACGTGCACGACCGCGAGGGCCGCACGCTGCCGGGCTACGGCTGGATCTTCCCGCTGGGCGACGGGACCATCAATGTGGGGATCGGCCTGCTGTCGACGTTCAAGGGCTACCGCGACGTCAACACCACGCACCTCATGACCGAGTGGGCGGCGACCGCGCCCGAGCGCTGGGGCATCGACCCCGACGCCATGCTGGCCCCGCCCACCGGCGGGCGGCTGCCGATGGCGGGGTCCGTCGACCCCAAGGTCGGCCCCAACTGGCTGATCGTGGGCGACGCCGCCGGGTCGATCAACCCGTTCAACGGCGAGGGCATCGACTACGCCTACGAGACCGCCCGCATGGCGGCCGACCTCATCGACGAGGCCATCGTCTCGGGTACCGCGCAGCCGCTGCAGCGCTACACCACGCTGCTCGACGACGAGTACGGCCTCTACTTCAAGGTGGCCCGCAACTTCGCCAAGGTCATCGGCCAGCCGGTGCTGATGCGGGAGCTGACCCGGGTGGGCATGCGCTCGCAGAGCCTCATGGAGTGGGTGCTGCGGATCATGGCCAACCTGTTGCGTGACGACGAGCTGGGACCGGCCGAGGCCGCCTACCGCTCGGTTGCCCGCATCGCCCGCATGGTCCCCGACCCCGCCGCGGCCTAGCCACCCACGGCCGGGGCGGGGGGCGTGGGGGGCAGAGGCTCCTGCCGGAGCCCCCCACCGTCGCTCGAGCCGGCTTTGCCGGTCGAGCGACCGGCAATCGACGCCGCCGCCAGGCGGCGACCAAAGACTCGCCTCGCAACCTCTGGTTGCGAGGCGAAACCCTCACCCCTCGGCGATGGGCTCGATCCAGCCGCCGGAGGGGGCGGCGAGGGTCTCGGCGCTGGAGGGGCCCCAGGTGCCGCGGCGGTAGAGCTCGACCGCGGGCGGGGTGTCGAGCACGGTCTGCACGATGCGCCACTGCTCCTCCACGCCGTCGGCCCGGCCGAAGCGGCGGTGGTCGCCCTCGATGGCGTCCTCCAGCAGGCGCTGGTACGCCTCCTGGCGGTGCGGGAACAGCCGCTCGTACGACACCTCCAGGTCGACGGGCCGGCTCACCAGGTCCTCCCCCGGGGCCTTGGCCTGCACCTGCAGGGTGACGCCGTCGTCCCGGCCCAGCCGGAAGCGCAGCCGGTTGGGCTGGGGGTGGATCGAGCCGGCCTTGGCGAACAGCAACCGGGGCGGGTCGGTGAAGGTGATCACCGCCTCGGTGGCGTGCACCGGCAGGTACTTGCCGGTGCGGACCAGCCACGGCACGCCGGCCCAGCGCCACGACTCGATCTCGAGCTGCAACGCCACGAACGTCTCGACGTCGCTGCCGGGCTCGACACCGGCCTCGTCGCTGTAGCCGCGGTACTGCCCCCGCACCACCTTGGCCGGGTCGATGGCCCGGATCTGTCGCCACAGCCGCACCTTCTCGTCGCTGAGCGCGTTCTCGTCGGCGGACACCGGCGGCTCCATCGCCAGCAGGGCGATCACCTGCAGCAGGTGGTTCTCGAACACGTCCCGCAGGGCGCCCACCGACTCGTAGAACCTGCCCCGCTCCTCCACGCCGAACGGCTCGGCCATCGTCACCTGCACGCTGGAGATGTAGTTGCGGTTCCACAGCGGCTCGAGCATCGAGTTGGCGAACCGGAACACCAACAGGTCCTCCACGGACTCCTTGCCCAGGAAGTGGTCGATGCGGAAGATCGCTTCCTCGGGGAACACCCGGTGGAGCACCTCGTTGAGCTCGGCGGCCGACGCCTGGTCGCGGCCGAACGGCTTCTCGACCACCACCCGCGATCCCTCGCCGGTCAGCCCGACGTGGGCCAGGCCCTGCACCACGTCGTCGAACAGCGCCGGCGGGATGGCCAGGTAGAACAGCGGCCGCTCGAACCCTTGCAGCTTGTCGGCCAGTTGCTGGAACGTGGAGCCCTCTCGATAGTCGCCGCTCACGTACGTGAGCCGACCGGCCAGCTCCTTCCAGGCCCGCTCGTCGACCGCGCCCTTGGTGGAGGCGCTGATGGCGTCGTAGGCGCGGCCACGGAGCTGGTCGTCGTCCCACTCCCGGGACGCCACGCCGATCACGGGCATGCCGCAACGGCCGGCCCGCTCCATCTCGTAGACGGCGGGGAAGATCTTCTTGTGGGCCAGGTCTCCGGTGGCGCCGAACAGCACCAGCGCGTCGCTGCAGGGGCGGTTGGACATGACTACGACTCCGTTGCTGCCTGGGCCCGGTCGGTGACGGCGTCCTCGGCCTCGGCCAGCACCGCGTGGCCGCCGAACTGGTTGCGCAGGGCGGCGATGGTCTTCATGGCGATCGAATCCTCCTCCTGGGAGACGAAGCGGGCGAACAGCGCGGCGCTGATGACCGGGGTGGCGACGCCCCGTTCGATGGCCTCCTGCACGGTCCAGCGCCCCTCGCCGGAGTCCTGCGCGACACCGGCGATGCCTTTGAGATCCGGCGTCTGCCGCAGCGCCCGCACCAGCAGGTCGAGCAGCCACGACCGCACCACCGACCCCTCCCGCCAGGCGTCGAGCGCGCCCAGGACGTCGATGTCGAGCCCGGACCGGTCGAGCAGCTCGTAGCCCTCGGCGTACGCCTGCATGAGCCCGTACTCAATGCCGTTGTGGACCATCTTGGTGAAGTGCCCGGTCCCGACGCCGCCGGTGTGCACAAACCCACCGTCGGGCGGCTTCAGGGCGTCGAAGATGGGCTGCGCCACCGCCACGTGCTCCGGACTGCCCCCGACCATCAGGCAGTAGCCCTCGGCGCGGCCCCACACGCCGCCGCTGGTGCCGGCGTCGACGAAGCCGATGCCCCGCCCGCCGAGCTCCTTGCCGCGGCGGACGGAGTCGTGCCAGTGGGAGTTGCCGCCCTCGATCACGACGTCGCCGGGCTGCAGGAGGCCCGCCAGCTCGGTGACGACGCCCTCGGTGGGGTCGCCGGCCGGGACCATGACCCACACCACTCGGGGCGCGTCGAGCCGCTCGACCAGCTCGGCCAGCGACGACACCTCGGAGGCGTCACTGAAGGCGTCGTACCCCACCACCTCGTGCCCGGCGGCCTGGATGCGGGCGGCCATGTTGCCGCCCATCTTGCCGAGCCCCACCATCCCGATCTTCACGGAACGACCTCCGAGAGCTCGTCCAGCCGGACACGCCCCGCCCGGCGCTTGCGCTCCCTCAGCGTCACCAGGTCACCGTCGGCCTGGGCGTGCTCGAGCGCACCGAACCCGTAGGCCTCGCCGGGAATCGGGACGTCGCCGGCGCCGTCGGCGGCTTCGCCCACCACCTGCACGAACACGCCCGTGTCGGGCCCGCCCTTGTGGAGCTGGCCGGTGGAGTGCAGGAACCGGGGCCCGAGCCCGACGGTGGTGGCCACCCGCAGGCGATCGCGCAGGGCCACACGGGCGGCCTCGATGTCGGCGACCGCCGGGCTCCCGGGGTCGACGAACGCCTGAATGGCGAGGTAGTCGCCCACCTCGACCCGGTCCAGCAGCTCGTCCAGTGGCGTGAGCGGGAGGTCGGGCGGACCCTCGGCCAGCACCCGGGCGGTGGCCGCCTTGGCCGCCGCCACGTCGGGCTGGTCGAACGGGTGGATGCCGAGCAGCGCCCCGGCCAGGGCCGTAGCCAGCTCCCACAGGAGCACCTGGGCACCCAGGTCGGCGAAGGTGGCGCCGCTGGGCAACAGGACCACCGGGTGCCCGGCCGCGGCCAGCGCGTCGAGCCGGCCGGCGGCCCGCAAGGGAGGTTCCGCCACGGCCACGAACAGCCGGTCGTCCCCGTACACCGCCGGGTCGCCCAGGGGTTCGCCGACGATCGGGACGACGCCGGTGCCGTCCTTGCCGGTCGACTCGGCCAGCAGCTGCTCGAGCCAAAGGCCGAACATCGCCAGCTCGTCGGGGACGACCAGGGTCAGCTTGTCGCGTCCCTCCCGGACCGCCGCCGCCATGGTCGCCGCCATGCGGGCCGCGGGATTGGCGGGGGGTGCGGTCCGCAGGGACTCGGTGATGCCCGACGCCGAGGCCAGCAGCCCGTCGACGTCGGCCCCGGCCAGGATCGCCGGCACCAGCCCGAACCGCGACAGGGCCGAGTAGCGCCCGCCGATGTCGGGCGGGTTCTCGAACACGGCCGCGAAGCCCCGCTCCTGGGCCAGCGCGGCGAGCTCGCTGCCGGGGTCGGTGATGACGGCGAACCGCGCCGGGTCGGGGTGGCGCTCCCAGGCCCACGCCAGGTGGCTGCGGGTCTCGAGGGTGGTGCCGGACTTGGACGCCGCGATGTGCAGCGTCCGCTCGGGCGGCAGCTCGGCGCCGAGGCGGGCGATGGCGGCCGGGACGGTGGTGTCGAGCATGTGCGGCGTCGGGGCCCTCGAGTCCGGCGGCATCGAGCGGGCGACGACCTCGGGGAACAGGCTGGATCCACCCATGCCGGCGAGCAGCACGTGGTCCACGTCGGAGGCGAGGCGGGCGCAGGTGGCCCGCATGTCGTCGAGCCCGGCCACCATGTCGGGCACCACGGTGAGCCAGCCCAGCCGGTCGCTGATCTCCGTGGGATCGTCCCGCCACAGGGTGTGGTCACGCGCCCAGGTGCGGGCGACGGCGTCCCGTTCGGTCAGCTCGGCAAGGGCCGCCTGGGCGGCGTCGGTGAGCGGTCCGAGGCGGTCGGGGATCTCGTCGGCGATCACACTTCCCCTTGCTACCAGCCATGTGGCCAAGTTGCGCCCACTACCTTGGCGCGCCGATGTCTTCGGCCGCCCCCGCCGCCACCGACACCGGGCCGGCCGCCGATCGGGGGGCGCCCGGCGGGTTGTCGGACACAGCCCTGCTGGCCATCACCGCCGTCGTCGCCCTGCCCATCTTCTGGCTGGGCTACGGGACGGACATCGACGTCGGCGACGTGCTGCTGGCCGGGGAGCGGATCCGCGACGGCGACTACGCCCCCTCCCGCAACCCCGGCGTGCCCGTGGTCGAGACGATCGTCGGCCTGCTCGACCCGGTGGGCGGGCACATCCTCGTCAACTTGGCCACGGGCGCGGCGCTGGCGTTGACAGTCGTCGGGATCGCCCGGCTGGTGCGGGTGTGGGGCCACGACAACGGCGACCTCGTGGCCCTCGCCTTCCTCGCCTCGCCGGTCACGCTCATCGCCGGCACGTCCACGGGCGACTTCGTCTGGGCGCTGGCATTCTTCGTGTGGGCGGCTCTGGCCCACCTTCGGGACCGGGCGCTCCTGGCGGGGGTCCTGTTCGGGCTGGCCATCGGGAGCCGCGGCACCACGGTGCTCGCGGTCGTCGCCTTCCTCGTCGCCGACGGCTGGGACCGGGCCCACCGGCGCCGCTGCCTCACCACGGCGGCGGTGGCGCTGCCGCTCGGCGCCGCCCTGTTCATCCCGTCGTGGCTGGCGTTCGACCGCACCTTCGGATTCCTCACCGCCACCGAGGGCTGGCGCAGCTTCGCCAACAACGTGGGCCGGTTCGGGGTCAAGAGCTACGCCGCCGCCGGCCTGGCGCTGATCGTGGTCGTGGCGCTGGCGCTGCCGGCGCTGGTCCGGTCGCTGCGCCGCTGGGGGGTCGATCCCCTGGTGCGGTTCGCGGTCCTGGCCGCGGTGGTCACCGAGGGCCTGTTCTTCGTGGTGCCGTGGAAGCTGGCACACCTGCTCCCCAGCCTCCTGGCCCTGGTGTTGTGGGTGGCGGCCAGCGAGCGCAACCGTCGGCCGTTCCTGTGGCTCCTGATCGGCGCCACCGCGCTCAACGGCATCGTCGCCTTCCGCCCGTTCACGACCGATACCCCCGACGATGCCAAGAGCGCCGACTTCGAACCCGCCGTCACCCTCGGTCTGCTCCTCAACGACATCGACTGTCGCATCGAGTTCATGGACGAGCCGCCGCGGCTCGACTCCGGCGCCTGGGACTGCACGCTCGAGCCGATGCGGGGTCCCACCGGGTGACGTGAAGCCGTTGGGTCAGCTCACGCTGGCCAGCACCGCGGCGACGACCGCCCGGACGTCGTCGTCCGACGTGGGCGTCCGGCGCAGCAGCTGGCGGTAGAAGATCGGGCCCGACAACAGGTCGACCAGCAGCTCGGGATCGGCGTCGGCGGCGATCGCGCCCTCGGCGGCGGCAGCCCGCAAGCGCTCGACGATCGGCTGCCGGCGGTCGTGGACGAACCGCGTGTGCAACGTCGAGATGACGGGGTCACGCTGTGCCGACACCAGCAGGGCGGGCAGGGAGCGCCGCATGGTGGCGGACTCCACGACGTCGCGGACCGACAGGAACAGCCCGACGAGGTCGGCCTGGAGGTCGGCAGTGTGGGCGACCCTGTTCGGGGGCGCCACCCTCGCCCAGGCGTCGGACACGAGGTCGGAAGGGCTCGACCAGTGCCGGTAGAGCGTGGTGCGCGACACGCCGGTCTCACGGCTGATCCGGCCGAACGTCACGCTCCCGAGGCCCTCGGTCTCGAGCAGCCGGTGGGCGCCGGCGAGCACCCGCGCCACCGTGCGCTCGACACGCGCATCAGGTCGGGGTTGTGGGGATTGTCGGCGTCGTTGGGAGGTGCGGGCCATCAGCCGCCGGCCAGCGCGTCCCCCACGGCGGCCGCCACCTCGCCGATCACCTCGTCGGTGTGGGCGAGCCCGGGGAACATGATCTCGTACGCCCCCGGGGCCAGCGCGACGCCCCCATCCAGCAGCCCGTGGAACAGCTTGGCGTAGCCGGCCTCGTCGGCGGCGCGGGCGCCCTCGTAGTCGATCGGGCGGCGGTCCCCCAGGTGGATCCCCACGAGCGTCGACGCCACCGGCACGTGGGCGGGCACGCCGGCGGACGCGAACCCGGCCCCGAAGGCGGCAGCCAAGGACTCGGCCGTCCGCCGCAGCGTCTCGTAGGCGGCGTCGTCGAGCAGGTCGAGCACCGCCAGCCCGGCAGCCGTGGCCAGGGGATTCCCCGACAGCGTGCCCGCCTGGTAGACGGGGCCCAGCGGCGCGACCACGCCCATCACGTCGGCCCGTCCGCCGTAGGCGCCGATGTTGAGCCCGCCGCCGATGACCTTGCCCATCGTGGTGAGGTCGGCGGCGACCCCGAACAGCTCCTGCGCGCCGCCGCGGGCCACCCGGAAGCCGGTGATCACCTCGTCGAAGACGAGCAGGGCGCCCACCCGGTCGCACTCGGCCCGGAGGCCCGCCAGGAAGCCCGGCTCGGGCGGGACCAGCCCCATGTTGGCGGCGATGGGCTCGACGATGACGCAGGCGGTCTGCTCGTCGAGCGTCGGCACCCGGTTGTAGGGGACGACGACGGTGTCGTGGACCGCCGCCTCCGTCACCCCGGCGGAGGCCGGCAGGCCGAGCGCCGCCAGCCCGCTGCCCGCCTCGGCCAGCAGCAGGTCGCCGTGGCCGTGGTAGTTGCCGGCGAACTTCACGACCTTCGGTCGCCCGGTGAAGCCGCGTGCCACCCGGATGGCCGACATCGTGGCCTCCGTGCCGCTGGACACCAGCCGCACCATCTCGCACGACGGCACGCGGGCGCAGATCTCCTCGGCCAGCCGCACCTCGCGCTCGGTGGGCGCGCCGTAGCTCGTCCCGCCGGCCGCCGTCCGCTGCACCGCCTCCACGATGGCGGGATGGGCGTGGCCGGCGATGATCGCCCCGTAGGACTGCACCAGGTCGACGTAGCGCCGGCCCTCGACATCCCACACGTAGGCACCCTCGGCCCGGTCCACGAAGTAGGGCGTGCCCCCCACCGCCCGGAAGGCCCGCACCGGGCTGTTGACGCCGCCGGGGATCACCCGCTCGGCCCGGGCGAAGAGCTCGTGGTTGCCGGTCACGTAGATCCGGGGCCCGAACGCACCGAGGCCGAGGAAATAGCCCACGTCTGGCGGCAGCTATTCACTCGACCTCGCAGGCGGATGGTTGCGGCCCTGTCCTGGCAGCCTCACCTCAGCGACTCGGCGACCTCTCGCGCCGCGTAGGTGAGGATCATGTCGGCACCGGCGCGGCGGATGGCCGTGAGGTGCTCGAGCATGACGGCGGGGCCGTCGATCCAGCCCCGCTCGGCGGCGGCCTTGACCATCGCGTACTCGCCGGACACGTGGTACGCCGCCAGCGGCACGTCGACCTCGGCCCGCGCGGCGGCCAGCACGTCGAGGTAGGCGACGGCGGGCTTGACCATCACCATGTCCGCCCCCTCGGCCAGGTCGGCGCGGATCTCCTCGAGCGCCTCGCGGCCGTTGCGCGGGTCCTGCTGGTAGGCCTTGCGGTCGCCGCCACCCACGATGGTGACGTCCACCGCCTCGCGGAACGGGCCGTACAGCGCGGAGGCGTACTTGGCGGCGTAGGCCAGGATCGCCACCTGCTCGAACCCGGCCTCGTCGAGGGCCCCGCGGATCGCGGCCACCTGGCCGTCCATCATCCCGCTGGGCGCCACCACATCGGCGCCGGCCTCGGCCTGCGCGACCGCCACCCGAGCGTAGAGGTCGATGGTGGCGTCGTTGGCGACCTGGCCGTCATCGTCGACGACGCCGCAGTGCCCGTGGTCGGTGTACTCGTCGAGGCACAGGTCGGCCATGATCACGAGCTCGTCGCCCAGGTCGGACCGCAGGTCGCGCAGCGCCACCTGGACGATGCCGTCGGGGTCCCAGGCGCCAGAGCCGGTGGCGTCCTTGGCGGCCGGCACGCCGAAGAGGATCACCCCCGGCACGCCCAGCTGCACCAGCTCGTGCACGTCCTTGCGCAGCGACTCGCGGGTGTGCTGGACCACACCCGGCAACGACGTGATCGCCACCGGCTCGTCGATGCCCTCGCGCACGAACAGGGGCGCGATCAGGTCGTCGACGGACAGGTGGGTCTCGGCCACGAGGCGGCGCAGGGCGGGTGTGCGGCGCAGCCGCCGCAGCCGGCGCTGGGGAAAGCTCATTGCCATGCCTCCGGCACGGCAACGAGCTTTCGCCGCTTCGCGGCGAGTAACGCACTGTACCGATGGTTCGCTCGCTGACGCTCGCTCACTCCGGGCATGGTACGACCCGAGGCAACGGGTTCCGCCACCCCTGCGCACCAACATCTGCCCGCGCCCAATCGCGTTGGCGCGAGCGGGCGCGGGCAGAACGAGATCCATCGGACGCGGCTACGGTCGCGGCGCGTCTTCGAGACGGGTCGTCCGCGAGCCGAGTCGGTGGACTCGGGTGGTTGCCTTCATCGTGCTCGCCGGGTTGGTGGCATCGGGCCTGCTGGTGTTGATGCGAGATGGTGGCGGGCGAGCCGGTCGAGGCGACGGTTCCGACGAGCGTCCGCAAGCCGACACCGCTCATGTCGCCTACACCGAAGCGGTGCGGCGGTTTGGACAAGCCGGGTCGTTTGCCTACCGCGGCTCGGTGCACGCCACCGGGCCCAGCCCGATGCGGCCAGGGACGTGGCTCGCACGGGATGTGACCGTCGAGGGCGCGGTGCTGCTGCCCCATTCCATCACACGGGAAGTTGCGGTCGATGCGAGAGGCCGGGCGGTCGAGACCGTCACGTCTGGACGAACCGCGTGGAGCCGCACTGCGTCGAGCACCGGCGGGCTGGCCCAGGCGCCGTGGGAGGTGGTCGTGTCGCCCGGCATGGCGCGACTGCGTTCACCGGGCGCCTTCGACGCGGCCCGGCCGAATCGACTGGGCATCGCGTTGGTGGCCGACGTCGTGCGGTCAGCCGGCAACCGGCGCAGCGAACCGCCCGACCCGACCGGACGCCGTTCGCTCCACGGCGCGGTCCCGATGAACACCCCTCACCTACGCTACGGCGATCTCTTGGCGGGAGCGGAGGTGTCACTGGTGCTCGACGAGGCGGGCGACCTCGACCACATCGTCGTGAGCTCCGCGCCGGTCGATGATCCCCAACTCGTGGTCGAGCTTGCCGTCGAGCGGCTGGGAGAGCCCGAGCTCATCACGCCGGCCGAGATCGGCGACCCGGCACGCGGCACCGTGCCAGTCGATGTCCTCGATGCCGCCGGTGTGGAGGCCCTCGAGCTGGGCCGGGTGCCAGCCGGCTGGGCGCTGACGGACGCGCGGGCAACCCGTGACGGGACCATGGGGCTACCCCAGCACTGCCCCTGGCTCAGCCTCGACTACCGCGACCTGGGGGCGGTATCGGATGGGTGGCTGTCGCTGGGAGTCACCTCGGACAGGTGCCATGCCCAGATGGGCCGCCGCGGCATCGCTTGGGGCGAGCCGTTCCGCGCCGGGTCGTTCTCGGGCCGAGCCGAGGAGAGCTGGGCGTCGACGAGGGGCACGGTGTCCGACGGAGTGACGATGGTCAGCTTCAACACTGACCTGTCGGTCGACGACACCGCCGTCGTGCTGGCCTCGCTCGGGTCGTTCGATGTGGAGACCAAGCCGGTATCCATTGCCGGCGTCCCGTCGTCGTGACCCAGCTCGTCGAGCTCGCCCCGCGGTCCGGACGACATGCTGAACTGCATCTCCCCCAATGCGACGAACGTCACTAACGTAGCGATCACCAGATCCGGGGGGACCAGCACATGGGGCAACCTATGGCCGAGCAGCGGGTGGCGGGGGCGACATCGCCGCGCGCCGGGGACCGAGCGGAGGCCTCCGCGGACGACTTCGAGGTGGCCAACCTCGAGGTCGTCTACAACGACGTCGTGCTCGTGCTCCGCGGGGTCAGCGTGGCCGTGCCCCCGGGGAAGATCGTCGCCGTGCTGGGGGCGAACGGCGCCGGCAAGACAACGCTCCTCCGGGCGATCACCGGCCTCCTCCCTGTGCACCGGGGCAAGGTCACCAAGGGGCGCATCACGCTCGCCGGGCGCGACATCACGCACGACGACCCCGCCCGACGGGTCCGAGCGGGCTTGGCCCAAGTGATGGAAGGCCGCCGGACCTTCGCCGAGCTGACCGTCGACGAGAACCTGCGCACCGGCGCCTACACCAACCGGGCGGGCTTGGCGGAGAGCCGCGACCGAGTGATGGAGCTGTTCCCTGTGTTGAAGCAGCGCAGCCGTCAGATCGCGGGCTACCTGTCCGGGGGCGAGCAGCAGATGCTGGCCATGGGCCGGGCGCTCATGTCGTCGCCCCGCCTCTTGTTGCTCGACGAGCCGTCGCTTGGCCTTGCTCCGCTGGTCGTCGAGCAGATCCGCCACCTCGTCGTCGACATCAACACCCAGGGCACCAGCGTGTTGCTGGTGGAGCAGAACGCCACCATGGCGCTCGCCATCGCCGACCACGGGCTGGTGCTGGAGCAGGGCCGGGTGGTCCGGTCGGGGTCCGGTGACGAGCTGCTGGCCGACTCGAACATCCGGGAGTTCTACCTGGGCATGAACCCTTCCGCGGAGCGTCGCTCGTTCCGCAACGTCAAGACGTACCGCCGACGCAAGAGCTGGGGGATGTAGTGCGCCGCGACGCGACTGTGGTGGACGCCGAGGCCGAAGCCGCGGCCAAGGGCGCGGCCACGTATGCCGAGGCGGAGGAAGCCCCATCGGAGCTAACCGCCACGCCCCTGCTGGCGGTGTCGGGGCTGACGTTGCACTTCGGGGGGGTCGCCGCCCTGTCGGACGTGAGCTTCGAGGTCGGGCGCGACGAGCTGTTCGCCATCATCGGCCCCAACGGCGCGGGTAAGACATCGATCTTCAACTGCCTCTCCGCGGTCTATCGGCCGGTGGCGGGCTCGATCCGGCTCGACGGGCACGAGCTGGTCGGCGAGCGTCCCGTCCAGGTGGCCCAGCTGGGGATTGGCCGGACGTTCCAGAACCTGGGCCTGTTCACTCAGCTGACACTCGTCGACAACCTCCTGCTCGGCCGGCACCACCTGATGGGCAGCGGCTTCATCGCTGGGGCCCTGTGGTATGGGAGGGCGCGGCGCGAGGAGATCGGGCACCGGGCCACGGTCGAGCAGATCGTGGACCTGTTGGAGCTGACCCCGTACCGCCGCCAACCCGTGGGGCTGTTGCCCTTCGGCATCCAGAAGCGCATCGAGCTGGGCCGGGCGCTGGCGATGGAACCCAAGCTGTTGCTGCTCGACGAGCCGGTGGCGGGCATGAACCTCGAGGAGACTGAGGACATGGCGCGCTACATCCTCGAGGCCCGCCAGGAGCTGCGCCTGCCCATGATCCTGGTCGAGCACGACATGCAGCTGGTGATGGACATCGCCGATCGGGTCATGGCCCTGGACTTCGGGGTCACCATCGCTACCGGCACCCCCGACGAGGTGCGGGCCGATCCGCGCGTCATCGAGGCATACCTGGGAGGTTCGTGATGTCCACCGCCACGGGAACACCGACCCTCGAGGCCGGCCGCCACCCCGCCGACCTCGGCGGCTCCACGCTGCCGGCACTGCTCCTGCAGCGAGCCCAGTCCACGCCGCATCGGGTCGCCATGCGCAAGAAGGACCTGGGGATCTGGAAGCAGTACACCTGGGCCGACTACGCGGCGCGGGCGGCCGCCGTCGGCCTCGGCCTTCGGGGCCTCGGCGTGGAGCCCGGCGACCGCGTGGCGGTGCACAGCCTCAACCGCCCGGCGTGGGCGCTGGCCGACATGGGAGCGCAGGGCATCGGCGCGATCACCGTGGGCGTCTACCCGACCTCGCCAGCGGCCGAGCTCGAGTACCTGCTCGGGCACTCGGGCTCCAAGGTGCTCATCGCCGAGGACGAGGAGCAGGTCGACAAGGCGCTCGAGGTCCGGGCCGAGCTCGACGCGCTGGAGAAGATCGTGGTGATCGACCCCCGTGGCCTCGACATGTCCGACCCCGACCTCATGACCTTCGCCGAGCTCGAGGCGCTGGGCGCAGCGCAGGGCGAGCTGGCCGATTACGCGCGGCTGGTGGCGGAGGTCGACCCGGCCGAGCCGGCGCTGATCGTCTACACCTCGGGCACCACCGGCCCACCCAAGGGTGCGATGCTGTCGCACGACAACCTCCTGGCGGCCGCCCGCAACGGTGGCCGGGTGTTCTCGGTGTCGCCAGAGGACGAGGTCCTGTCGTACCTGCCGCTGTGCCACATCGCCGAGCGGTTGATATCGGTCATCGACGCCATCGCCCACGGCTACGTCGTGAACTTCGGCGACGGTGTGGACGACCTCGCCGCCGACCTGCGCGCCGTGCAGCCCACGTTCTTCCTCGGGGTGCCCCGGGTCTGGGAGAAGCTGCTGGCAACGATCACGATCCGCATGCAGGACGCCGGCTTCCTGAAGCGGGCCAACTATCGATTCTGGATGTCCCGGGGCGCCCGGCTGGCCCGCAAGCGTTGGCGGGGGAAGCTGGGCCCGCTGGGGACCGTCGAGTACGCCCTCGGCTGGCTGCTGTTGTATCGGTCGCTGCGCCAGAAGATCGGCATGAGCCGGATGCGCTATGCGCTGTCCGGTGCCGCTCCCATCGCGCCCCAGGTGCTCGAGTACTTCTGGGCCTTGGGCGTCCCGGTGCTCGAGGGCTACGGCATGACCGAGAACTCGGCCCAGGCCACGGTCACCCCCGTCGACGGGGTCCGGCTGGGCAAGGTGGGGAGGGCGGTGCCCGACTGCGAGGTCCGCATCGCCGAGGACGGCGAGATCCTGACCCGGGGACCGGGAACCTTCGTGGGGTACTTCCGCAACCCCGAGGCAACCGCCGAGGCCGTCGATGCCGACGGCTGGCTGCACACCGGCGACATCGGCTACCTGGACGACGACGGCTACCTCACCATCACCGACCGCAAGAAGGACATCATCATCACCGCGGGGGGTAAGAACATCAGCCCCTCCGAGATCGAGAACGCGCTCAAGGTCTCGCCGTACGTGCGCGAGGCCGTCGTCATCGGCGACCAGCGCCGGTACCTGGTAGCCCTGATCGGCATCGAGCTCGACACCGTGGGCAGTTGGGCCCAGCAGCGCCGCATCCCCTTCACCACCTACGCCGACCTGTCGTCCAAGCCCGAGGTGGTGGAGCTGATCGGAGGGGTGGTCGAACAGGTCAACACCGCCATGGCCTCGGTCGAACAGGTCAAGCGGTTCGCCCTGCTGCCCAAGGAGCTGGACCACGAGGACGGCGAGGTCACCGCCACCCAGAAGGTCAAGCGGCTAGCCATCGAGAAGGCGTTCGGTCCCATGATCGAGGAGCTGTACCCATGAGCGAGCGTCCCGGAGGGCGAGAGAGCGAGCGAGGCCCGAGCGGCCCGCTGCGAAGCAGCAAGAGCGGGGAGCAATGAGCGAGCGCAAGGGAGCGAGTCAGAAGCACGGTGCGTCGCTCGCCGCTGAGCGACCGCTCATCGGCCCGTCGGACGCACGCCGATGAGCGGGCTCGGGGCGCCGATCCTGGCGGTCATCACGCGTGACGACCTGCTGCAGACCGCGTTCTCGGGACTGGCGGTGGGGTGCAAGTACGCGCTGATCGCCCTGGGGTTCTCCGTGGTCTTCAAGGCCACCGGTGTCATCAACTTCGCCCAAGCCAGCCTCGTCCTGCTCGGCGCCTACCTAACCTTCAACTTCTCCCAGACCTGGGACCAGAACTTCTACCTCTCGTTGGTGATCGCCATGGGGGTGGGGGCGCTGATCGGGGTGATCACAGAGGCGCTGGTCTTGCGATGGCTGGTCGGCGAGCCGCCGGCGGCGCTGATCATGGTGACCATCGGGCTGCTGTTCGTGCTGAACAACGTGGTCACCGCGATCTGGGGCCCGGACAACCACAACCTCGGCGATCCCTGGGGCATCAAGACCCGCGAGCTGGCGGGCGTGACCGTCGCCGACCGTGACCTGTGGACCATCGGGTTCGCGGCCGTGGCGATGGCAGCGTTCTTCGTGTTCTTCCGGTACTCGACTCTGGGCCTGGCCATGCGCGCGGCGGCGTTCGACCCCGAGGTGGCCATGGCTCAGGGGATCCCCGCCCGTCGCGTCCACCGGGTGGCCTGGGCCATTGCCGGGGTGGTGGCGGCCCTGGCGGGCGCCACGCTGGCCGCCGGCGCCGGCCAGCTCAGCCCCGCCACCGGCGCGCTGGCCCTGGTCGCATTTCCGGCCATCATCCTCGGCGGGCTGGACTCGCCGCTGGGGGCGGTGGTGGGCGGGATCATCATCGGCCTCGTCCAGCAGTTCACCGCCCTGCTGGCGCCGGAGTACTTCGACTGGGTGGGCGACAGCTTCGAGCGGGTCTCGCCGTACCTGGTGATGATCGTGATCCTGCTCATCCGGCCCTATGGGCTGTTCGGCACCCGGGAGGTGCGGCGCGTCTGATGGCGATCACCCATGCGCTCACGACAGGCCTGCGCCCGGGCCGCAGCGGCCCGGCACGGGACCTGACCCTCTCCTACGCGGACGAGATCAAGCTGCTGCGCAGCCCATGGCGCACGCCGTGGCGGTGGGTCGTCGTCGTGGGCGGGCTCGTGCTGTTCCTGTTGCTGCCCACCTATCTCGGTGACCCCGGGCTGCGGGTGATGTCGCTTTGCGGCATCTATGCCATCGGCGCCATCGGCCTCAACCTGCTGACGGGCTACACGGGGCAGATCTCCCTCGGTCATGCCTTCTTCGTCGGGGTCGGCGCCTACGCCGCGGCCTACTTCGGCGCTCAGCGGGGCTGGCCGATGCCCGCCTACCTCGCCTTCGCGGCGTTGCTCGGCTTCGTGGTCGGCGGCGTGATCGGACCCTTCGCCCTGCGGCTGCGGGGGAACTACCTGGTGGTGGTGACCCTGGGGCTGGTGTTCCTGGGCGAGCACCTGTGGAACAACTGGGACAGCGTCACGGGCGGCGGGAATGGCATCAGCCTGGGCGCGGCGCCGATGTCCTTGGGCCCGCTCGACTTCAAGCAGGGCCTGGAGCTGGGGGGCGAGACCTACACCTTCGAGCAGAGCTTCTTCTGGCTGGTCTGGGCACTGGTCGTGCTGGGTGCGCTCCTGGCCAAGAACCTGGTACGCAGCCGGGCGGGCCGGGCCATGCAGGCAATCCGCGACCGCGACCTGTCCGCCGAGGTGATCGGGGTGAGCCCGGCACGCTACAAGGTCGGTGCCTTCGCCTGGTCCAGCGCCTACGCCGCGGTGGCGGGCGCCCTCTACGGGTTGCTGCAGCAATACGTGAGCCCCAGCGAGTTCGGGTTGTTCTTGGCCATCACGTACGTGGCCATCATCATCATCGGCGGGCTGGGGACCATCTTCGGCTCCATCATCGGCGCGCTGTTCGTGTTGGGGGGCCGCTCCCTCATCGAGCAGAACAGCGGGCAGGCGATCTTCGACCCGTTGATCACCACCCGGTCCGGCGAGCCGGGCATCTTCACCATCGGCGAGCTCAACGCGGTCCTGTTCGGGCTGGCCATCGTCTTGTTCCTGCTCTTGGAGCCACGCGGCTTGGCGGCGTTCTGGTTCCGGGTCAAGACCTGGTTCGTCACTTGGCCGTTCTCGTACTAGGTCCCACACCAACGACAGCAACAGGGGGAGATATGGAGAAACGACAAGGGTGGCTGAGGCTGCTCGTGGCTCTCGCCGCGGTGGCGCTCGTCGCCGCGGCGTGCGGAGGCCGTGACGACGACGACGACGCAACCGCCGACGAGGAGGCCGAAGAAGGTGGCGAACCGGAGACGGTGCCGGGCTTCGACGGCGAGACCATCCGGCTCGGGGTGGTCACGCCGACCAGCGGGCCGGTGGCGATCATCGGCGAGCCGCTGACCAACGGCAACCGGGCCTACTGGGACTACGTCAACGAGGAGCTGGGCGGGGTGGCCGGCAAGTACCAGGTCGAGCTGGTCATCGAGGACTCGGCGTACGACGCACCCACCGCCGTGCAGAAGTACAACCAGATCAAGGGCGACGTGGTGATGTTCAACCAGCTGCTCGGCACGCCGATCGTGAACGCCCTGCTCGAACAGCTGGTCGCCGACAACATCGTCGCCCAGCCGGCGTCCCTGGACTCGTTCTGGGTGCGGGAAGGCAATCTGCTACCCATCGGTGCGCCGTACCAGATCCAGGCCATCAACGGCGTCGACTGGTACGTCACCGAGGGCGGCGGCAGCGAAGACAGCGCCATCTGCACCCTGCGCCAGGACGACCCCTACGGCGAGGCCGGCCAGGAGGGCGTCGACTTCGCCCTCGAGCAGCTCGGCATGGACCTGACCGAAGAGGTCACCTTCCCGGTGGCCAACCCGGACTTCACGACGCAGATCACCCAGCTGCAGGGGGCGGGATGCGAGATGGTGTGGCTGACGTCCACGCCCACCGACACCGGCGGCGCTCTGGGCAAGGCCGCCGAGCTCGGCTACGCGCCCCGGTGGATGGCCCAGTCGCCCACGTGGATCGGCCTCTTCGTCGACTCGCCGCTGCTGCCGTACCTCCAGGAGAACTTCACCTGGGTCTCCGAGGGCCCCGAGTACGGCGACGAGTCGGTGCCCGGCATGTCGGAGCTGCTGCGGATCCAGGAGACCTACGCGCCCCGCCAGGAGCCCGACATCTACTTCAACTTCGGGTATGTCGAGTCAGCGGCCGTGCACCAGGTGTTGGAGCAGGCCGTCGAGATGGGCGACCTGTCACACGACGGCATCATCGAGGCGATGAACTCGCTCGACCAGCTGGAGTTCGAGGGGCTCTTCGGTGAGTACGGCTGGGGCGAGCCCGACGACCGCAACCCGCCACGGGCCAACTCGATCTTCGAGGTGGACCCGAGCAAGCCCATCGGGCTGGGTCTGGTGGTGGCCGAACACCAAGCACCCTTCGCCGAGGACTTCGAGTTCTGACCCCGAGAGGGGAGTCCCCGGGGAGTGTCCCCTGGGACTCCCCTCTGACTACCGCCGCGGGCGCCCGGCCGGTCGCCGCCCCGCTAGACGATCGCGGCCAGTCCCTCCACGTCGACTTCGAGCAGCGACGGCACCACCAGGTCGGCAAGGGAGAAGTCGAGGCCGGCCGTCATCGGCCCCGGCACGGCGACTACGACCATGCCGGCGACGTGGGCGGCGGCAACACCGTTGGGCGAGTCCTCGAGCGCCACGCAGCGGGCGGGCTCGGCCCCGAGCCGCTCGGCCGCCGCCAGGAACAGGTCGGGGGCCGGCTTGGTGCGGGCCGCGTCGTCGCCGACGTCCTCGCGGGTGACCACCGCATCGAAGTACCGCCGCAGGCCCAGCCGGTGGAGGTGACCGCCGACCCAGTCGAGGCGGGACGAGGACGCCACCGCGGTCGGTACGCCGCAGCCCTCGGCCTCGTCGAGCAGGTCGACCACGCCGGCGCAGGGCGGCAGCTCCCGCAGGAGCTTCAGCCGGCGGGCCTCCCGCTGCGCGACGAGCGCTTCACGATCCACGGGCCGACCCAGCCGCTCGGCCAGCACCTCGGTCCAGTGCGGATGGTCGGCCGTACCCAGGATCGTGTGCCACCAGTCCCCGTCCAGGGTCTCGCCGTGCTCCGCGAAGATCGCCGCCGTTGTCTCGTAGGTGCAGGTCTCGGTGTCGAGGACGAGGCCGTCGAAATCGAAGACCAAGGCTGCGAGCCGGCGCGAGCCCGCGCCGACTCCACGCGGCGCGGCTCCCGCTCTTGCTGCTTCGCAGCGGGCCGCTCGGGCTTCGACGCTGTACCTTCCGCTCTTGGCGCTTCGCGCCGGGCCGCTCGGGCCCGAGGCTGCGCCTGTCGGCGCAGCCTCAGCCAGATCACCCACCGGCGGCATCCTCGCTGGCGGGTCGGGGGTGCTTGGCGGCCCATTCGATCAATGCATCCACCAGCCCGTCGATCGTGTGGACCTCGGCCTCGACGTCGACCGCCAGCCCGTGCTCGCGCGCCGTCGCGGCGGTGACCGGCCCGATGGCCGCCACCACCGGCGGGATCGGCCGATCGCCCATGGCCGTCACGAAGTTGGTGACCGTCGACGACGACGTGAACGTCACCACGTCCGCCACGGCGACCGCCGCCGCCTGTTGGTCGGTCAGGGCCGCCTGCTCGCTGCGGTAGGCCTCGACCACCTCGACGTCCCAGCCGCGTTCCTGCAGACCTGCGGGGAGGACGTCCCGCGCCACGGCGGCCCGCACCAGCAGCACCCGTCCCTGCCGTCCCGGCGGTCGGCCGGGAGGATCTGGGAACGCCTCCAGTAGGGACTCGGCGACGAACCGCGGCGGCACCAAGTCGACGGCGAGGTTCCCGGCGGCCAGCGCCTCGGCGGTGCCGGGGCCGATCGCCGCCAGCCGGGCGCCGGCGAAGGCCCGGGCGTCGCGTCCGGCGGCCCGCACGGCGTCGAGCAGCCGGCGCGCGCCGTTGGGCGACGTCAGCACCACCCAGTCGTAATCGCCGAGCCGGTCCACGGCGGCGGCCAGGGCCGCACCAGCGTCGGCCGGATCCCGGATCTCGATCGCCGGCACCTCGACCGTGGCCGCACCCTGCGCACGCAGTCGCGCCACCAGCTCGCTCGCCTGTTCGCGGGCCCGGGTCACGACGACCCGCCGCCCGAACAGAGGCCGGCTCTCGAACCAGGCCAGGTCGGAGGCGGCGACATCACCGATCACGATGGTCGACGGTGTGCCCAGGGACTGGTCGGCGATGGTCGCCAGCGTCGCCCGCACCGTGCGCTGCTCTGGCCGGGTGCCCCACTGGACCGCCGCCACCGGCGTCTCGGGCGACCGGCCGGCGGCCATCAGCTCGGCGGCGATCCGCCCGATGCGGGCCACGCCCATGAGGACCACGATCGTGCCGCCGACCCGGGCCACGGCGTCCCAGTCGACGGTGCCGTGGTCGCCCGCCGCCGGCTCCTCGTGGCCGGTGACGATGGTGACGCTGGTCGACGAGTGCCGCAGCGTCACCGGGATGCCGGCGTAGGCCGGCACCGCGATGGCCGCGGTGATGCCGGGCACGACCTCGAACGGCACTCCCGCGTCGTGCAGGGCGGCCGCCTCCTCGCCGCCCCGGGCGAACACGAACGGGTCGCCGCCCTTGAGCCGTACCACCGTCTCGCCCCCCCGGCCCCGCTCGATCAGCAGGTCGTTGATCTCGACCTGCGACAGCCGCACGTGCCCCGGCGCCTTGCCGACGTCGATGCGCTCGGCGCTCTCGGGGGCCAGGTCGAGCAGCGACTCCTGAGACAGCCGGTCGTAGACCACGACGTCGGCCCGGCGCAGCAGCTCCAGTGCGCGCACGGTGAGCAGTCCCGGGTCGCCCGGCCCGGCGCCGACGAGGTGGACGGTCACTGCGCGGAACCTACGTGTTCTCGCGCCAGAATCGGCCGCCCTGGCGACCATTCCAGGCGCGAGAACGCGGGGTCACGGGCGGGTCACGTCCGGCCCAGGAGGGCGGCGCCGCCCTGGTCGTCGAGCAGCTGGCGGGCCACCGACCGCCCGAGCGCCGGGCCTGACGACGCCGGCCCCGCCAGCTCGTGGCACACCACCGTTGCGCCATCGGGCGAGGCGACCAGGCCCCGGATCCGCAACCGGTCCCCCGCCAGCGTGGCGTGCGCGGCGGCCGGCACCGAGCAGTCGCCGCCCAGCTCGGCGAGGAACCCCCGCTCGGCGTCGACGGCCCGGCGGCTCGGGGTGTGCTCGATCCGGTCGAGCAGGCCGCGGCGTTCGGTGTCGTCGGCGCGGCACTCCACCGCCAGCGCCCCCTGCCCCACCTGGGGCAGCACCACGTCGGGGTCCAGGCGCTCGGCGATCCGGTCGGCGAGGCCCAGCCGGTCGAGCGCCGCGGCGGCCACCACCACGGCGTCGATGTCGGGGTCCTCGACCCGGGCCAGCCGAGTCGCCATGTTGCCCCGCAGGCCCTCGAACCGCAGGTCAGGTCGGGCGCGGGAGAGCTGGGCCCGCCGGCGCAGCGACCCGCTGGCGACCACCGCGCCGGTCCGAAGCGTGGCAAGCGGGGCGCCCACCAAGGCGTCACGCGCATCGGCCCGCTCCGGCACCGCGCCGATCACCAGTCCGTCGGGGGTGGTCGAGGGCAGGTCCTTGGCGGAGTGGACGGCGAGGTCCGCCCGCCCCTCGAGGACTGCCGCCTGCACCTCCTTGACGAAGATGCCCTTGCCGCCCAGCTGCCAGATGGGGACGTCCCGCCGGCGGTCGCCGCTGGTCTCGACCACCACCGGCTCGACCTGGAGGCCGGGCTCGGCCTTCTGCAACAGGACGGCCACGTGGTCGGCCTGCCAGCGGGCCAGCGCCGAGCCCCGGGTCGCGACCCGGAGCTTCGTCACGGGCGCCTAACCCTCTATCTCGAAGAGCTCGCGCAGGGCGGCGACGAGGCGGTCACCCCGGGGGCTCCCGGCGGCGTCCTTGAGGACGACCGTCGGCTCGTGCAGCAGCTTGGACACGAGGCCCTTGGTGACTGCGTCCACCAGCTCGGCCTGGCCGGGGTCAAGGGTGTCGAGGCGCGCCCGGAAACGCTCGACCTCGGCTTGGCGCACCGCCTCGGCCCGTTCCCGCAGCGCCACGATCATCGGTGCCACCTCGCGGGCCGACGTGGCCATGAGGTAACGCTCGAGCTCGTCGTTCAGGATCGCCTCGACCGCGGCCACCTCGCGGCGTCGTTCCACCACCCCGGCGGCGGCGAAGCGGCGAATGTCGTCCATGTCGAGCAGGGTGACGCCATCGATGTCGGCCACGGCCGGGTCGACGTCACGCGGCACGGCGATGTCCACGATCAGCAGCGGCCGCTGCGACCGCCCCGCCATCACCGGCTCGAGGTCGGGGCGCTCGATGATCGGCGCCTGCGATCCCGTCGACGTCAGCAGCAGGTCGACATCGGCCACGCGGTCCGGTACGTCGACCAGAGCCACCGGCTGGCCACCGATGCGGCTGGCCAACGCCATGGCCTTGGCCTGCGTGCGGTTGGCGACCAGGACGCCGGCCACGCCGGCGCCGGCCAGACCGACGGCCATGCCCTCACCCATGTCGCCCGCACCCAGCACCAGCACGGTCTTGCCGGCGAGG
Source organism: Acidimicrobiales bacterium (assembly GCA_035641315.1). GTDB lineage: Bacteria > Actinomycetota > Acidimicrobiia > Acidimicrobiales > VFJN01 > DASQUK01. The sequence goes on along the minus strand of DASQUK010000057.1, from coordinate 45,724 downwards.
CCGCCCAACCGCTCGCCGGCCATCGCCACCGCCGCCTGGGACACCGAGGCGATGTTGCGGCCGATGGCGGTCTCGGTGCGGGCCCGCTTCCCCCCGGCCAGCGCGTGACGGAGCAGCAGGTTGAGCGCCGGCCCGGCGGCGCCCTCGGCCCTCGCCCGCTCCCACGCCACCTTGACCTGGCCCTGGATCTCGGTCTCGCCCAGCACCGCCGAGTCCAGCCCGGCCGTCACCGAGAACAGGTGGGCCGCGGCGGCCGAGTCGTAGTGGACGTAGAGATGGTCGGAGAAGTCCTCGGGTGGGAGGAACGAATGCTCCGCCAGGAAGCTGCGGATGTCGCTGTAGGCGCCATGGAACCGCTCGGCCACGGCGTAGACCTCGGTGCGGTTGCAGGTGGAGAGCACCAGCGCCTCGCTGATGTGCTCGCGGGTGCGGAGGTCGTGGAGGGCCTTGGGGAGCTGGCCGTCGGCCACGCTCATCCGTTCGAGCAGCTCGAGCGGTGCGGTGCGGTGGTTCAGTCCGATGACGACGACAGACACGCGCGCAGGCGCTCCCTTGCAGCATCGAGCCGGCCGGCCCGGATCAGTTCCAGAATTCCCGAATCGAGCGCCGATCGCCAATCCAGGTCCTGAGGTGATCGACCCTCACTCTGGACGCGATCGCGCTCCTCGCTCAACAGCCCGATGAGCTGGTCGTATTCCGGTCCGAGCTCGTCGGCCAGGCGGTCGCGGAGCCAGGCGGCGACGGCCGGGCTGTACCCCGCCGTGGACACGGTCACGGTCAGCCGTCCCTGGCGGAGCTTCGCCGGCAGCGTCACCGTGCAGCGGTCGGGATCGTCGGCGCTGTTGATCCACACCCCCGCTGCCTCGGCGTCGGCGTACACCTGCTGGTTGACCGCCTGATCGCCGGTGGCCGCCACCACCAGCCGGTAGTCGGCGACCTCGCCCCGCCGGTAGGGCCGGGCCTCGGCGACGTCGGCCAGCTCGCGGATGGCGGTGTCGACCTGAGGCGCCACCACAGTCACCCGGGCTCCGGCCTCTACCAGTCCACGCACCTTCTGCAGCGCGACCGGCCCGCCACCGACCACGAGGCACCGCCGCCCGTCGACCACCAGGTTGACGGGATAGAGGGGGTGCTCGACCGGCATGGCTGAACCGGCGGGTCAGCTCCCGGGCCGAGCGACGGCCGCCTCGCCGGCGGGCACGTCGCCCGCTCCCCCGGCCCGAGCGGCCGTCGGAGCGGAAGGCATGTCTCGGGGCGGTGCGACGCGCTCGGCTGCGACCTTGCGCTGCTGGTAGAAGCTCAGGATCTGCAGCTCCACCGCCAGGTCGACCTTGCGGAGCGACACCTCGGGCGGCACCGACAGGATCGTCGGCGCAAAGTTGAGGATGGAGCTGACGCCGGCTGCGATCATGCGGTCGGCCACCTCTTGGGCGGCACTGGCGGGCGTGGCGATGATGCCGATGGCGATCTCCTGTCGGGCGGCGATGGCCGGCAGGTCGTCGATGTGCCGCACGGCGATGCCGTTGACCTCGGTGCCGATGACCCGCGGGTCGGCGTCGACGAGGGCGGCCACGGGAAAGCCCCGCTCGTGGAACCCGGCGTAGTTGGCGAGCGCGTGCCCGAGGTTGCCGACGCCGGCGATCACGACGTGCCAGTCGTGGGTGAGGCCGAGCTCGCGGCTCATCTGGAACAGCAGGTACTCGACGTCGTAGCCGACGCCGCGGGTGCCGTAGCTGCCGAGGTAGCTGAGGTCCTTGCGCACCTTGGCGGCGTTCACGCCGGACATCTCGGCCAGCCGTTCCGACGAGATGGTCGGCATGCCCTCGTCGGCGACCTCGAGGAGGCTGCGGAGGTAGAGCGGGAGGCGGCTGACGGTGGCTTCGGGGATCTTGCGCGCCTGCCGCTTGCCACCACTCGCCATCGGCCGGCAGCCTATCGCCGCTTGTTCACGCGCTCACAAGGGTGTGCGTGTGGCATCTGTCCTGCGCCTCGCCCTCAGCGCAACTCCCGACGCAGCAGCTTGCCGGTGAGTCCGTGCGGCAGTCGGTCGACGACGGCCACCGTCGAGGGGCACTTGTACCGGGCGAGGTGGCGCGACGTGTACTCCACGACTGCACCTCCCTCGATGGTGGCCCCCGGGACCGGCACGACGAACGCCTTCACCGCCTCTCCGGTGTGGGGATGCGGCACGCCGACGACCGCGGCCTCGGCGATGTCGGGGTGCCGCACCAGCACCGCCTCGACCTCCGCCGGCACCACGTTGAAACCCGACACGATGATGACGTCCTTGGCCCGGTCGACCAGGCGCAGGAAGCCGTCGTCGTCGACCACCGCCAGGTCTCCGGTCCGCAGCCAGCCGTCCTCGGTCAGCGCGACGCGGGTCGCCTCGGCGTCGTTCCAGTAACCGGCGAACACGTTGGGACCGTGGACCCAGATCTCCCCGGGGTCGCCGATCAGGGCGTCCTCGCCGAAGCGGTCGATGAGGCGCACCCGCAGTCCGGGGAGCGGCACGCCGATGCTGCCGTCGGGGGCGTCGAGGCCGGCGCCGCTGGTGACCACCGGCGACGCCTCGGTCAGCCCGTAGCCCTCGGCCAGCTCGACCCCGTAGCGGGCGGCGACAGCACGGCGGACGGCGGGGTCGAGGGGCGCCGCCCCCGACACGGCCAGCCTCACGCTGGCCATGGGGTTGGCGTCGGCGTCGCCGCTCGCGGGCGGCAGCTCGGCCCAGGCCCGCCACATGGTGGGGACGCCCGAGACCACCGTGACCTTGTGCTCGGCGATCAGGTCGAGGGTGGCCGTGGGATCGAAGCGGTCGACCAGTACCACCGAGCTGCCGACGGTCAGGGCCAAGCCCAGCACGGCGTTGAGCCCGAAGATGTGGAACAGGGGGATGACACCCAGAGCCACGTCGTCGGGCGTCGTCGCCCCACCGCCCGGACCCGCACGGACCTGCTCGATGTTGGCCCGGAGGTTGCCGTGCGTCAGCATGGCCGCCCGTGGCAGCCCCGCCGTGCCGCTGGTGAACAGCAGCACGGCCGCGTCGTCGTCGGCTCGGTCCACCAACGGTGCCGGCTCGGCGCCCAGCAGGTCGGCGATGTCGGCGATCGCGACGACCTCGCCCAACGCCGGGCCGCCGCCAACGCGATCCGCGAGGGTCAGCCGGGCGTCCACCATGCCCAGCTCACGTTCCAGCTCGGGCGGCGGGCTGAGCGGGTTGAGCGGCACCGCCACGGCGCCGACCCCTAGCACCCCGAGGTACGCGGCCACGAAGGGCCGGCCGTTGGGGGCCACGATGGCGATCCGGTCACCGGGCGCCACGCCCCGGGCGACCAGCGCGCCGCGGACCTGTGCCACCTGCGAGCGCAGCTGGCCGTAGCTGGTCACCTCGCCGCCGCTCACCAGCGCCGGCGCGTCCGCAGGGTGGGCTTCGATCGCCGCGGCGAGGTTCACGTCCCCGTCTCCCCTGGTGGCCGCCTGGGCATCGTCAGCGCCCCTAGCGCGCCAGGAACAGTAGCTGGATCGCCGACGCCCCGAGGATGAGCGCCAGCAGCACGGCGAGGACGATGGTCGTGCCGGGCCTCACGACGGCGAGCCCCGCCGGTGGAGGTGGATCGGGCTGGAGGTGACGGCGTTTGCCCCGTTGCCGGCGGCCACCTCGCCGCCCTCGTCGCCGAGCGGCACCAGCGCCAGCTCGTCGCCCGCCGCGATCTGCAGCGTGTCGGCCGCCGACGCCCGGCTCATGGCCACGGCCAGCAGCCCGTAGCTGTCGATGACCAGCCCGACCTGACCCGTGCCCAGCTCGTCGAAGGCCCGCACGCGCACCGCGGTCCGGGTGCCCTCGGTGGGCCGGGTCCACCGGAGCTGGACCCGGTCGCCCCACGACTCGATCTGGTCCGGGTCGATGTTGAGCTGGCAGTTGCCGTAGCGGTCGACCCAGAGGACCTCGCCCACGATGGCCCCCTCTTCGTCCCGCGGCAGCGGTACCAGCCCGGGAACCAGCTCGACGGGATCGACCGGGGGGCCCAGCGCGTCGAGCGGCACGCCGGCGCACAGGTGGGCCGCGGCCGGGCCGAAGACGTCCCGCCCGTCGAAGGTGGGTCCGGGCGAGGTCAGCCGGTACTCCGGATTGGTGAGCTCGACGGCGGCGCTGGCGCCACCGACCATGCCGACGGCCGCGGCGAGCAGCCCGTTGTCCGGTCCGACCAGGTAGGACTGGCCGCCGCCGACCTCGATGGCGATGGCCCGGCGATCGGTCCCGACCCCGGGATCGACCACCGCCAGCACCACGCCCGGGCAGAGGTACTGCACGCTGCGGGCCAGTGTGAGGGAGCCCGCCTTGACGTCGTAGGGCTGGATGTCGTGGGTGATGTCGACGACGGTGACCCGGGGCTCGATCGACCGGATGACCGACTTGACGACGCCCACGAACTCGTCGGTGGTGCCGTAGTCGGACAGGAAAGAGATCGTGTCGAAGCGCAGGAGCGGCACGGACGCCAGTGTGGCGGGGAGGGCCGCCGGATGGTCAATCCGGCGGGTGCTGAGCGGCTTTGGTGCGTGTCAGCCGGCCTGGGTGAAGCGGTCGGCCAGATAGGCGTCGACGTCGTCCTCGAGGATGCGGTACGCCTTGCCCACCCGCACGGCGCGCAGCTCGCCCGACTTGATCAGCCGGTAGACGGTCATCGATGACACCCGCAAGAGGTCGGCCACCTCGCGAGGCGTCAGGAACCGGGCGCGCGACATAGGCATGTGGAAGACCCCTTCCAACTCCGCTGGGGTCACTGTATGCGACCGTTGCTGATGTGGCGAGTGGGGCGGGCTCGCATGTATGGCCTGCTAGGACGGCCAGGCTCAGCCCCGCCCGAGCTCGCGACTGCGCTCGGTGGCGGCGAGCACCGCCTCCAGGAACGCCGAGCGCACGCCCGCGGCCTCGAGGGTCCGGAGGCCGGCGGCGGTGGTGCCGCCGGGGGACGTGACCGCCGCCCGCAGCGCCTCGGGGCCGTCGGGCGACTCGGCGAGCAGCCGGGCCGATCCCAGCAGCGTCTGCACCGCCAGGCTGGCCGCCACCGGCCGGGACAGCCCGGCCAGCACGCCGCCCTCGATCAGGGCCTCGGCCACCAGGAAGACGTAGGCCGGCCCCGAGCCCGACAGCCCGGTGACGGCGTCGAGCAGCGGCTCGTCGACCCGCACCACCGTGCCCACGGCGCCGAGGATCTGCTCGGCCCAGGCCAGGTCGGCCTCGTCGGCGGCATGGCCGGCGGCCACGGCCGCGGCGCCGGCACCGACCAGTGCCGGCGTGTTGGGCATGGCCCGCACCACCGGCGTGCCGGGGGCCAGGCCCGCCTCCAGGCGCTCGATGGTGACGCCGGCGGCGATCGACAGGACCGGTGCGCACGAGCCGGTGGCCGCCAGCGCCCGGCAGGCGGCGTCGACGTCAGCGGGCTTGACCGCCAGCACGTGCCCGTGCGCGACGTCCGGCTCGCCGGCGACCGTGGCGCCGGGGAAGGCGTCGCGCAGCTGGGCGGCCCGGTCGGCCAGCTTCTCGACCACCCGCAGCTCCCTGGTGGGCGCCCATCCGCCGGACACCAGGCCGGCGAGCAGCGCCTCCCCCATCTTCCCCCCGCCGATGACCTGGAGCTTGGGCATCCCCATTTCGAGGACAGTACGGCTCGACAGTGCCCGGGCGCGAGGCGACCAGCTCGACTTCCCCGATCGGTGGACCGCCCCGCTCCCGGGCCGACGCAACGCTAGGTCTGAAGTAGCACGAAAAGCAACGAGGATCCGTAGCCATCGGAACCGGCGTCCACAAATGGCGGAATCCGGTGGCTTCGAACGCCGGAAACGTGGGTCAGCCCTTGAACCGGGAGGCGTAGGCGATCCGCATGGCCGGGCGGAAGAACTGCTCGGTCCAGTCGTAGAGCGAGCCCAGGATGCGGTCGAGCTCGTCGTCGTCGATGGCGTCGTTGGCGATGTGGCCCACCAGGAAGATCGCGTCCTCCTCGCCGATCGCGAACGCCCCGCCGTACAGCTTGCGGTTGCGGCGCAGCAGGTGCTCGTAGAAGGCGGCCTCGTTCTCCTCGGGCGCCGGCATCACGTACGTCTCGTAATGGAGCGTGCGCTGGCGCAGGTGGAACCAGATGGTGAACACGTCCTTCTGCTCGCCCCGCACCCGCACGAACCAGCGGCGCTCCCCCGATTCGGTGTCGCGCTCCACTGCGGCCACCACCGGGTTCTCGGTCCGCTGGCGCTCCAGCCACGCCTCGATGCGGGCGGCGATGGCGTCGAGCTCCTCGCCGGTGAACGGCCTCTGCGTCACATCGAGAAGGTACGGGTCGGTGGCAGACCGACGCCATTAGGGGCGGCGGTAGGGGTCGGGCCGGAGACGCTACCGGGCCAGGGCCCGTGGCTAGGCCCCCGTGCCGCACTCCACCGGCGCCCGGGCGGTGAGGTCGGCGTAGATCCGACGCAGTCGGCCGGCGGCCGTGGACCAGGTGAAGTTGCGGGCCCGGCTGGCGGCGGTGGCGGCCAGCTCGCGGGCCAGCGCCGGGTTGCCCAGGATCTGCTCGGTGTAGGCCGCGAACACCTCGGGATCGCGGCCCTCGACCAGGAACCCGGTGCGGCCATGCTCCACCAGCGTCCGCAGCCCGCCGACGGCGGCCGCGACCACCGGCGTCCCGCACGCCGCCGCCTCCAGCGCCACCAAGCCGAACGATTCGCTGCGGCTGGGCACGAGCACCACGTCGGCGGCCCGGTAGTAGGTCGACAACAAGTGGTGGGGCTGCGGGTCGGTGAAGCGGATGCGGTCGGCCACGCCGAGAGACCCCGCCAGCTTCTCGATCCGCTCGACCTCGGCCCGTCCGTCTCTCCCGCTGGCGCCGCCCACCACCACCAGCACGGCCCGGGGGTCGTCGAGCCCCGCCAGCGCCCGCACGGCCACGTCCAACCCTTTGAGCGGCTGGATGCGCCCGACGAACAGCAGCATCGGCCCGTCCCCCAGGTCGAGGTGGGCGAGCGCAGCACGGGCACCGATGCGGTCCCCGGGAGAGAAGAAGGCGTGAATGACCCCCGGGGGCACGATCTCGATGCGATCGGGGTCGGCGCCGTAGAGCCGCTGGAGCTGCGCAGCCTCGGCCGTGCAGTTGGCGAGGATGGCGTCGGAGCAGCCTATGACCGCGGCCTCGGCCTCGACCCGTCGGCGCGGCTCGGGGTCACCGGTCTCGGCCTTGACCCGGGCCAGCGTGTGGAACGTCGACACCAACGGCAGTTCCAGCTCGTGCTTGAGCCGGTGCCCGGCGACGCCCGACAGCCAATAGTTGGCGTGGAGGGCGCCGACCCCGTCGGTGCCATCGTCCGCGATGAGCCGGGCCAGCACGCCGTCGGCGAACTCGTCGACGATCTCGGGCAACGCCTCCTTGGGCAGGTCGACCGGCCCCGCCGGAACGTGCACCACGCGGAACCCCGGCTCGACGTCGACGACCTCGGGGAGCCCGTCGGCCCAGCGGCGCACGTAGACGTCGCTGGTCACGCCCGCCTGGGCGAGCGCCGACACCAGCTCGCGCACGTAGACGTTCATGCCGCCGCTGTCACCGGCACCCGGCTGGGCCAAGGGCGACGTGTGCAGGGAGAGGACCGCGAGTCTTCGCACCAAGGGCCTCAACATCCGCCGCCGTCAAGAGATTCCTGACCCAGTCGGTCGTCGTTCGGGGCGGATCGTAGGACTCGTGACCGACGCCGAATACACCGCAGGTCCGGTGTGTGTTCGCCCTCGTGGTGGGTAGGTTCGCAAAGGTCCGTCCCCACGAGACACGAAGGAGCGCCCGATGGCCTTCGAGCTTCCCCCGCTGCCGTACCCCAAGGACGCACTCGCCCCGCACATGAGCGAGCAGACGCTCGACTTCCACTACGGCAAGCACCATCAGACGTACGTCAACAACCTCAACGAACTCATCAAGGGCACCGACAACGAACGGCGCTCGCTCGAAGAGATCATCCTCGCCGCCGAGCCCGGCGGCCTGTTCAACAACGCGGCACAGGCGTGGAACCACAGCTTCTTCTGGAGCTGCATGACCCCGGGCGGGGGCGAGCCCGAGGGTGAGCTCAAGACGGCGATCGAGCATTCCTTCGGCTCGGTCGACGACTTCCTGCAGACGTTCAACGACAAGGCCAAGACCCTGTTCGGCTCGGGCTGGACCTGGCTGGCCAAGGGCGAGAACGGGCTCGAGATCGTGCAGACCAAGGACGCCGACCTGCCGCTCAAGCACGGCCAGACGGCTCTGCTCACCATCGACGTGTGGGAGCACGCCTACTACCTCGACTACCAGAACGCGCGGCCGGCCTACGTCGAGACGTGGCTGGAGCACCTGGTCAACTGGGAGTTCGCAGCGGCGAACCTCGCGAAGTCATAGCCGCCGGGCGGCGAGGTCTCAGAACGCCGCGGAGGCCGCGGCCCACAGCGGGCCGAGGACCAGCAGCGTGTCGATGCGCCGCAGGGCCGGCGCAGGCGCCCCGGCGTCGGGCAGCAGTGCGGACGCCGCCACCTGGCCGAACGGACAGGCGACGGCGGCGAAGCCCAGCAGCGCCGCTCCGGCGTCGTCGAACGGCGAGACCAGGATCACCGCCAGCGGGAACCCGATCAGCAGCGCGGTGGTGATGCCGGCCAGCGGGCCCTCGACCGGGTTGGACGCACCGGAGCCGACGATGAAGTCGCCCACCTCGTAGGCGCTCACCACCAGGAGCAGGACGAGGGCCGACGCCAGCGACTCGGTCCGCACCAGCACGAGCGAGGCCGCGCCCACTGCGGGCACGACGGCGAGCCACAGGATGCCGAGGGCCGCGGCCCGGCTCCCCCGGCCGGCGAAACGCCCACCACCCGGGGCGCAGGCAGCACCGATGGCCACCACCACGACCACGGCGAGCGCGGCGACCAGCGGCCGGGTGCCGGCGAGGGCGGCAAGCACCGGCAGGGCTCCGAGCCCGGCGGCGAGGTCGGCCTGCCACGGGACCGAACCCCAGGCCCGTACCACCTGGCGGGCGGCCCAGCCGGCGGCGACGCAGTACACCAGCGCCGCGGATATCGGGCTGGCGACGACACCCGCCAGCGCCACCACGAACCAGCCGACGCCGAGGCGGACCCGCGGCCCGTCGACGTCGTAGACGACCGCCAGCCGGCCGCGCTTCGGCGGCGTGGCGCGGTCACGGGAGAGTCCCGGGCGGCCGGCGTTCGCCTTGCGACGCCTTCCCTTGGCCGGCGGAGCAGCGGTCGTCGCCCGGCGGCCGCGGCCGGGCGGCGGTGCCGAGCCGTTGGGTGCCCGCCTGGCGGGACGGGGGCCCCGTCCTGGTCCGCCCGACCTGGGCCCGGCGTCGCCGATGTCGGGGGTGGCGCCCGCGGGCGGGCGGCGCCGGCGGGTCGGCGGGCCGATCGCGGGGCCACGGTCGGGGCCGGTCCCCGCTGCGGGTGGTCCCGAGCGGCCGGCGGGACCGCCACGCCGCGATCCGCCACCGCGGGACCCCGACGGCGGTGTCGGCCCAGTCGGCGGGGGCACCGGGGTCCTGGGTGCGAGTGTCGGCGGGGCGGGGGCCGCCGGCGGACGAGGCGGCGGGTTCCAAGCGAGGCCCGGCGGGTCGATGATCCGCGGCGTCGGTCCGGACACCGTGGAGCTCACGAAAAGCCCCCCGAGACGGGCGGGAGGACGGCGACCTCGTCGGTGGCGGCCACCGGGTCCTCCCCCTGGGCGGGCTCGCCGTTCACCCAGATGCGGCAGTTGGGAAGGAGCGCCGCGAACCCGTCCCCGTAGCGGGCCCGGGCCGCAGCCAGCACCTCGTCGACGGTCGCACCCTCGACCGTGTCGCGGGCGGCCCCGGCGGCCTCGCGGGCCTGGGCGAACAGGCGGAGCACAGCCATAGACGCCGTCAAAGGACCTCGGCCAGCCCGTTGCGAACGACGACCGCCCCCTGGCTGATGGCTTCGAAGACATACACCGAGACGCCGTCCACCGGCGGCGGCACCACGCCGTCGGCGTCGTAGATCTCGGTCACCACGTGGTTGCCCGGGAACACGTTGCCGCCGAACCGCACCGCCAACCGCCGGAGCAGGCCGGCGTCGTCACCGGCCACGGTGGCGATGACCGACTGGCTGCACATGGCCGCCTCGTAGGCGGGGTTGGGATCGTTGGTGGCGGCGGCGTACTGCTTGGCGCGCTCGGGATCGATCAGGGCCGTCCGCGGTGGATGGGTGCTTCCGAGCTTCTCCAGCGGCAAGGCCATGTGGCGTCCCTTCCTGCGGACCTGGGCAGCGGCACGCGTCCGCCCCCAGCAAACGCCGAACGAGCCTAGACGACCCGGTCGGCCCCAGGCCGACGCCATCACGGGTGGCGGGTGGGGGTCGGGCCGGAAGCTCCGGATAGCGTCGCCGGACGATGATCACCGAGACGCGCGTCCTGTTGACCCGCCACGGGCAGTCCGAGTGGAACGCGCTCGGGCGGTGGCAGGGCCAGGCCGATCCCCCGCTCAGCGACCTCGGGCGACGCCAGGCTCACGAGGCAGCCCGGTCGCTCGGCAGCGTCGACGCCATCTGGGCCTCGGACCTGCAGCGGGCGGCCGAGACGGCGGTCATCATCGCGGACGACATCGGCGTGGGCCCGGTGGTGCTCGACGCCGACCTGCGGGAGCGCGACGCCGGTGAGTGGACGGGGCTCACCCGAGTAGAGATCGAACGGCGCTACCCGGGATTCCTGCCCGACGGGCGGCGCCCGCCCGGTTGGGAGACGGACGAGCAGTTGCTGGTCCGGGCGCTGCGCTGCCTGGGGCGCATCGCCGAGGCGGTTCCGGGCGCCGACGTCCTGGTGATCACCCATGCGGGGCTGGTGTTCGCGGTGGAACGCGACCTGGGACTCGACCACAGCCGGCTGGCCAACGTCGAGGGCCGCTGGGTGACGGTGGCCGGGGATCAACTGCGGCTGGGCGACCGACTGGTGCTGGCCGAACCCCAGGACGTGACCGTCCCCCGCCAGATGTGAGCCAGGGGGGACTCGCTCAGACCTCGGCGTCGCCCTGGTGGCCGACGCAGAACCGGGCCGCCGGCATCACCGCCAGCCGTTCGTCGGCGATCGACTCGCCACAGACGTCGCAGGTGCCGTAGGTCCCCTCGTCGAGGCGCTGCAGCGCCCGGTCGACGGCAGCCAGCTCGGCCTGCACCTGCTCGAGGATCGAGAACTCCTTCTCCCGTTCGAAGGCGTCGCTCGCCGAGTCGGCCGGGTGTTGGTACAGGCGCGACCGGAAGCCGGTGTCGTCCTCGGGCTCGTCGTGCAGGTGGTCGTTCTCCAGCGAGGTGCGCAGCCGCTCGAGCCGCTCGTGCTCGGCGCTCAGGTGCTCCCGGGCGAGGTCGCGCTCCACGACGCAGAGCGTACGTCCCGGGTGCCGGGCGTGGGACGGTCGGTGGGGGTGGAGGGTCTCGAACCCTCGCGCATCCGCTTAAAAGGCGGCCGCTCTGCCAACTGAGCTACACCCCCGAGTCGCACACGACGCGACTCGCCCGCACCACCAGGTTAGGTGTTGCGCCATTGCGGCAGCGCGCTCAGTGCTCGACGCCGGCCGCGCCGGCTGCGCCGAGCGGTTGCTTCAGGAAGGGGCCGGCCGCCAGGCCCACATAACCAAGCAGCCCGAGGATCGCCCCGAACGTCGGGGACACATCCAAGCCTTCGGCGCTGGACAGCATGGCGAGAACATGCCATAGCGCGAACGCCCCGCACACCGCCGCCACGATGATCGGCACCGGGACCTCCTCGAACAGGGGGATCACCCTGAGAGGCGCCAGCACAGCACCCACGATCACGACCACGGCCAGGAAGCGCCCGAAGCTCGCGTAGGTGTCGATGGCGAACGGCGCATCCTCGTTGAAGTCGCCGGCCACGTCGGCCAGCGAGATGGTCTCGCTGAAGCCCGGGAAGCTGAACTCGAGGAAGTCGAGCCCGAACAACGACAGCAGCACGAGCAGCCCGCCGACCACGCCGACGATCAGCCCGAGCGTCGGTGTGAACCGCCCGGCCGACGCGGAAGGTGGAGCACCGTCGGCACGGTTGGGTTGGCCGTAGGCGGGCTGGCCGTAACCCGGTTGCGGGCCGTAACCCTGGCGCACGTCGTGCCCCGGCGCGGCGCCGGTGCGGGGACCGGCGCCCGCCGCTCCCGCAGGCGGCCGGCTGCCGACACCGGTGGGGCCAGGAGCCTGGGTGGCAGCCGGCCAGGCACCCGCCGCCTCGCCGACGTGGCGTGGGTCCCAGCCGCCGCCGGCCTGCCGGTCGTAACGCCGCTCCGGTCCCTGCTGGCCGTAGCCACCCTGTTGGTAGGAGGCGGGCCGGGCCTGGGTCTCCGGCATGTCGGTGGCGCGGTTGCCGTTGGCGTCGGCCACGTGCTCGGTCCAGCGGGTGCCGTCGTGGTAGCGCTGGACGAACCGTCCGGAGGGGTCCGGATACCAGCCGGGACTGACCTGGGACATGGAAGGTCTCCTCGAGATCGTGCGAGTCGTCCGCGCCGGGGCGGGCCGAAACTACCGTCCGGCGATCGACCGCGCCCGACGAGGCACTACACCCAGCTGACGTCGGCGGAGTCCACGTTGTCCACCACCTCACCACAAGTGGGGCAGAACCACCGGGCCTCGAGTGCCGTGCCGCAGGCGCTGTGCGTCGGCAGACCCGACTCGGTCCCACCGTGGCGCACGGACCGGTGCGACGCCGCCCATTGTGCGAGCATCCTCAGCGCGCCGGCCAGGTCCGCACCGGCCGCCGTCAGTCGGTAGGCGTGGCGGACGGGCCGCCGCGAATAGGGCTCGCCCACCACCAAGCCCTCGGCCTCCAGGCGCGCCAGGCGCTTGGAGAGGATGTTGGGGGCGATGCCGCCGAGGTCGGCGAGCAGGTCGCCGAACCGGCGCGGTCCGGAGAGCAGTGCTGCGATCACCTGCAGCGACCACCGGTCGCCGATGCGCTCGGCCGCCTCGGCCAGGGCGTCGGCGGCGGGCAGCTCGGGGACGGAGGCGGTAGCCCCGGATGCCGGCGAGGCCGGTGAAGTCGACGTCGAGCCTTTTCGCGATCCGGAGGTCGTCATCTGGATGGGCCACGCTACAGTGCCGAGCAGTTACTTGCAGATTGCTAGTCACTAGCAAGAACCAGCCGGAGGCTCCCATGACGGTGATCGACGACCTGCAATCCACCATCGGCCGCGTCGCCGGGCGTGTCACTCCCTCGGTGGTCCGCATCGGCCGCCACGGCGGACGCGGCTGCGGCGTCGTGGTCGGCGATGGCCTGGTCCTCACCAACGCCCACAACCTGCGCGCACGCACGACCCTGGTCACCTTCCCCGACGGCCGCTCGGTCCAGAGCCGGGCCGTCGGCGTCGACGTCGACACCGACCTGGTGGTCCTGGCGGTCGACACCGGCGGGGCGCCAGCACTGGACTGGGGCGACGGTGCCGTCGAGCTCGGGGCGCCGGTGTTCGCGGTGGCCAACATCCCCGACGGCCACCGGGTAACAGTCGGCACCGTGTCGGCGACCGGCCGCTCGTTCCGGGGCCCGCGGGGACGGCTGATCCCCGGCGGCATCGAGCACACGGCACCCCTGGCCCGGGGCAGCTCGGGCGGCCCCATCGTCGACGGCGAGGGACGGCTCCTCGGCATCACCACCCTGCGGCTCGGCGACGGCTTCTCCATCGCCCAACCCGCCGGCCCGGCCCTGCAGGAGCGCGTCGACGCCCTGGCCGCCGGCCGCGAGCCTCGACGTCGCGTGCTCGGCATCGGCGCCGCTCCGGCCCACGTCGCTCGGCGGATGCGCCAGGCGGTGGGGCTGCCCGAGCGTGACGGCGTGCTGGTCAGGGCGGTCGAGTCCGACAGCCCGGCGGAGCGTGCCGGGCTCCGGCAGGGCGACCTCATCACCGCCGCGGGCGGCACCGACATCGCCGACGTCGACGCCCTGGCCGTCGCGCTCGACGGCCTCGGCGATGGCGAGACGCTGGCCCTGCACGTCGTGCGGGGCACCGAGGAGCTCGACGTCATGGCCCGCTTCGACGACGCGGGCGACGACGGGACGAGCGACGTGGGCGATGCCTGACCTCGACGATCGTCTCGCTGTCGAGCCACCGGGCGAGCCGCCGCTGCCCGACGACAGCGAGGCGCTCGACGCCTACTCGCGCACGGTCACCACGGTCGCCCAGCGGCTTCTGCCATCGGTCGCCAGCCTGCGCCACGGGCGGGGCAACGGGTCGGCGGTGATCCTGTCTGGTGACGGGCTGCTGCTCACCTCTGCCCACGTGGTGGCGAGCGGGCGGGTCGGGTCGGCGGTGTTCCACGACGGCGCCGAGCTGCCCTACGAGGTCGTAGGCGCCGACCGCCTGTCCGACCTGGCCGTGGTTCGGGTGGCCACGAGCGACCTGCCGGCCGCCGAGCTGGGCGACGCCGCCCGCCTGCGGGTGGGCCAGCTGGTCGTCGCCGTCGGCAGCCCGCTCGGCTACGCGGGATCGGTGTCGGCCGGCGTCGTCTCCGCCGTGGGCCGCTCGCTGCCGGCGATCGACGGTCGCCGGGCCCGCATCGTCGAGGGCGTCATCCAGACCGACGCCGCCCTGCATCCCGGCAACAGCGGCGGCGCCTTGGCCACCGGCGACGCCCGGGTCGTCGGCATCAACACCGCCGTGGTCGGGCCGGGCATCGGCCAGGGCCTGGGCATGGCCATCCCGCTCGATGCCACCACCAACGGCATCATCGGTGCCCTGATCGCCCACGGTCGGGTCCACCGGGCCGAGCTGGGACTGTCCGGCGGCAGCCGGGCGCTGCCGCCCCGCATGGCCGAGCGGTTGGGCCGGCGCCGGGGCGTCGAGGTGACCGGCGTCGTGACCGGCGGCCCGGCGGCCCGGGCGGGCATGCGGCCCGAGGACATCGTGGTGGCCCTCGGCGGCCACCCGGTCGAGGTCATCAGCGACATGCAGCGGCTGCTCACCGGCGAGGTCGCCGGCCACACCCTCGACGCCGAGGTCGTGCGGGGCGGCGACCTGCTGAAGCTCCCGGTGGTGCCCCGATCTCTCTGACGTGGGCCGGTGGTCCCTAGGCTGCCGCCGGTGGCGGTGCTTCCCATGAAGGCCACGACCGGCACGCTGCCGACCGGTCCGGGCTGGATCTACGAGGTGAAGTGGGACGGCATGCGCGCCGTCACCGAGGTGGCGCCGGCGGGCGTGCGGGCCTGGAGCGCCAACGGACGGGACAGCACGGCGGCCTTCCCCGAGCTGGGTGCGCTGGCCGACGCTCTGCCGGTGGAGGCCACGCTCGACGGGGAGCTCGTGGCGCTCGACGACGAGGGCCGCCCCAGCTTCGAGCGCCTGCAGCACCGCATGCACGTGACCTCGGTGGCGGACGCCCGCCGCCGGGCCGAGGAGGTGCGGGTGGCGTACGTGGTGTTCGACCTGCTCCGCCTCGACGGCCACGACGTGACCGACCGGCCGTGGAGCGACCGACGGCATCTGCTCGACCAGCTCGCCGACGACCTGCCGCTAGGCACCGACGTGGCCCAGGTCTACGACGACGGGCCGGCCCTGCTGGCGGTGTGTGAGGAGCGCGGGCTCGAGGGTGTCGTCGCCAAGCGGACGGACAGCGTCTACACGCCGGGCCGGCGGACCCGCAGCTGGATCAAGGTCAAGGTCCGCCGCCACGACGAGATGGTGGTTGGCGGCTGGGCGCCGGGCGAGGGCAACCGCGCCGGACGGCTCGGTGCCCTGCTCGTCGGCTACCACGCCGGGCCGGGCGACCGCACGCTGCGGTACGCCGGCAAGGTGGGATCAGGCTTCACGGGGGCCGAGCTCAACCGGGTGGGGCGGCTGCTCGCGCCACTGGCCCAGAAGGAGTGCCCGTTCGAGCCCCGGCCGCCGGCGGCCCAAGCGCGGCTGGCACACTGGGTGCGCCCCGAGATCGTGGTCGAGGTCGCCTACGGCGACTGGACCTCCGACGGCCGGCTGCGCCACCCCGTGTACATGGGCCAGCGGACCGACGTCGACGCCGATGGCGTGGTTCGCCCCTGACCACCCGGCCAATAGGCTCGCCACGGCCAGAGCGGCCCGGTGCGAAGCACCAGGAGCGAGAGACCTAGCGTCGAAGCCCGAGCGGTCCACGCCACGAAGTGGCCCGAGAGCGGAAGCAGCATGGAGCGCAATACCGGGGACAGCATCCGTCTGACCGTGCCCGCCACGTCGGCCGCCGTGCGCATCGCCCGGTCCGGCGCGGCGGCGCTAGCGACCCACGCCGGGTTCAGCTACCGCGAAGGCGAGGAGCTGCGGCTGGCCGTGGGCGAGGCGGCGGCGCTGCTGGCCCCAGCCCCCGAGGGGGACGGCACGCTGGTCATCGTCTACGACCTGGAGGACGAGGCCCTGCACATCGACCTCCATCTCACCGAGGACGCGGGTGCGGTGGGCGACGTCCCGCCCGTCGCGGCGGCGGTGCTAGACGCCAGCGTCGACACGTGGCGGCTCGACGACGGCGGGCGCCGGATCGTCCTCCACAAGCGGGCGCACCCCGACGCCGACTACGACGATTGACGAACCTGCGGTGATTCCGTGCGGTACACGCGAGAGTTCACCGCCGGAACGGGTGGCGGGCGGGTGCGGCGCCGCTACCGCCCCGTGTGGCCGAAGCCGCCGGTGCCGCGGGGCGACGGGTCGAGGGCGTCGACGGGGGTGAAGGCCGCATGCTCGACGCGCTGCACCACAAGCTGGGCGATGCGATCACCGCGCCGCACCTCGTAGTCGGCGTCGGGATCGGTGTTGACCAGCAGCACGCGCAGCTCGTCCCGGTAGCCGCTGTCGATCAGCCCCGGGCTGTTGAGGCAGGTGACCCCGTGGCGCAGCGCCAACCCGCTGCGGGGCTGCACGAAGCCGGCATAACCCACGGGGATGGCGACGGCGATGCCGGTGCCCACGAGCCCCCGGCCGCCGCGCCGCCGCAACGTCACGGACTCGCGCGCGACCAGGTCCGCGCCGGCGTCACCGGGCCGGGCGTAGTCGGGCATGGGCAGGTCGACGTCCAGGCGGACCACGGGGATGGGCAGCACGCCGCCATTGTCGCGGCGGCAACCCGCCCGTCCGCGCCATAGCCTGCCGGCGTGCTCGTGTGGATGGACCTGGAGATGACCGGCCTCGACCCCGTGCGCAACGTGATCGTCGAGATCGCCACGCTCGTCACCGACGACGACCTCGAGATCGTGGCGGAGGGGCCGGACATCGTGGTCCACCAACCGGCCGAGGCGCTGGCCGCCATGGAGGACATCGTGCGCGAGATGCACACCAAGAGCGGATTGCTGCCCGCCATCGAAGCCTCGACCGTGTCGCTGGCCGACGCCGGCGCGGCCACCCTCGATTTCATCAAGGCCCACGTGCCCGCGCCGCGCTCGGTGCCCCTGAGCGGCAACTCGATCGGCACCGATCGGCGGTTCCTGGCCGTCTACCTGCCGGAGATCGAGAGCTACCTGCACTACCGCTCGGTCGACGTCTCCACCCTCAAGGAGCTGGCACTCCGCTGGGCGCCCGAGGTGGTCGAGGGCGCGCCGAAGAAGGAGTCGACCCACCGTGCGCTCGACGACATCCGCGAGAGCGTGAACGAGCTGCGGTGGTACCGGGAGCACCTGTTCCGTGACTTCGGGGCCAAGACGGTCCCATCGCCGGCGCCACCGCCGGTGGCGCCTGGCTGAGTTGACCCAACGGTCAAGTAGTGTGGCGGCGTGACCCCGCCCCCTGCGTCACCCGCCCCGTCCCCGGCCCCGCCTCCCGGTACTCGCGCCGCTCGACCCCCGCGCCAAGAGGCGCTGCCGGCGAACGCGGAGGTGACCGAGGTGGCGCCGGGCATCCTGCGCATGCAGCTGCCCATCTCCATGCCCGGCCTCGGCCACGTCAACTGCTACGCCCTGGAGGACGAGCGGGGGCTGGCCGTGGTCGATCCCGGCATGCCCGGCCCGGCCACGTGGCGGGCGCTCGGCGACCGGCTGCGCCAGATCGGCGCCGCGCCCCGGAACGTCCACACGGTCATCGTCACCCACAGCCATCCCGACCACTTCGGCGGGGCGGACAAGCTGCGCTCGGAGTCCGGTGCGGAGGTCGTCACCCACCGCAGCTTCCGCACCTGGTTCGATCCCGACGAGGAGGGCGATCCCGACGCCTTGGAGCCCGACGACGACATCGTGCGCGATCGCCCGCCCAAGGGGCCGGTCGGCTCCAAGCTCCCGTGGCGTGACGCCGAGTTCGTTCCCGGGGGCCGCCAGCGGTACCGGAACCCGTTGGTCCGACGCCTCGTCCCCCGCTGGCTGCGCTCGCCCAAGCCCAGCCGACGGCTCGATGACGCCGAGGTGATCCGCCTGGCCGGCCGCGACTGGGTGGCGATCCACACGCCGGGGCACACGCTCGACCACCTGTGCCTGCTCGACCCGGCCGAGGGACTGCTGCTGGCGGGCGACCACGTGCTGCCCACCATCACGCCGCACGTGTCGGGGATGGGCGCGGGACCCGATCCGCTGGCCAACTTCCTGGCCAGCCTGGCCAAGGTGCGCGAGCTCGAGGGCGTGCGGTTGGCGCTGCCGGCGCACGGGCACCCGTTCGACGACCTCCCGGGCCGGGTCGACGCCATCCGCCGGCATCACCGCGAGCGCCTCGACGCCATCCAACAGGCCACCGCCGCGGCCGGGCGCGCCACCGTCGAGGCGGTGACGCAGCAGGTGTTCCACCCCCGGGCCTGGGGCCAGATGGCAGAGAGCGAGACGTACGCGCACCTCGAGCACCTACGGCACCAGGGCCGCGTGACGGTCGACGACCGGGGCCCCGACCTCGTCTACGAGGTCGCCAGCTGACGCACAGTCGCGAACGGCAGCGTTTCTGCCGTTCGACACACGATTTGCGCCAGATCGCAATATTTCATTGACGGGCGGCGGAGTCGCGTGGTGGCCTTGAAACCCTATGGCGCTTCTCCGCCACTGACTCGACCCACCACGACACGAGAGGACGGCCCAGGACCCATGTACGCCGGCACCAACCAAGAGAACGGCCAGATGGCCGGTGCCGCGCGCCGGGTGGCCTGCGCCGTTCACCTCATCCCCGGTGGCATCGCCGCGCCCATGCCCGAGCACACGTGGCTCCAGGTGTCGGCCGGCAAGCCGGTGTCCGCCACCTTCCGGCTGTTCACCAACGACCGACCGACCCGACGGCTCTCGGAGCGCTTCCCCTGACCAGATCAGGCGCACAGCGCGAAACCTCCGAAGGCCGCCGGGACACCCCGGCGGCCTTCTTCTTTCTCCCGCCACCTCCGCCGACCCGACACCGACAACCCGTAACGACTGACCAATACAGACACGACAACAGACGCAAAGGGAATAGGCCGATGATCGCCCCACTGGCACCCGACGAGATACTCGACCTGACCGACCGAAGTACCGATGAGGCCGAGCCCGACGCCCTCACCAGCGAGGACACGTGGTGGGCGCATGCCCGCTGCAACGACGGCAGCGGCCGGCTCGCCGGCATGTTCTTCAGCGAGGAGCTGCAGGACGTCGCCCGGGCCAAGCACATCTGTGCCACCTGCCCGGCCATGATCCCCTGCCTCGAGGGTGCCCTCGAGCGGCGCGAGCCCTGGGGCGTCTGGGGCGGTCAGCTGTTCCTCAACGGGAAGATCCTCGCCACCAAGCGGCGCCGGGGCCGTCCGCCCAAGCTGCCCCGGCCCGAGGACCAGCTTCCCGAGATTCCCATCCCCGAGCACCTGCAGGACGTGGCGATCGTGCGTATCGCATAGGTCCTGCACGAGGCCTGGGGGCCACCGCGCGGCGGCGGTGCCCCCAGGCCGGCGGGTCGGGGCGATTGCCGATGATACGAGCCCCGGCGGTACGGTCGTAGCCCGTGGCCGCCCGCCGCATCCACCCGTTTCCCCTGGTCATCGCCACCGCATTGGCCGTGGTCGTGGCGATCGGAGCCGTGGCCCTGTTCGGGGACGACGACGACTCGTCGGCCGACGACGACGCCGCCGAGTCGGACTCGTACCAGCTCACCCCCGCAGGCGAGCTGCCGGACTCGACCGCCGACGTGACGCTGGCGGCGCTCGACGGCGGCCCCGACCGCAAGCTGGGCGAGCTGCTGGGGTCCACGCCGGTCGTCGTGAACTTCTACGCCTCGTGGTGCGTGCCCTGCATCCGCGAGATGCCGGCCTTCGAGGCGGTCCACCGGGACGTCGGCGACCGCGTCACGATCATCGGCATCGCCTACCAGGACAGCGACGAGCTGGCCCTCGACACGGTCGAGCGCACCGGCGTCACGTACCCCACGTTCGGCGACAGCGGGCAGGACGCGCTCACCTACTTCGGCGGCATCAACATGCCGACCACCGTGTTCATCGACGCCGACGGCACGGTGGTCGACGTCCGCAGCCGGGCCTTCGACGAAGCCGGGCTGCGCTCGGCGCTCGAGGACCACTTCGGGATCGCCGCGTGATCGGCGTGCTCGCCCGCATCGGCCCCGAGGGGCCGCTCGCCCTGTTCCTGACCCAGGGCATGGTGGCCGCCGTCAACCCCTGCGGGTTCGCCATGCTGCCCGCCTACCTGGCCTACTTCCTGGGGATCGACGAACATGCCTTCCGCTCCCCCGGCCCGAGCGGCCGTGGGAGCGGGAGACGTGTCTCGGGCCGGGAGGTGGGCGAGGCCCGGGCGAGCGTCGCCACCGCGCTGCGAGTGGCGCTAGCCGTGTCGGCCGGGTTCATGGCCGTCTTCGCGCTGGCGGGGCTGGCGGTGGAGCTGACGTCGCTGCCCGTCTACGAGAACGTGCCGTGGATCTCGATCGTCATCGGCTTGGCGCTGTTCGCGCTCGGCCTCGCCATGCTCGGCGGCTTCGAGCTCAACGTGAAGCTGCCCCGGCTGGACCGGGGCGGCCGGGAGCGGACGGCGCCGTCGATGTTCGTGTTCGGCGTGTCGTACGCCATCGCCTCGATCGGCTGCACCCTGCCGCTGTTCCTCACCGCGGTATCGGGCACGATCAACCGGGAGTCGGTGGCCGACGGCCTGCTGGTGTTCGGCATCTACGCCCTGGGCATGACGCTGGTGCTGACCGGGCTCACGGTGGCCATGGCGCTGGCGCGCACCTCGGTCGTGCGGTTCCTGCGCCGGGTCCAGCCCTACATCGGTCGGGTGGCGGGCGGGCTGGTGGCGCTGGCCGGCGCCTACGTGGCCTACTACGGCTGGCTCGAGGTGCGGGTGGCGCGGGCGTCGGGCGGCGTGATCCCGTCGTCGAGCATCACCGACGTGGTAACCGGCTGGTCCTATGACGTCAGCGACTGGATCCAGCGCACGGGCTCGGTGCGCATCGCCGTCACCGTGGGGGTGGTGCTCGCCGCGCTGATCCTCGCGGTCTACGGCGTCTACGGCACACGGCGTCAGGGGGCCAGGCGCTCGATGCGCCAGCCGGACGACCGGGTGGTGTCCCGCCAGTAGACCAGCCGGTCGTGCATGCGCCGGTCGCGGTTCTGCCAGAACTCGACGCGGTCGGGTGACACGCAGATGCCGCCCCAGTTGTCGGGGCGGGGCACGGGCTGGCCCTCGTGGCGCCGCGCCACCTCGGCGAAGCGTCGTTCCAGCGTGGCGCGGTCGGGGACGACCTGGCTCTGCGGTGAGGCGCTGGCGGCGATCTGGCTGCCACGGGGTCGGGTGACCCAGTAGGCGTCGGAGTCCTCGTCGGAGATCGGAGCCGCCGTCCCCTCGACGATGACCTGGCGGCCGACAGGGTGCCATGGGAACAGGAGCGCCACGCGCGGGTTGGCCGCCATCTCCCGTCCCTTGCGGCTGTCGCGGTTGGAGAAGAACACGAAGCCGTCGGCGTCGAAGCGGCGCAACAGCACCATGCGGACCGACGGCCGGCCATCGGGCGTCGCCGACGTGACGACCATGGCCTCGGGCTCACCCACCGCCACGTCGCGCCACGCGGCGAACCAGCGACGGAACTGCTCGATCGGAGCGGCGGCCAGGTCGCCCTCCGCCAGCCCGGCGTCGGCGTACTCCTGGCGGAGGCGGGGAATGTCCACGCCGTGGGGTCTAGCTCAGCGGCACCAAGCCCGAGGTCATAGGTTCCGGCAAACCGGGCCCGAGGCATTGGGTTCCTGATCCGAACCTATGACCCTCGCCCCCGGCATCGTGGCGCCTATGACCTCGGGCAACGCACGGTCTGCAGCGCAGCTGCGATCTGCGACACATGTCCGCAGGAAACCCTCGTGTCAGGTCACTCCGTGAAGCCGTTGTCGGCGAGCCATCGGGCCGCGACTTCGGCCTCGGCCAAGCCCTCGGCCTGGACCTCGAAGTTGAGCTCGGTCAGGCCTTCGGTGTCGAGAGCCGCGCTGACCTCGTCGAGCACGGCGGTGACCTCGGGCGTGGCCTTCTCGACGCTGATCAGCGGGAGGACGGCCTCGTTGGGGACGATGCTCATGTCGTCCTCGAGCGCAGTGAAGTCGTTCTCGGTGATTGCCGCGTCGGTGGAGAACAGGTTGCCGCAGTTGATCGCGTTGGCATTGAGCGCGTCGACGATCGGGGGGCCGATCTCGAGCGGGACGAACTCGGCGAACTCGGCGCCGTAGAACTCCCGCAAGCCAGGGATGCCGAACGGCGAGCGCTCCGCGAACTCGGGCGGGCCGCCGAGGGTGATCTCACCCGACACCTCGGCGAGGCCGCTGAGATCGGAGAAGCCGTACTGGTCGATCGTCTCCTGGTTGCAGACGATGACGTCCTTGTCCTCGGCGGTCGACGGCGTCAGCACGGTCAGGTTGTCCGGCAGCGCTTCCTCGAGCGCGGCGAGCTGCTCCTCGACGTTGGTGGCCTCGGGAGCCGCCTCGGGGTCGGCCTGGCGCAGGACGAACGAGAGCAGCGAGTTCGTGTACTCCGGCAGCAGGTCGATCTCGCCGGTCTCGATGGCCGGGTAGTAGACCTCGCGCGAGCCGATGTTCGGCGTCACGGTCACGTCGGCGCCACCGGCCTCCAGCACGCCGGCGTAGATCTCCGCGAGCAGGACGCTCTCGGGGAAGTTGGCCGAGCCGATGTTGAGGCTCTGGCCCGAGAGGTCGCCGGCGGCGGAATCATCGCCGGTGGCGTCATCGTCGTCGTCGTCGCCGCACGCCCCGGCGATAAGGGCGAGGGCCGCGAGGGCGGCGAGCAGGCGGGTGCGCTTCATGTGCTGACTCCTCCAGCTGTGGGTGGGATAGGGACTGCGGCTGAGAGCAACGGCGCCCGGCGGCGGCGAATCCCGGCGGGCCTCACCGACCGCTGGGCGACGGCGAACAAACCCTCGCCCACCAAGGCGAGCGCGGCGACGACGATCGAGCCTCCATAGACTCTGGCGTCGTCACTGACGGCGAAGCCGTCGATGATGAATCGGCCGAGGCCGCCCAGGCCGGCAAAGGCGGCGATCGTAGCGGTGGCGATCACCTGGAGCAGTGCCGAGCGGACGCCGGCGAGGATGAGCGGGGCGGCGAGCGGAACCTCCACGCGCGTGAGCACCTGTATCGGGGTCATGCCCATGCCCTGGGCGGCGTCACGCGCCGCTGGATCGACGCCACCGATGCCGGTGGTGGTATTGGCGAGTATCGGCGGGATGGCCAGCACGGCGAGGACGACGATGACCGGCCACGCCTCAACGGGGTACCAGCGCCCGAGGAGGACGAGCAGCCCGAGCGTGGGGACGGCTCGCGCCGCGCCCGACAGGGCGAAGGCGCCCGGCTCGGCCCGTCCGGTGTGGCCGATCACCAACCCGGCGGGCACGGCGATGAGGACGGCGAGCCCGATCGCGAGCAGTGAGTACTGGAGGTGCTCCCAGAGCCGCTGCAGGATCCCCGCGGGTCCCCACCAGTTGTCGGCGGTGGTCAGCCATGCGATCGTGTCGGTGAGGATGTCCATCAGCGCACCGCCCGGGCTGGGGTCCACGGCGTCAACACCCGGCGGGTGAGCACGAGCGCGATATCGACGACCACGGCCAGCACGATCGAGGCCCCGATGCCGGCAATGATCTCGCTCGTGCGGTTGCGGCGATACCCCTCGAAGAACAGGAACCCGAGGCCACCACGGCCAAGGACACCACCAACGCTCACCAGGCTGATCGTGGAGACCGCTGCCACCCGTAGCCCGGCGATGACGGCCGGGACGGCGAGCGGGAGCTCGATGACCAACAATGAGCGCAGCGGCGTGTAGCCGACGCCCGTGGCGGCGTCCTTCACCGAGTCGGGTACTGCCCGCAGCCCCTCGACGAGGTTCCGGACCAAGATGGCCAGCGTGTAGATGGCGAGGGCGATGATGAGCGGCTTGTCGTTGAGCAGCCCGAGCCCGAAGCCGAGACCGAGCAGCACGATCAGCGACAGCGACGGGATCGTGTAGAGCACGCTGGTGACGCCGAGGATCGCCGGGTACGAGTGGCGCCAGCGATAGCCGGCCAGCCCGAGTGGGAACGCCACCGCCGCGCCGAGGACGAGGGCGAGCGCAGTGATGCGCAGGTGGACGAGGATGTAGTACCAGACGACGTCCCAGTTGCCGTCGAAGCCGAACCCGCTCCAGCTCGGCGGCCGCGCCGCAAGCGAGGTCATGTCACGGCCTCGGCGGGCTTGACGGCGATCACGGGAACCGCCGGGAGGACGGCATCATGCCGTGATCCCCTCGGCCAGGTCGTCGACGGTGAGCATGCCCAGGTAGCGGCCCTCGCCGTCCACCGCCATGGCCACGCGGGTGCGGGACGTGACGATGCCGTCGAGCGCGGCCTTGAGCGTGGTGTCGGCCGTGACCACGGCGAGGAAGGGCTTGGGCGTCAGCCCGCCGACGGCGGTGGCGCCGTCGAGCTCGGCAGCCCCGATCCAGCCCAGCAGCCGGTCGTCGCCGTCGCACACGGCCACCCAGTCGTAGCCCAGCTCGGCCATCGTGGCCCGGGCGTCGTCGGCAGTGGCGGACTGGCCCACCACCGGGCCCTTGCTCAGCGAGGCGCCGCCCACGGTCATGAGCGAGAGGCGCTTGATGCCGCGGTCGTCGCCCAGGAAGTCGGCTACGAAGTCGGTGCGCGGTGCCCGCAGCATCTCGGCGGGTGGGTCGACCTGCTCGAGGATGCCGCCCACGTTGAGGATGGCGATGCGGTCGGCGAGCTTGATGGCCTCGTCGATGTCGTGGGTGACGAACACGATCGTCTTGCGAACCTCGCGCCGTAACGTGAGCAGCTCGTCCTGGAGCTGCGCCCGCACGATGGGGTCGACCGCCGAGTAGGGCTCGTCCATGAGCAGAACCGGGGGGTCGGCGGCCAGCGCCCGGGCGACACCGACGCGCTGCTGCTGCCCGCCGGACAACGCCGCCGGGTAGCGGCCGAGCAGTCCCCGGTCCAGCCGCAGCAGGTCGGCCAGCTCGTCGACGCGCGCCTGCATGCGGGCGCGGTCCCACCCGAGGAGCTTGGGGACGGTGGCGATGTTGTCGCCGACCGTGCGATGGGGGAACAGCCCGGCCTGCTGGATGACGTAGCCGATGCCCCGGCGCAGCTCGTGGGTCGGCTGGGTGCGGATGTCGACGCCCTCCACCCACACCGTGCCGCCGGTGGGCTCGATAAGACGGTTGATCATCTTGAGGGTTGTGGTCTTGCCGCACCCGGATGGACCGACCAGCGCCACCAGCTCGCCGCGGGGGATCGCCAGGTCGAGTCCGTCGACCGCGGGTCGGAACGCGCCGGGGTAGGTCTTGGTTAGGTGTTCGAGCCGAATGGCGACGTCACCGGCCGAGGTGTCGGTGGCGCCGCCCGGAGCGGCGGTCACGTCGATGGGCGTGGGTCGGTGGTGTGCGCTGTCGGGTGGATCACGGTTCCCTCCCCGCAGGTGCGGCCCCGGGAGAAGCCGTCGGGCCCCGATGTCGGTGTGGAGCCCTGGGTCTTGCTGCCCGCCACCATACCGCTGGCGCCGGCTGAGGGAACGCCTTTACGCGATCACGAGCCGGCGACCGGTTGGCGGGGCACCTCGGGACCGCGTGCCGGGGTCGGCGCCGTCGGCGGCGTCGGCAGCATGCCCCGGGTGACCCAGCCGCGGTTCTCGGCCCACACCAGCATCGGCGGCAGGAACACGAGCGCCGACACCAGCGCCACCGCCACGTTCATGGCCACGATCATGCCGAAGTCGCGCAGCAACGGCAGCGACGAGAAGGCGATGACCGCCACACCCGCGATGGCGGTGAGCGCCGACACGATGAATGCCCGACCTGTGCGGCGGGCGGTGACGTCGATCGCCTCCTGGGGGCTGTAACCGCGCCGCCGCTCCTCGATGAACCGCAGCAGGATCAGCGATGTGAACTCCGTGCACACCGCGACGACCAGCGGTCCGCCCACCGCGGTCATCGGGCTGAGCTGGAGGTCGAAGATCCACGCCACCAGCGAGGCCGCGCCCACGGCGGTCAGCACGGGCACCATCGACAGCAGTGCCCGCACGAAGCTGCGCAGCCGCACCACGAGGTAGGCGAACACGAACGCCACCGCCAGATAGGTCAGCAGGATGCGGTTGGACTCGATGTTCTCCAGCAGGCCGACGCCCACCACCGCCAAGCCCGAAGGCGTGGCCCGCACGTCCCCGGGGATGGGGTCGCCGTCGTCGAGGTTGCCGGACTCGAGCTCGTCGCGGATGGCATCGACGTAGACGGCGCGGTGGTCGAGCGAGCCGGGGGCGGTGCGGAACACCAGGTTGAGTGCCCCGGCGTCGGGGTTGACGAGCGCCCTCTGAATGTCGGGCGGCGCCACCCTGTACGCCCGCCGCACATCGTCACCGGTCGGCGGGAGCACCGTCGTGTCGGGCATCTCCAACAGGAAGCTGACCGTGGTCACGAGCGACGAGGCGGTGAGCAGGTCGTCGGGCCGCTCCGCCAGTTGCTCGTTGGCGAAGTCGGTGACGAAGGCCGCGGTGTCGTCGCTGAAGATGTCGTCGGACTCGACGAAGATGCCCAGCTCGGCCGACGACCCGGTCTCGCGCTTGATGGCGTCGATGTCGTCGATCACCTGGCTGTCCTGGTTGACCCACTCCTCGGGATCGCTCTGGATGGTGAGATCGTCCTCGACGAGGATCCCGCCGGCGAAGACGGCGGCACTGGCGAGCGCGATCGGCACGGCCAGGCGGGTCGGCAGGCTGCCAAGCCATACGACCAGCTTGGCGAGCACGCCGTGGCTGAAGTCCTTGCCCTTGGTGGGCGAGCGGTACTCACGGATGCCGAGCACCGCCAGCGGCACGACGATGCTGGCGACGCAGATGACGGCGATGCCCACGGCCAGCAGCAGGCCGAAGTCGCGGATCATCGGCACCCGTGCGAACCGCAGCGCCAGGAAAGCGAACACCGCGTCGAAGGTGACGACCAGCAGCGCGGGGCCCAGGTTGACCGACGCCTCCTGGATGGGGTGGGCCGAGCGGTCGATCACCACCTCTTCCTCGATGCGGGAGTGCATCTGGATCGCGTAGTCGATGCCCACGCCGAGCATGACGGGCAGCCCGGCGATGGTCACCACGGACAGCGGGATGCCGAGGTACCCGGCGAGCCCGAAGGCCCACACCAGGCCGACGAGGATCACGGCCAAGGGCAGCAGCCGCCAGCGCACGCCGAACAGCAGCAGCAGGATCACGACCATGATCGCCACCGCGATGGCCCCCAGCGTGAACATGCCGCCCCGCAGGTAGCGGTTCAGGTCCTTGAGGAGCACCGGCGCCCCGGTCGAGGTGACCTCCGCGCCATCGAAGGGCTCGGCCAGGGTGATGTCCTGCACGGCCTCGCTGGCGTTGCCCTCGTCCTCCAGCGAGGCGTTGCCGACCAGGCGTGTGACCAGCTGCGCGTGGGTCTCGTCGGGGAAGAACGGGCGGAGCGACTTCCGGATCTCGCCTCGGTTGTCGTACAGCAGGAACTGCACCCACTCGGGGTTGTCGAACGTGCGCTGGTCCTCGGGGATCTCGTTGAGGCGCCCCAGGGTGGTGGCGGCGTCGTCGAGGCGGATCTGTTTGGCGGCCGGGTCGGGCTCGCGCGCGCGAGCGCCGAGCAGCGCCCGGCCGGCGACGCTCTGGGTGGGATCGCCGCTGTCGCTCACCGCCAGGTTCTGGGTGAACTGCAGGGCGGTCAGCGGCGTGACGACCGCCTCGACGCCGTCGACAGCGTGGAGCTGCTCGTCGATGTCCTGCAGGTGGGCGATGTTCTCGGGCGTGAACAGGTCGACGACGCCGCTGCCCTCGTCCATGGTGAACAAGGTGAGCATGGCCTGGCCGCCGAACAGGCCCTGGTAGGCGACGTTGTCCTCGTAGACCTGCTCGTCCTTGTTGAGGTACGAGTCCTGGCCGGTGGCGAAGTCGAGCTTGGTGGCGCCGATGCCGAGCACGAGGGTGATCGCCAGGCCGATGGCCCCGACGATGCCGGCGTGCTTGCCGAAGTTGAGGGCCATCCAAGCCCATACGCGTCGCATTGCTGAAGGATCTCCCTGACTCGGCGGCGATGTCCCTCGAGGGGAGAAGGGGACCCTGCGAGGTTAGTGGTTACGCCGGTCTGGCGGGAGTCGAGTGGCCCCTGGGCCCGAGCGGCCCGCCGCGAAGCGGCAAGAGCGGGACGGACAGCGTCGGAGCCCTATTGGGGCGGGATGCGTTCGGCGCCGGCCAGATAGGGGCGGAGCGGCTCGACGATCGCCACCGTGCCGTCGGGCCGGCGGTGGGTCTCCAGGTAGGCGGCCACCGTGCGCGGCCAACCCATGGCCGAGCCGTTGACGGTGTGGGCCACCTCGGTGCCCTTGGCCTTGCTCTTTCCGCCGCTCACCTCGCCCTCGGCCGGGCGGCAGCGGATGTTGGCCCGGCGGGCCTGGTAGTCGCCGAACCAGGACACCGACGACACCTCCAGCCACTGGTCAACGCCCGGGGCGTAGGCCTCGAGGTCCCACGTGCGCGCGGCCGAGTTGCTCAGGTCGGCGGTGCACAGGTCGACCACCCGGTACGCCAGCCCCAGGTCCCGCAGCAGGCCCTCGCTGCGGGCCAGCACGTCCTCTTGGCAGGCGATCGCCTGCTCGCGGTCGGCGGCCACGGCCAGCAGCTCGACCTTGTCGAACTCGTGGGCCCGCAACAGGCCCCGGGTGTCCTTGCCGGCGGAGCCAGCCTCGCGGCGGAAGCACGACGTGTAGGCCATGTAGCGCAGCGGGAGGTCGGCGGCGTCGAGGATCTCGCCGCCGTGCAGCGAGGTGAGCGGCACCTCGGCGGTCGGGATGGCCCACAGGTCGTCGCGCTCGATGTGGTACGCCTCGTCGGCGAACTTGGGGAGGTGTCCGGTCGAGACCATCGTCTCGGTGCGCACGAGGGTGGGCGGGCGGATCTCCTCGTAGGTGTCAGCGTTGCGGTCGAGGCTCAGCTGCACCAGGCCCCGCAGCAGCCGGGCGCCCCAGCCCCGGTACATGGTGAACATCGAGCCCGAGATCTTCGTGGCCCGCTCGTTGTCGAGGATGCCGAGCTCGGCGCCGATCTCCCAGTGTGGGACCCGCTGATGCTCGCCGTAGGCCCCCGCGTCGAAGCCCTCGGTGCGCAGCACGACGTTGTCCCGCTCGCCCGTGCCGTGGGGCGCATCGTCGCTCGGCAGGTTGGGCAGCGCGAGCAGCTCGGTGCGGACCTGGTCGGCGAGCACGCTGGCCGCCTTGGCGAGCGCCTCCTCGTCGTCGCCGAGCGCCCGGCTCCGGGCCATGGCCGCCTCGACCTCGTCGCCCTTGCCCTGGCCGCGGAGGCGGCCGACCTGCTTGGACAACACCTTGATCTGGCTGCGGACGTCGTCACGCTGGGCGATGATCCGGCGCTGCTCGGCGTCGATGGCGAGCACCCTGTCGATGGGCTCGGAGGTGCCCGGACCCCGGCGGTCGAGCGCGGCCTTGACGGCCTCGGGCTCGCTGCGGATCCGGCGGATGTCGAGCATGGACGCCGAGGCTACCCAGCCCTTCTGCCCGCGCTGAGACGCAAATGGCGCGGTGAGCGCGGGCAGAAGCCCCTAGGGTCGCGGCGGTGGTCGACTCGCACGCGCTCGCCTCGTTCACCGTGGCCGCATTCGTGCTGATCGTGGTGCCGGGGCCGAGCGTGCTGTTCGTCGTGAGCCGGGGTGTGGCGCTGGGACGCCGGGCAGCGGTCGTCACCGCCATGGGCAACGCCGCCGGCGTCTACATGCAGGTCGTCGCCGTTGCCCTCGGCGTCGGCGCCGTCATCGAGCGCTCGGTGGTGCTTCTGAACGCCGTCCGGTTGCTCGGCGCGGCCTACCTGGTGTACCTCGGCGTCCAGGCCATCCGGCACCGGCGGGAGCTGGCGGAGGTCCTCGACGTGGGCGCCGCGACCAGCTGGCGGCACAGCCTGGCCGTAGAGGGGTTCGTGGTGGGCATCAGCAACCCCAAGGGGATCGTGTTCTTCACGGCGATCCTGCCGCAGTTCGTCGATCCGGGCGGGGCGCCGGTGGCGCTGCAGATGCTGGCGCTCGGGGCCATCGCCGTCGGCATCGCCGTGGTGTCGGACAGCACCTGGGGGATGCTGGCCGGGTCCGTTCGCAGCTGGCTGGCCCGCTCGCCGCGCCGGCTGGAAGCCCTCGGGGGCGTCGGCGGGCTGACCATGATCGGCCTGGGCGTCCGCCTGGCGGCGAGTGGCCGGCCTGAGCGAGCGTCCCCGTAGGGGCGAGAGAGCGAGCCCGGCCCGAGCGGCCGCGGGAGCGGGCGACAACACGTCGACAGCCAGAGCGGCCCGACCGAAGGCCAAGAACGGGGAGCATGTGACGGCCCGGCGGTAGCGTCGCTGTCGCCATGTCCGCCATCGAGGTCGAGGGACTGACGGTCACCTACGGCGCGGTCGTCGCGGTCGACGCCCTGTCGTTCCAGGCCGAGGCGGGCGAGGTCACCTGCGTGCTCGGGCCCAACGGCGCCGGCAAGACCTCGACGATCGAGTCGCTGGAGGGACTGCGCCGGCCCAAGCTCGGCCGCATGTCCGTCATCGGGCTCGACCCCCACGCCGACCACCGGTCGCTGGTCGAGCGCATCGGCGTGATGCTGCAGGACGGCGGGATCCATCCCGGTGTGCGGGCGCTGGAGGCGGTCCGGCACGCGGCCAGCCTCTACGCCGAGTCGCTCGACCCCGGCGAGCTGCTGGAGCGGCTGGGCCTCGGCGGGCTCGAGCGCCGCACCTACCGCCAGCTGTCCGGTGGCGAGCAGAGGCGCCTGGCGCTCGCCCTGGCCCTGGTGGGCCGCCCGCAGGTGGCGTTCCTCGACGAACCCACGTCGGGGGTCGATCCCGCCGGCCGCCAGGTCATCCGCCAGGTGATCGCCGACCTGCGCTCCGAGGGCGTCACGGTGCTGCTGACCACCCACGACCTCGACGAGGCCGAGCGGGTGGCCGATCGGGTCGTGATCATCGACCGGGCCCGCCTGGTGGCCGAGGGCCCGCTGGACGAGATCATGCGGGGGCCAGGCGCAGGCGAAACCGTGCGGTTCGCGGCGCCACCCGGCATCGACACCGCCGCGCTGGCCGGGCGCCTCGGCGGCGTCACGGTCGCCGAGACCGGACCTGGCGAGTACGAGGTCACGGCGGAGCCCACGCCGGCGACGGTGGCGGCCATCACCGCCTGGCTGGCCGAGCACGACCTGCCCCTCGGCGACCTCAGGGCCGGACGGCAGCGGTTGGAGGACGTGTTCCTGCGGCTGACGTCGGAGTCGCCCGGTTCTGGTGACGCGATCCGTCGAGATCCGCCGGATTCCGTCACCAGAAGTCAGGAGCGGGGGAAAGGGACGGCGGAGGTGGAGCCGTGAGGGGACTGTGGGCGCAGCTGCGGCTGGAGCTGGCGTTGACGTTCCGCAACGCGGAGTCGCTGCTGCTGACCCTCGGCATCCCCGTGGTGGTGCTGGTGTTCTTCTCGGTGGTCGACGTGCTGCCCATCGACGGCGACGACGTCGACTTCCTGGCGCCGGGCACGCTGGCCCTGGCGGTGCTGGCCACGGCCTTCGCCAACCTGGCCATATCCACCGGGTTCGACCGTTCCTACGGCGTCCTCAAGCGGCTGGGCACCACGCCACTGGGCCGACCCCGGCTGGTCGCCGCCAAGGCCCTGTCCGTGCTGATCGTCATCGCTGTCCAGGTGGCGGTGCTGGCCGCGGCGGCGCTTGCCCTCGGTTGGCGTCCCGACGTCGAGCCGCTGCCCCTCGTCGCCGCCCTGGTGCTGGCGGTGGTGGCGTTCACCGGGCTGGCGCTGGCGCTCGCCGGCCGGCTACGGGCGCTGGTGGCTCTGGCCGCCGCCAACGCCATCTTCGTGGTGCTTCTGCTGCTGTCAGGGATGGTGTTCCCGCTCGACGAGCTGCCGTCGACGCTGCGGGGCATCGCCCGCGCCCTGCCCTCCACCGCGCTGGCCGAGGCGGCCCACGGTGCGTTGACAGACGGCGTGGGCATCCCGGGCCGGGTGTGGCCGGTGCTGACGCTGTGGGCGGTCGGGGCGGTGGGGCTGGCGGTGAGCCTGTTCCGCTGGGAACCGTCGGACTGAACCGCGCTAGCTGCGGACCTGGGGCTCGGGCGGCGGCGGGTGCTGCTCGAACTCCCGCTCCACGTCGGCCCACGTGAGGTCGTGGGCGGGCCCGGCCTGATCCACCGCCTTGTCGGTGTCGGAGAACTTCGACGCCCACTGGAAGAACCGCACGGTGATGATCAGCCACAGGAACCCGCCCGCCACCAGCTTCATGATCAGCCCCGCCGCCTGTTGGTCGGTCGTGACCGAGATGCCCCACAACCGCTGCGGGATGTCGTACGCCGAGTAGACAGAGCCCTCGGCGAACGTCAACCAGGCGGCGGGCACCGTCGGGACGATGGAGGTGACGAACAGGTACAGCATCTGCGCCGGGTACGAGAGGCGCAGCTCGGGCAGCGGCCCGCATATCGGGATCCACAGCAGGAACGCCGCCGACACCAGCGCCGTGTGCACCAGGTAGTGGACCAGCGCGTTCTCGACCGAGGCGTTGACCATCCCCGGCCAGTGGGTCAGCAGCTGCAGGGCGTTGAACGCCAGCGCCGCCGGCACCGGGCGGGCCACGGCGAAGAACGCCCGCTTGACCCGACCCCGGCCGAGCACCAACCGGGCGAGCCACTCGGGCGTGGCCAGCAGCAGCACCGGCGGCACCATGAACGTGAGCAGCATGTGCTGGGTCATGTGGATCGAGAACAGGTACTCCTCCGCGACGTCGTGCATTGGCCAGTCCGAGGCGAACCACAGCAGCGCGACGCCCAGCACGAGCCAGGCCATCTGGCTGCGGGTGGCGACGGGCTGGCCCGGCGGCACCACCTTGGGGCCCACAACCCTCAGGGCGTAGATCGCCAGCACGGCGACGCCGCCCACCAGCAGCCACACCTCGGGATGCGGCTGCCACCGCCAGAAGTCGGCACCCCCAGCTTCAAGGGCGCCAGGGAACAGGTTCATGTGACCAGGCCGAGGGCCCCGACGGCGTAGTCGTCCGACCAGAACTGCATGGCGGTCATGGCGACGAGGTAGACGACGACCGCCAGCATCAGCCCGAACACGAACACCCGCCGGAACAGCGGGTTGTCGTAGCGGAGGTGCATGAAGTAGGCGACCACGACCCCGAACTTGATGATCATCATCGGGAACAGGGTCGCCACCAACACGGTGGTGCTGGGGTCCTCCCAGAAGTACGTGGAGACCTCGAGCGCGGTGAGAGCGCCGAGGAAGAGCGCGACCTTGATGTACGTCCAGTCGCTGGGGTGCTCCTTCTGGTGGGCCTCGTGATGCGGCTCGAGCGGGGTCCCCTTGTGCTCGGTCTCGGCGACGCTCATCTCTCAGCCTCCGTCACGGGATCAGGTAGACGATCGTGAAGATCAGGATCCACACGATGTCGACGAAGTGCCAGTAGAGGCCGAAGATCTCGACCGTCTCGGCCCGCTCGGGCCCCAGCTTGCCCCGCAGCGACATCACGAACAGCGACATGAGGAACATGATCCCCACGCTCACGTGCACGCCGTGGAAGCCGGTCAGCGTGTAGAAGGCCGACCCGAGGATGTTGGTTGTGTAGCCCAGCCCCTCGTTCACGAAGCTGGTGAACTCGTAGACCTGGCCGCCGATGAACACCGAGCCCAGCAGGGCGGTGGTCAGCAGGAACGTGCGGCAGCGGCGCACGTCGCCCCGGTGGATCGCCCCGACCGCCAGCGCCATGGTCAGCGAGCTGAACAGCAGCACGAAGCTCGACACCGACGTGAACGGGATGTCGAAGACGTTGGCCGGGCCGCGCAGCTCCTCGGGTCCGGTGAGGCTGCGGTGGCGCAGCAGCAGGTAGGTGGAGATCAGGGCGCCGAACAGCAGGCAGTCGGAGCCGAGGAACACCCACATCGCCAGCTTCTCGTTGGAGATGCCGGTGCTGGTGGCGTGGCTGGGCACCCCGTGCTCGGTCTCGGCCGCGATCGACCCGTGGATCGCGGTGTCAGCCATCGCTGCTGCCCTCCTCGTCGGCCGCGGTGTCGGACGTGCGGGCGCCGCCGGCACCACTGGTGACGCCGACCGGCTCGGCCTCTCCCGCCGCCACCTTGGCTGCCGACTCGCCTTCGGACCCGGGCTCGGCGCCGTCCTCCCCGGCGCCGAGCTCGGCGCGCCCGTCGCCGTGCCCGTTGCCGAGGGGACCGTGGGGGCCGTGGTGCGCCTCGGGGTCGTCGGACGGCTCGAAGCCGAAGCCGAAGCCCGCCAGGATCACCAGCACGCCGCCGGCGGCGGCGATCCCCAGGTTGAAGATGAGGCCATAGCCGACGATGGGCAGCGCGGCAGCCAGCACCAGCGGCCAGTACGACGGTGACGGCAGGTGCACGCCGGTACCGTCGCCCTTCTGGGCCACCTCCGCGCCGGTGGCGACCCGCACCACCTTGCCCTCGGCGTTCTCCTGGTACTTGTGGTGCCAGAACTCGTCCAGGTGCGAGACGGTGGGCACGGTGTCGAAGTTGTGGGCGGGCACCGGCGACGGCACGCTCCACTCGAGGCTGCGGGCGTCCCACGGGTCGGGCCCCGGGCCCACCGGGTTGGCGCGGTGCGCCCGCCAGCTCATCAGGATGTTCCCGACGAACACCAGCATGGCCACCGCGATCAGGAATGCCCCGATGGTCGCCACCATGTTCCACGTCTCGAAGCCGTAGTCGGCGATGTAGGTGTGCATCCGCCGGGGCATGCCCTGCAGCCCGAGGATGTGCATCGGCCCGAAGGTGAGGTTGAACCCGATGAGGATCAACCAGAAATGCCACTTGCCCAACTTGTCGCTGAGCGCGAAGCCGAACACCTTGGGCCACCAGAAGTACATGCCCCCCAGGAAGCCCATCAGCGCGCCGCCGAAGAGCACGTAGTGGAAGTGGGCGACGATGTAATAGGTGTCGGTCTGCTGGGTGTCGGCGGGCGCGACGGCGTGGGTCACGCCCGACAGGCCGCCGATGGTGAACATCGTGACCAGGCCGATGGCGAACAGCATCGGCGTGGTGAAGCGCAACTTGCCGCCCCACATGGTGGCCATCCAGTTGAGGATCTTCACGCCGGTGGGCACGGCGATGAACATGGTGGACAGCGAGAACGCCGCCACCGAGATCGGTCCCATGCCCGAGGCGAACATGTGGTGCGCCCACACGCCCCAGCCCATGAACCCGATGGCGATGCCCGAGAACACCATGAACGGGTAGCCGAAGATCGGCTTGCGCGAGAACACGGGGACGATCTCGGACACGATCCCGAAGGCCGGCAGGATGAGGATGTAGACCTCCGGGTGGCCGAAGATCCAGAACAGGTGCTCCCACAGGAGCGGATCGGCCCCCGCCGACACGTTGAAGAAGTTGGCGTCGAACAGCCGGTCGAAGGTGAGCAGGAACAGCGCCACCGAGAGGACCGGCAGCGCGAACACCAGCAGCAGCTGCGTGACGAGGCCCATCCAGGTGAACACCGGCATCTTCATGAGCGTCATGCCCGGCGCCCGCATGTTGAGCACGGTGACCACCAGGTTGATGGCGCCCAGCAGCGAGGCGATGCCGGTCATCTGCAGGCCGAGGGCGTAGAAGTCCATGCCGTGACCGGGTGAGAACGTCACGCCGGTGTTGGGGGCGTAGGCGAACCAGCCGCCGTCCGCGCCGCCGCCCAGGAACCACGACGTGTTCAGGAAAAGCCCGCCGAACAGGAACACCCAGAAACTGAGCGCGTTGACCCGCGGGAACGCGACGTCGCGGGCCCCGATCTGCAGCGGCATGAGGTAGTTCATAAACGCGGCGCCAATGGGGATGACGACGAGGAAGATCATCGTCACCCCGTGCATGGTGAAGAGCTGGTTGTAGAGGTCGGCCGAGTACAGCTCCTGGCCGGGTGCCGCCAGCTGGGCCCGGATGAACAGCGCCTCGACGCCGCCCAGCAGGAAGAAGAACATCGCCGCTGCGCCGTACAAGATGCCGACGCGCTTGTGATCGACGGTGGTGAACCAGCTGCGCCAGCCGGTCGTCGCCTTGGGCCGGGTGAAGACCCCGAGCGGGCGAACGGTGACGGTAGCCCCGGGGGCGAGCTCGAGGGGTGCTGCGGGTCGTTCGACGATCGCCATGTCTAATGAGGGTCGATTCCGCCGCTGGCGGGTCTCATGTCCAATGTCGTACCTCGTTCACAAGTCATCCGCGGAATCGAACCTCACTCGGTACCACCCCTAGTCCAGCGTCTCGAGGAACGCAACGAGCTGGTCGATCTGCTCCTCGGAGAGGTTCAGGTTGGGCATGCCGCGGCCCTGCTCGCCGGCTTCGACCTCCTCGGGGCTGACGGCATCCATGGGCTTCTGTCCCGGCGGGTCGCGCAGCCAGGCCTCGAGATCCGCCCGGTTGAGCTGGCCGTCGTTGTCGGTGCCGATCTCGTCGGCCTCGACAATGTGGTCGCCGTCCAGGTCCTCCCAGAGGTCGAATGTCGCGCCGGCGAAGGCACCCCGGCTGGCGAAGTGCGTCAGGTCGGGGGCCTTGTCGGACACCAGCTGCTCGGTGCCGTCGCCCCGCTCCTCGAAGTCGTCGTCGTTGATGCCCCGTGCCAGGTGGCACACCGAGCACTGGGCGGCGAACAGGTCGGCGCCGGCCCCGGCCTGGTCGTCGGTGGGCATGTCGGCCTCGTCCTGCTGGTCCTCGAGCCAGGCCTCGAACTCGTCGGGCGGCAGGGCGACCACGCGCTGGCGCATGTAACCGTGTGACAGCCCGCAGTACTCGGTGCACTGGCCCACGTAGGTGCCGGGCTCGTCGGCGTTGATGGTGAGCGGGTGCGTGCGCCCGGGTACGGCGTCCTTCTTGCCGTTGAGCTTGGGGATCCAGAACGAGTGGATCACGTCGCGGGACGTGACCTCCAGGCCCACGTTCTGGCCCGCGGGGATGACCAGGTCGTTGGCGGTGAGCACGTCGTCGTCTGTGAACTCGCCGTCGCCATCGGTGTCGTAGGTGAACCCCCACCACCACTGCTGGCCGGTCACCTGGATGGCGAGGTCGTCGTCGGTGTCCTCGATGTCCAGCAGCGTCGCGATGGTGGCGAAGGCCACGAAGCCGAGCAGCAGGGCGGGGAGTACCGTCCAGCCGATCTCGAGCTTGGTGTTGCCGTGCGTCTGCCCCGGCAGCTCGTCGGGGTCGTCGTCCTTGCGCTGCCGGAACTTGAGCACCAGGTACAGCACCCCGAACTCCACCAGCACGAAGACGACGGCGGCGATGAGGAAGACGGGGTTGACGAGGTTGTCGATCTTGCGGGCGATCGGTCCCTCGGGCTCGAGGGTGTCCTGTGGGGCGTCCGACGCGCACGCGCTCAGCAGCAGGAGCAGCGGCACCAGCAGGGCGAGTGCCCGGCGATGCGGGCGAGCGCGATGCGTCTTTCGGCCGGCTCTCATCCGCCCTCCTCGGTGACCGTTCGACCGTCGTCGGGTTCGTGGAACTCGCGCTCGCCTCTCACTGCGCCGCCTATCCCCACGCCGATCACCGCCACTGCGGCGACCAGCAGGACCGCGACGATCATGTTGCGGCTGAGCCGGGGCCGTGAAGCGAAGAAGAACCCGGCCACGATGATGACGGTGGCCATGCCGATGCCGACCCACACGGCGGCGTCGGCCGACAGCGTCAGAAAGATCCGCGAGAACGCCGCCACCACCACACCGATCGCCAGCAGGCCGGCGGCCGGGAACTCGATCGGATTCATGAGGTGGTTGCGGATCTGCCGGTTGGTGGCGGGGTCGCCCGTCGCCCGGTCGGCCCAGGTCTGCACCGCCCACTCCACGAGCACGATGCCGAGGGCCACCAGGCCGAAGACGAAGAGGACCGGCGATGCCACCAGGCCGACGATCACGAGTGCCACACCGAATGCCGTTACCGCCGGCCAGTAGCTGGGCGACGCCGGGATGGCGGCCGGCACCGCCTCGCTGCCCGCCACCTGCACCACCGCTTCGGCATCGGCGTCACGGACGGCGAGCGACACGCTCCCGAGGAACAGGCTGATGAAGCCGGCGGCGACCAGCAGCCCGTAGCCAAGGTGGTCGCCGACGCCGCCCTTGTAGCCCATGGTGAGCGGTCCGACGCCGTTGCCGCCGGTGGTCCAGCCGTAGGCGACGGCCAGCACGAGCGACACGAGGCCCAGGCCGAAGAACCACTTGGAGCCGGTGGTGATCATGACGCCTTCACTTGGTGATCGTGATCGCGTACCAGACAACGCCGTAGACGGCGATGGTCACGTACCAGAACAGGGCGGCGGCGTTGGCGCCCTCGGCGGCCCGGCCGGTGAGCTGGCCCCCCAGCGCCCGGAACGCCATGACCGCCAGGAACGCCAGGCCCACACCGGCCATGGCCACGTGGAGGCCGGTGATGGTGAAGATGAGCAGCGCCTGGGTGGAGCTGGTGACGCCCACGCCGAGCTGCTGCCAGCCGTAGACCACGGTGGGGATGTATGCGACGCCCAGCAGGATGCTGAGCCCGAACGCCAGGTAGGCGTGGGCCCGGTCGTCGGTGCGCAGGGAGTAGACGGCCCAGGCCACGGTGACCCCGGACATGAGCAGCGTGACCATGCCCATGTTCCCGGGCGACAGCTGGACGTTGGCGTCCTCGGGCAGCCAGGTGTCGCCGCCGGCGATGACATCGGCCCGCATGCGGGTGTAGATGGCGACCAGCGCCAGCACCACCATGGCGGCGGCGCCCGACGCCAGGGCCGACCCGACCAGCAGCACCCGGGGTCGCGGCGGGGGCGGGGCGGGCGCGCCGGTGAAGATCTCGAGGTCGGTCGACGTGGTCGAGGCGGCGGTCATGAGCGCAGCTCCTGACCGGTCGACTGAGGGATCGACCCAACTAGAGCCCGCTCGCCTTGTAGCCGCGAGACGGGCGGATAGTTGGGTCGACAAGCCAGGGAGCCGGGCGACAGTGGGGTGCGGGGGCGGAGCCCACGGGGAGAAACGGTCATCAGGCGGACCCTTCCGTGGTCACCGTGCTTGTCGCGCTACCTGCTCCCGACGCGTAGCGGGCGTCGTAGATCGGGGCCTCCGACGTGATCTCGGGCAGGGTGGCGAAGTTGCCGACGGGGGGCGGCGACGTGGTGGTCCACTCCAGTGTGTGCCCGTCCCAGGGATCGTCGGCCACGCTCGTTCCCCGGCGGGCCGGCTTGAGCAGCGCCACTATCACCGCCAGCGCACCCGCCACCGCCACGGCCAGTCCGATGGCGGCCACCAGGTTGAGCGTCTCCACCGTGTCGATCTCGCTCACGCCGTCGAGCGAGGCCGCGACCGCCCGGGGCTGGTCGTAGAGGCCGGCGATGCCGTAGGTCACGGCGGCCACCCCGGCGCCGAGTGTGAGCAGCGTGGCCCCCAGCCGCACCAGGCCGTCGGGCAGCAGCTTGCCGT
Source organism: Acidimicrobiales bacterium (assembly GCA_035641315.1). Taxonomy (GTDB): domain Bacteria; phylum Actinomycetota; class Acidimicrobiia; order Acidimicrobiales; family VFJN01; genus DASQUK01. The sequence continues at coordinate 5,833 of DASQUK010000057.1, read as the reverse complement.
AGAGCTTGGGCGCCCAGAAGGCCAGGCCTGCGGCGGCGGCGACCAGCGCGCCGGCCAGCACCAGCACCTCCTGGCCGCTGGCCCAGGTGGTGGTGAGCACGTCGACCTCTTCGATCACCGTGACGGCGCCGGCGGTGACGCCCCCGGCGATCAGCAGCCCGGCGAACAGGGCCAGGATCAGCGGCGTGCCCAGCCGGGGCTTGCCCTTTCCGAGCGTGGCCGCCCACAGCCCGAGCAGCCCGAGCACGGGGATGACGGCCAGGAAGCCGACCGCGATCCACATGCCGTCGTAGAGCCAGTCGGTGGGGTTGGATTGGCCGTCGACGCTGAAGCCGATCTGCGCCCAGGCGCCGAAGCCCAGGGCGGCGAACAATCCGATGAGCCCCATCGCGACGGTGTGCCGGTGATGGCGCCGCCGGGCGAACACGGGGACCACGTCGGCGATGATCCCCAGCGCCGGGACGGCGAAGACGTAGAGCGTGGGCTGCCAGAACGCCCAGGCGATGCGGTCGTACACGCCGTCCGATCCACCGAGGAACTGCTGGCCGTAGCGCAGGTCGACGTAGGCGAGGAGCATCACGCCGGCCAGCACCGGCAGCGTCAGCAGCCACACCGTCCCGCCCACGGCCATGGACCACGAGAACAGCGGCGTGCGGCGCAGCGTCATGCCCGGCGCTCGCAGGGCGAGCACCGTGGTGACCACCGAGACGGTGGCGACGGCCAGCGCCACCAGCAGGGCGATGAAGGCGGCCACGAACAGGGCCACCGCCTCGCCATCGTCGCCGAAGGGACCGCCGTCGAGGGCGTAGGCGGCGAGGACGATGCCGCCCGAGGCAAGGAACGTCCAGTAGGCGGCGGCGCTGGCTCGGGGGAAGGCGATGGTGGAGGCGCCCACCTGCAGCGGCACCACTGCGGTGGCGAGCCCGATCAGCAGGGGCAGCACGCCGAGGAACACCGCGGCGATCGACTGCAGCGTGAAGACCTGGTTCGCCACGTCGCTGTCGAGCACCTCGAAGCCCGACAGGTCGACGCGTTCGAACCCCACCAGGATGCTGGCGCCCGCCGCGACGAGCAGGAACAGCAGCGACGTGCCGACGAACAGCTTGCCGACGGTGCGGGGGTCGCCGGAGCCGATCAGCGCGGCGAGCCCGGGCGGCGGTGCCGACGGGGCCGGGCCGGGCGCGGCTTTGGCGACGTCGCGAGGAGCTTCGGTCACGGTCATGAGCGCAGCTCCTGACCGGTCGACCGAGGGAGCGCCAGCGAGCCGGGCGACGATGGGGTGCGGGGGCGCAGCCCCCGAGGATGTCCTGTCATTGACGCACCCTGAGCAGGAGACGGGTCCGGTTCGGGAATCTAGTCACATGCGGTATTCGGCCGCGAAATTGCAGGTCAGGCATCCGGTCCGCCATCGAGGCCCCTTCGCCCTACCTATAGCCCCGAGCGCACGAGCTGGTCGAGGGCGATGGCGGCGAACAGCAGCGTGATGTACGTGATCGACCACGTGAACACCCGCATGGCCGCCTCCGACGAGCGGTCCCGCACCAGGCGCACCGTCAGCCAAGTGAACACCGCGCCCAGCACCAGGGCGGCGGCGACGTAGAGGCCGCCCATGTCGGCCACCGGTGCGAACAGCAGCGTGAGCGCCCACAGCAGCAGGGTGTAGAGGACGATCCGCACGGTCGTGGTGCGCATGCTTGCCACCACGGGCAGCATCGGCACGTGGGCGCGGGCGTAGTCGTCGCGGTAGCGGATGGCCAGCGCCCAGAAGTGCGGCGGCGTCCAGTAGAAGATCACGGCGAACAGCACCAGGGGCGGCCAGTCCAGCGAGTTGGTCACCGCCGACCAGCCGACCAGCACCGGCACCGCCCCGGCGGCGCCGCCGATGACAATGTTGCTGGCCGAGGTGCGCTTGAGCCACAGCGTGTAGACGAACACGTAGAACAGGCAGGCGGCGACGGCCAGCACCGCCGACAGCAGGTTGACGGTGGCCCACAGGAAGGCGAACGCCGCCACCTCGAGGGCAATGGCGAAGGTGAGCGCCGCGGTGGCGGTGAGGCGCCCGGTGGCGAGCGGCCGGTTCCGGGTGCGGTCCATCACCTTGTCGATGTCGCGGTCGACCACCATGTTCATGGCATTGGCCCCGCCGGCCGCCAGCGTCCCGCCCAGCACGGTGGCCACGATGAGCCAGACCGGCGGCAGACCCCGCTCGGCCACGATCATCGTCGGCACCGTGGTGACCAACAGCAGCTCGATGATCCGCGGCTTGGTGAGAGCCACGTAGTCCCCGATGGTGCCGAGCAGCCGATGCGGGCTCGGTCGCGGCGGGCTCGCAGCCGGCGATGCCTCGGGGGACGTCAACACCGCGGCAACCCTACGTTTGCGTCGAGGGGGGAGGGAAACCCTCCATTCGCGTGTCCACCAGCTGCGCTCCTACCCTCGCGTGGGTGCGGCTACCCCCGCTGTCCCCCCGGGCCTACCGGTACCTCGTGGCGGCCACGCTGGCCTCGCTGGTGTTCATCATGGTCACGGGCGCGGCGGTGCGGCTGACCGACTCGGGGCTGGGGTGCTCGACGTGGCCCTCGTGCGAGTCCGACAGCTTCACGCCTCGCTCCGCGTCCGACACGCACGGCATGGTCGAATGGGTCAACCGTGTCATCACCGCATCCGTGGGCCTGCTCACCGTGGCGGCCGTGCTGGGGGCCCGGGCACGCCGCCCCTACCGCGCCGACCTGTTCCGCTGGTCGTTGGGGCTGCCCGCCTGGGTGTTCGCCAATGGCCTTGTGGGCGCGCTGGTGGTGTGGCTGCACCTGGCGCCGGCCTCGGTGATCGGACATTTCCTCCTGTCGCTGGCCGCGGTGTGGAACGCCGTCGTGCTCTACGAACGGGCGGGCGAGGACTTGGCGGAGGGTTCGGGTCGGGCCGGGGGCCGGCGGGCGCTCGCCACCGCCCCGGTCGTCGGCGCCTGCAAGCTGCTGCTGGTGGCGGCCGGTCTGGTGATCGTCACCGGCACGCTCGTCACCGGCAGCGGTCCCCACGCCGGCGACGAGCGGGCCGACCGGCTGGACCTGGTCGTGGGCGACGTGGTGCGGATCCACGGCGTCGCCATGGTCCTGTTCCTGGCCCTGACCCTGGCCATCATCTGGATGGCCCACGACGGCGACGCCGCGCCCCGGGTCGAGGACCGGCTCCGGCAGCTGGTCGTGGTCCTCGTGGCGCAGGCCGGCATCGGCTACTGGCAGTACTTCAGCGGCGTGCCGGCGCTGCTGGTGGGCATCCACGTCTTCGGTGCCGCCCTGGTGTGGATCGCAGTGCTGCGCGTGTGGTTCTCGTTGTCGGAGCCGGTGGGCGCGACGACGACCGCCCCTGCACCTGGCCTCCAGCGGCCCGTCGATCGCCTGCCGACGGGCGCGCGAGAATGAGGCTGATGCCGATTGCCGGCCCGCCACTCCAGGTGGCACCCGTCGAGACCGACCAGCCGGTCGGCGACACCGACGTCGATCCCGATCGGCCTTGGGTCGTGATCGTGTGGAACGACCCCATCAACCTGATGTCGTACGTCACCTACGTGCTGCAGAAGCTGTTCGGCTACCCGTTGGAGGTGGCCGAGAAGCTGATGCTCCAAGTGCACTACGACGGACGGGCGGTCGTGTCTAACGGGCCCCGTGAGAAGGCCGAGCTCGACGTGTTCCGGCTCCACGAGCACGGCCTCTGGGCCACGATGCAGCAGGACTGAGGTCTGCCGACGTGCTGTTCGCACGCGACCGGGTGAGGCGCAGGGGCGAGGGGCGGTACGAGGTGCGGCTGCGCCCCAACGAACGAGAGCTGGTCGCCGACCTGGTGGGCCAGCTGCGGGAGCAACTGTTGGCGTCGACAGACGATCCGGTGGTGCGGCGGCTGTTCCCGCCGGCGTACGCCAACGATCCCGAGCGGGACGCCGGCTACCAGGTGCTGACCCGGGACGAGCTGCTGGAGCAGCGGCTGGCCGCACTCGACGTGGTGGAGCGGACGCTCGACGGCACCGAGCTGGACGCCGGCGAGATGACCGCCTGGATGGGCACGCTCAACTCGTTGCGGTTGGTGTTGGGCACGCGGCTGGACGTGGACGAGGAGCTACCCGAGCTCGATCCGGACGATCCGCAGGCCCCGGCCTACGCCGTCTACGAGTACCTGGGTTGGTTGCTGTCGCAGGTGGTCGACGCGCTGGGGGCCGACCTCCCCCCGCCGTCCGCCGAGGCGCGGACCTGACCCTTTTCCGCGGGGCCTACTGCGGGGTTTTGTCGGGTTTGGGGTCGGTGGGGTGGCTGCTAGTGTGATCCGACGCTCCGCCGGCGGAGTCGAGCCCCCATCGTCCAGTGGCCTAGGACGCCGCCCTTTCAAGGCGGTAACACGGGTTCGAATCCCGTTGGGGGTGCGGCAGCGAGATCTCGGTCCCGTGGTGCAGTTTGGAGTGCACGCCGGCCTGTCAAGCCGGAGGCCGCGGGTTCAAATCCCGTCGGGACCGCCAACGGTCGGGTAGCTCAGTCGGCAGAGCGTCCGCCTGAAAAGCGGAAGGTCACCGGATCGACGCCGGTCCCGACCACCAGCGTTTGCGCAGGTCAGCGCCTATGTTTGGCGGCTGGCCTGCGGCACGTCCGGGCCTCGAAGCAGCGTTCGCGCGATTCACGCGCGATTAGCGATCCGGCCGTCATCGTGGATCGGGCGCGTGAGCGAGGCCCACGCCGCCTCGGCGGGCGGCAAGTCAAGGGCGACCGAAACCCGCCCGGCCATCTCCAACCGGCCGTGGCGATTTCGTAACGGCCCGCCGGCGGTCACATCACCGTGCCGTACCGATGCTCCGCAGGAGCGTTGAGCGGGAGCGCGCATGGCCAGGCGACGAACGTTCGGCTACGTCCGCAAACTGCCCTCGGGACGGTGGCAGGCCAGCTACCTCGACGAGCCCACCCGCGACCGTGTCGTAGCGCCGTCGACGTTCGCCACCAAGGCCGACGCCAACCTGTGGCTCGCCAGCGTCGAGACCGACATGGCCAGGGGCGACTACCTCCGGCCCGAGCTCGCCCGCCGCTCGTTCGGCGAGTGGGCCGAGGAATGGCTGCACTCGCTACACGTCAAGCCCAAGACCTACGTGGGCTACGAGTCGTCGCTGCGCAACCACGTGCTGCCGGTGTTCGCCAACCGACCGATCGCCGACATCAGCTACCGCGAATGCAGGGCCTTCGTCGACAGGCTCCTGCGCCACGGGCTGGCACCCGGCACCGCGGGCGAGGCCCGCAAGATCCTGCGCTTGGTGCTGGGCGAGGCGTTGAGAAGCGACGCGATCCGTCGGAACCCGGCCGACGGGCTCAGAATCCCGCGGGGCACACGCCAGGATATGGTCTTCCTCACCCCGGCCCAGGTCATGCGACTCGCCGACCAGATCGCCAATCCACCCAGGCCCCGATCGCATCCCCGGAAGACCTGGCCGGCATACGGTCTGCTGGTGAGGCTGGCAGCGTGGAGCGGCCTGCGGGCGGGCGAGATCGCCGCCCTCCGACTGGGGCGGTTCGATCACCGCGCCAGACGGCTCGAGGTGGCGGAGTCTGTTCAGGAGATCCACGGCGCGCTCATCTATGGCCCCCCGAAAACGTACGCTCGCCGCCGCGTCGACCTCCCTGAGGAACTGGCCAGCGAACTGGCCGATCACGTCGACGGACGAGCATCTGACCCTGATGCCTTGATCTTCACCGCTCCGGGCGGTGGCCCGCTTCGCCACCACAACTTCTACAAGCGATTCTTCAAGCCGGCCGTGCTTCGCTCAGACCTCGACCCCCGAACACGATTTCACGATCTGCGCCAC
>DASQUK010000056.1:0-44061 GCA_035641315.1 Acidimicrobiales bacterium | reverse complement strand
CGGTGCCGGTCATCGGTCGGCCCCGCCGGTCCCCGCCGCCCGGCGAGCAGCGTCCAGGATGCCCTGGTAACCGGTGCAGCGGCAGAGGTTGCCCGCCAGCGCCTCCCGAAGCTCCTCGTCGGTGGGCGTGGGGTTGTCGCGCAGGAAGGCGGTGAGCGAGACGACGAAGCCGGGCGTGCAGTAGCCGCACTGCAGGCCGTGGCAGTCCTGGAATGCCTGCTGCACGGGGCTCAACGTCCCGTCCGCCGGCGACAGCCCCTCGATTGTGGTGACCTCGCGCCCGGCCGCCTGGGCGGCGAACAGCAGGCAGGAGCGGACCGCCTCGCCGTCCAGCAGCACCGTGCAGGCGCCGCACACGCCGTGCTCGCAAGCCAGGTGGGTACCGGTGAGGCCACAGCCTTCACGTAACGCGTCCGCCAGCGTCGTGCGGTGCTCGACGGTCAGCCGGTGGCGCTCGCCGTTGACCGACAGCTCGATGAGGGTGTCAGGCATCGAAGGCCTCCCCGACGGCGCGGGCCAACGCACGTTGCACCAGCACGGCGCCGGTCTCGCGGCGGTACCAGCCGGGTGCGTGCAGGTCGTCGGGCGGATCGAGCTCGGCGACCGCGAGCTGGGCGAGCTCGGCCAGCTCGGCCGGCTCCAGGTCCTTGCCGGCGCCGACGAGCGCCGCCTCGGCGGCGGTGGCCCGCACCGGCCGGCCGTCGACGCCGAACAGGCCGACGGCGGCGCGCGACACGCTGTCGTCGCCGACGGCGACAGCGCACGTGACGCCCACCAGCGCGAAGTCGCCATGACGGCGGGCCACCTCCTCGACCGCGAAGCCGCAGCGGCCGTCCCACACCGGGTACCGGGCGGCGACGAGCAGCTCGTCGGCCTCGAGGGCGGTCGTCCAGGTGCCCTGGAAGAAGTCGCGGGCCGCCACGTCGCGCCGCCCGCCGGCGCTGACGACCTCCATCGTGGCGTCGAGGGTCACGGCCACCGCCGGGAGCTCGGCGGCGGGATCGGCGTGGGCCAGCGAGCCGCCCAGCGTGCCGCGGTTGCGGATCTGGAAGTGGCCGACGAGGGGCGTCGCCCGGGCGAGCAACGGCACGGCACCGGCCACGGCGTCGTCGCGCTCGAGCGAGCGGTGGCGCACGCAGGCGCCGATGCGCAGTGCGCCGTCGCCCCGCTCGATGCCGGTGAGCCCTTGGACCTCGTTCAAATCCACCAGGTGCTCGAAGCGGGCCAGCCGCAGCGCCAGCATCGGCACCAGGCTCTGACCCCCGGCCAGCAGCTTGGCCTCGTCGCCGTGGTCTGCGAGCAACGAGAGCACGTGCTCGACCCGTTCGGGCCGGTGCAGCTCGAACGGCGCCGGCTTCATCCCGGCCTCCCTGTCCCCACCATGCGTGCGGTCGCTCAGGCCTTGCGGGCGCGGGCGGTGGTCGTGCGGCGGCGGCGAGGCGGAGCGACCACCAGGTTGCGGGCGCCGGCCAGCACCAGCGCACTGCGCAGGCGGAGTACGGCCGGCAGGTCGACGGCCTCGTCGACCGTCCACTCCCTGATCCCGTCCATGACCAGTGCGGTGAGCATCGCCGCCAGGTCGCGGGGCGAGACATCGCTCGGCAGCTCGCCGGAGTCCTGGGCGTGGGTGAACACGACCGAGAACGCCCGCTGGAACCCGAAGTGCTCCTGATCGGGCAGGAGCTCGGACGGGGGGGCTCGGTGGAACTCCTGGATCATGCGGCCCACCGCGGCGCGAGGCCCACGCTCGATGCGCCGGGCCAGCTTGGTCATCAGCTGATCGACGACCGTGTCCAGCGAGCGACCGCTGGCGAGGGCCTTGAGGGCGTCCTCGTAGAGCACCCGGGCGGTCAGCCAGCCCATCTCGAGCAGCACCTGCTCCTTGCGGGCGAAGTGGAAGTAGAAGGTGCCCTTGGCCACGCCGGCCCGGGCGGCGATCTCCTCGGCGGTCGTGCTGTCGATCCCGGTCTCGAAGCCCCGCTCGTTCCACAGGTCGAGAGCGGCCTTGACCAGCTTGCGCCTGGTCTCGCGCGAGCGTTCCTGCGCGAGCGACGATCGCTTGGGGCCTTCCCGGTGGGCGCTCAGCTGCACCACCGCTGCCGTCGCCCCCCGGCTGGTAGAGGTTCGTGCCACGGAACCGCTCCTTCGTCGACGCCGTCCGCGAGGTGCCCGCACGGCCGGTGCGACTATACACACGCTGCCCTATTTGCCCGGCGTCCACGTCGCCCGTCGATGTTGGTCTCGGCCCAACATCGGTCGCCGTGAGCCGGTTACGGCCGGCCCTTGCGGCGCTGCGCCTCCTTGGCCATGCGCGAGAACTGGCGGCCCCACTGCTTCTGCTCGTGCGGATCGGCCCGCCGCGCCAGAGCGGCTGCCTCGCGCTCGAGGGCCCGCCAGGCGGCCAGCCGCTCGGCGGCCAGCGCGTCGGCGTCGACGGCGGCGAGCACGGCGCAGCCCGGCTCGCGGTCGTGGCGGCAGTCGTTGAACCGGCACCCGGCGGCCAGCCCGTCGATGTCGGGGAAGGTGGCGGCGACCGCATCGGTATCAGCCCAGAGGCCCACGGCGCGCAGGCCCGGCGTGTCGATGAGGACGCCCCCGCCGGGCAGCACGTGCGCCTGGCGGGCGGACGTCGTGTGCCGGCCCTTGGCGTCGCCGCTGCGGACCGCTCCGGTGGCGGCGACCTCGCCGGCGGCCAAGGCGTTGGTGAGCGACGACTTCCCGGCGCCCGATTCGCCGATCAGCACGACGGTGCGGTCGTGGATCGCACACCGCAGCTCGTCGATGCCGTCGCCCGTCGTGGCCGACGTGGCGACGACGTCGATGCCGGGGTGGGCGGCTTGCACCTCGTCGGCTCGGGCCGCGGCGTCGGGGGACAGGTCCGCCTTGGTGAGCACGACGAGGGGCACCGCGCCCGCGTCCCAGGCGAGTGCGATCGTGCGGTCGATGCGGCCCGCCTTGACGGGGCGGTCCAGGCCGCAGGCGACGAGCACCAGGTCGACGTTGGCCGCCAGCGGCTGGGGCGCGTCGACGCCGGCCGCCCGCCGCGTCAGCAGCGAGGTGCGGTCGAGCACGGCTCCGACCGCGCCGTCGGCCACCACGACCCAGTCGCCGACGGTGGGCGGCGGGTCGACCGAGCGGCGGCACGGGACCGAGCGCACCCTGTCGGGCAGCACGACGAGCAGCCCGGTGCCGTCGTGGCGCACGACCCGCCCGGGGGCGGGTGCGGGACGCGCCGGGTCGGTCGCGCGTCCGCCGAGGTCCAGGGACGAGAACAGTGCGGCCCACCGGCCGTTCCAGCCGTAGGGCACGAGTGCAGGGAACTGCAAGGGAAGACTCCTCGTGGATCGCCGGCGGTGCCGACGGAAGCGGCCGCCATGCGGGCTGGCCGCGGGTCAGGACAGGGATCGCGCCGCTGACGGCTTGAGCCTCAGGTGCGGGCGCGCCGGAGAAGGGTCGTGTCCACGGTCATGGCGCTCGCCCTCCTTCCGTTGGTCCTGCCCTCCACTCGAGAGCGGGCCACACGGTAGCGGGTCGAGCATCGCTCGACACCGCGATTACTCGGTGAACTCGAAGCGGAGGTCGAGGCTCTGCTCGGGTGAGAAGGCCCAGGCGTCCGAGGCGTCCCCGGGTACCAGGTCGATGCCCCGGTCGGCGGCGAAGCGCTCCACCCGGTCGAGGTCGTGCACGCGGAACACCGTGCTGCGGACGCCCTCGCGGTAGCGCGTGAGCCACTCGGCGAGCGGGCCGTCGCCGGCGGGTGCGAGCAGCTCGAACACGGTGTCACCGACCTGGAGGTCGATCGCCTTGGCCTCCGGCCGCGAGGGCCGGTCGATCTCCGCCGCACCGGTGAGGGACTGGAAGCCCTCGAGCGCGGCATCGAGATCCGCCACCGCCACGCCTAGTCGTGCGAGCCCGACGACGCCGAGGGGGTGCTCGTCGCGCCAGTACGCGGCCGTGTGGATCGGCGTCCAGTCGGGGTTGGTCACCACGTCGCCGGCAGTGCCGCCGTGGGGCGGGCTGTGCCAGTCGCCGTCGAAGATCTCCCAGGAGATGCCGCTACAGGCGCCCGGGTAGGTGAAGAAGGCATAGCCGTCGTCCCGGATGATCCGCACGTTCCGGGATCGGCACACCGACCGGGCGGCGTCGAGGTCCGGGACCTGGAACTCGGCGCCCAGATAGTGCCCTCCGTACAGAGCCAGCAGCCGCCCCTGGCCGCGCTCGGCCCGCTGGCGAGGGGCGAACAGCTCGAAGATGACGTCGCCCAGGCTCAGGAGGCAGGCGTCCGTGTCGTCGCCCTCCCGCGCCGGGATCTCCATGTTGACCTGCATGCCGAGGGTCCCGCCGAGGTGGTCGAGCGAGCGCCGGTAGCCGTCGACGAGGGCGTTGACGTGGCTCAACCGGAGCAGCTGGAGCTGAGCCGCCATCCGGGCGATATTACACTCAGTACAACTTCGCACAAGGCGTCCGACCCACTGGCGGCTCAGCCAATCATCGATCCCCTCGGGCGAGCCGCGACGACCAGCCTTGGCGGCCTAGGGTACCGACCTCTCGTGGCAGGGTCCCGGATCGACAAGGAGCGCAGCATGGATTGGAAGCTCGAGCTGGTGGCGGTTCCGGTCTCGGACGTCGACCGTGCGAAGGCCTTCTACACCGAGAAGGCGGGGTTCAACGCCGACCACGACCACACGGTCAGCGACGAGATCCGCTTCGTGCAGCTGACCCCGCCCGGCTCGACGTGCTCGATCGCCCTGGGGAAGGGGGTCAGCGACATGCCGCCCGGCTCGCTACGGGGCCTGCAGATGGTCGTGGCCGACATCGAGGTCGCCCGTGCCGAGCTGGTTGAGCGGGGCATGGAGGTCAGCGAGATCCAGGACTTCCCCTGGGGCCGGTTCGTCTTCTTCAGCGACCCCGACGGCAACGGCTGGGCCGTGCAGCAGATCCCGGCCCGCGACTAGCGGGTCGCCGACCGGCTACTGACGACGATTCACCGGTGCGCTACGAGCCCGATCCCGACCGGCCCGTCTGTCGCATCACCCTAGATCGACCCGACAAGCTCAACGCACTGAACGAGGCCACCAGGGTCGGCCTGCAGCGGGCCATCGACGAGCTCGCCGAGCGCGACGACATGCGCGTCGTGGTGCTCGGCGGCGCAGGACGGGCGTTCTCCGCCGGGGCCGACCTGGCCGAGCCGGTCGCTGCCTCCGCCGACGCCCTAGAGGCACGCCGGTGGAGCGGCCGCTGGCAGCGCCTGCTCGACGACTGGGAGCGGCTGCCCCAGGTGACGATCGCCCGCATGCACGGGCATGTCCTCGGCGGCGCGGCGTTGCTGGCGGCCGCGTGCGATCTCCGGGTGGCGGCCGGCGACGTGTCGATCGCCATCCCCGAGCTGGCCATCGGCATCCCGCTGACCTGGGCGGGCCTGCCCCGCCTGGCGCGGGAGATCGGCCTGCCCCGGACCCGCGAGCTGGTCATGACCGGCCGGCGCCTGCTCGCCGCCGAGGCCCTCGATTGGGGCTACGTGCACCGGGTCGCCCCGGCCGCCGAGCTCGATGCCGCCGTCGACGCCCTCGTCGCCGAGCTTCTCGCCCAGCCACCGGTGGCCCTGGCCATGACCGTCGACGCCCTGCGGGCTCTCGGCCGCGCCACCTCGGCCGCCGAGACGGCATGGGCCGATCCGGACCTCCTGCGCTGGGCGCTGCGCGACCTCCAGCGCCGACGCCGCTCGTTCGCCCCGAGGTCATAGGTTCCACCTCGGGCTCCGCGGGCTGAAACCTATTGCCTCGGGTCAGTCATCGCCGCCCGCATGTACGCCCACCGGCTCGACCTCGACCCGGGTGCTGCCGTAGGCGACGCCGCCACCCCAGTCGGTCAGTGTGTCGTTGGTCAACGAGTTGGCGGTGGCCCGCTCGCCGTGGTGGTCGGACCACCAGCCGAACGGCACCGCCACCACCCCCGGGCGCAGCCGGCCGCCGACCCGGGCGGTGAGCGTGAGCGACCCCCGGTCGTTCCACACCCGCACCGTGTCGCCCTCGGCGATCCCCCGGGCCGAGGCGTCGGCCGGATCGAGCTCGGCGAACGGCCCACCCTCGGCCGGCCCGTGCTTGGGAAGGTGCGAGTACGACGTGTTGAGGAAGCGGGTGTGGTTCTTGGGCGTCATCAGCACCAGTGGGTAGCGACCGGCCAGCTCCGCCTCGCCGCCGACACCTTCGCCGGGGGGATGGAACGCTGGCAGCGGATCGTGGCCCTGCGCCGCCAACGCCTCGCTGTACAGCTCCACCTTGCCGCTCGCGGTGGGGAAGCCGCCGTCCGCGTAGGGCCGGAGGTCCTCGGGCAGCGACAGCCGTACGAAGCCCCGCTCGCGCAGCAGGTCGAGGTCGACGTCGCGCAGCGCGCTCCGCAGCAGCGACTCGTCGTCCTCGAACAGCTCGGGCTCGGTGAAGCCCATGGCCCGGGCCAGGCGCCGCCACAGCTCGGTGTTGGGCACCGCATCGCCCAAGGGCGGGATCGCCGCCTCGTTCCATCCCAGGTACAGGTGCCCCCACGCGGGCACGACGTCGGTCTGCTCGATCTGCGTGGCGGCGGGGAAGACCACGTCGGCGTAGCGGGCGGTGTCGGTGAGGAACTGCTCGCTGACCACGGTGAACAGATCGTCCCGGGCCAGGCCGCGGCGGGTCAGCTCGGCGTTGGGCACCGACACCAGCGGGTTGCCGTTCCACACGAACAGCGCCTGCACCGGCGGGTCCATCGCCGGATCGGTGAGCGCCCGCCCCAGGTGGTTCATGTTGACCGACCGCCGCCCGCCCGCGGGGGCCAGGTGCGGTGCCTCGAGCACGGACTCGTCGATGTTGATGTCGGTCCAGGCGCCGACGCTGCGGGCCAGCCCTCCGCCCCGGTGGCGCCAGGCGCCGGTCAGCGCGGGCAGGCAGGCCAGCGTGCGGAAGAACATGGCGCCGTGCTCGTGGTGCTCGGCGCCGATGAGCGTGCGGATGAACGCTGGCTTGGTGGTGCCGTAGGCCCGCGCCAGCCGCTCGATCTCGTCGGCGCCGATGCCGCACGCGTCGGCCGCCCGCGCCGGCGGCCAGTCCCGCACCCGCTCGGCGAGGCGCCCGAACCCGACGGTGTGCCGCTCGACGTAGTCGTGGTCGATCAGGTCGTCCCGCACGAGCACGTGCATCAGGCCCAGCATCAACGCCACGTCGGTGCCCGGCAGCGGTTGCACGAACCAGTCGACGGCCTCGGCGGTCATGGTGCGCACCGGATCGATGACCACGACGGTGGCACCGTTGGCCCGGGCCTCCTCGACGAACGGCCACAGGTGCCGGTTGGTCAGGCGCGTGTTGGTGCCCCACAGCAGCGCCAGCTGGGCGAAGCGCACGTCGGTGGGGTCGGCCGCCCGCGCCGTGCCGTTGGTGGAGGCGGTGCCGGCGCTGGCCACGCCACCGCACAGCGAACCGGTCAGGCGGGTCGCACCGAGCTTGGCGAAGAATCGCTTGTCGAGCGACGACATCTGCAGGAGGCCCTGCGTGCCGGCGTCCCACCAGGGGAGCACGGCCTCCCCGCCGTGCCGGCGCACGATCTCGCCCAGCCGCTCGGCCACGAGCCCCAGGGCCACGTCCCAGGACGCCGGGGCGAAGTCGCCATCGCCCTTGACCCCCCGCCGCACCAACGGGTGGAGGATCCGGTCCGGGCTGTAGACGCGGTCGAGGAACCGGTTGACCTTGGGGCACAGCTCGCCCCGGGAGTAGGGGTGGTCGGGATTGCCCCGCAGGCGCACGGCGGTCTCGCCCTCGACCGTGACCACCCAGCCGCACGAGTCCGGGCAGTCGTGGTGGCAGGTGCCGAGGACCGTGCGCCGGCCGGCCGTCGTCGTCACCGTGTCAGTCGCCATGTCGGTCGCCATGTCAGGAGTGGGACGGCGCCGGCGGCGCGCCCGGGACGTCGAAGGACAGCTCGTCCACGTAGCACCACCACCAGTTCTCGCCCGGTTCGTACGACCGGATGAGCGGATGGTCGGGATGCGCCCGGAAGTGGGCCGTGGCGTGGCGGTTGGGCGAGTTGTCGCAGCAGCCGATGTGACCGCAGGTCTGGCACTCGCGCAGGTGGACCCAGGTGTCGCCCGTGCGCAGGCAGTCCTCGCAGCCGTCGGCCGACGGGGTCACGTCTCGGGCGGTGTCGAGGTGGCTGCAGGTGTCGACGGCCGCCATGGCGCCTCCTCGGGTCGTAGGTCGGGTTCGGGTGTCAGTCAGGTGGGCGCCTCGACGGTGAAAAGGGCGAGGTCGGCGGCGGTGCCAGCCTCCACCCGGTCGGCCGTCGCTCGGCGCATGACCTCCTTGGTCCGAGCGTAGGCGCCGCTGCGGTAGGTGCTCAGGCGGTTTGCCTCGGCGACGGCCTCGTCGACCACCTCGTCGGCGGGCACGACCCGGTCGAGGTAGCCCACCTCGGCGGCCTGCTGCGGGTCGTAGATCTCGGCCCCGAGCGTGGCCCGCACGAACGCCGCGGGCGACAACCTGTCCCGGGCCAGCTCGGTCGCGAACAGGGGCAACGGCATGCCGATCGAGGTCTCGTTGAGCCCGATCTTGGCCGGCACGTCCGCCCCGATGCGCACGTCGCATGCCAGGACCAGCAGTGCCCCCGCGGCCAGGGCGTGGCCAGTCACCGCCACGACCACCGGCTGCGGGTGCAAGTACAACCGCATGATCAGCTCGCCGCCGCGGGTGACCAGGTCCCGGGCACCGTCCGGTCCGCCGGTCATGACCGACAGGTCGAAGCCGGCGCACAGCTTGCCCTCGCGTCCGACGATGCAGACAGCCCGCGCCTCGGCCGTGGCCCGGTCGAGCGCCGCCTCGAAGGCGTCGATGGCGGCGTGGGACAGGACGTTTGCCTTGCCGTCGTCGAAGCGCAGGACGGCGACGGCGTCGTCGACGGTGGTGGTCAGCGGAGCGGCGGGGTCGGGCATGCGGCGGACGATAAGGCGGTCGGACGCAGCTCTGCCAGGCTCAGCGGCAGGCGAGCTCGGCGAGGACGCCCGCATGGTCCGCGGCCCACCACAGCCCGTTGAGCGGCTCGGCCCGCGGCTCGGCCGCGAAGGCCTCGGCCTCGACGCCGAGCTCGCAGTCGTCAGCGGGTCGCACCATCACGTAGTCGATGCGCTCGTCGAATCCCGGGCCCTCGGCGGTGTCCATGCCCACGAAGGGCTCGGGTTGGCCCCCGCCACCGGTGCAGCCGGCGTGGGTGGCGGGGTCGCACTCGGGATTGCCGGCCTCGAGCCAGGCGTCGACGAAGCCGGCGTCGAGCAGCGTGGCCACGGTCGGGCTGTCGGGCGCCGCGTTCAGGTCTCCCGAGGCGATCGACATGGCGGCGCCGGCCCGCCGCCGGTCGAGGAAGTCCACCACCTCGATGGCGTGGCACTCGTTGGTAATCACCCCGCCGGGGCAGATAGCCGGACACAGGTCGGGCGTGCAGGCAGGGTTGTTGGCGCTGCTGGCGAAGTGCGCAGTGAGGAAGTCGGCGGGTCCCTGCGCGCTGTCGACCCGCACCCAGTAGGCCTCCCAGGGGAAGTTGGCGATGTCGAGGTAGCCCTGCTCGACGATGGGGAGGCGGGTGAGGACCATCTGGCGGTCGATGGCCGGCTCGGCGGCTCGCCAGACGATCGCGTAGTCGCCGTCGCACAACGTCTCGACGGCCGGGGGCAACAGCTCCTCGAGGCGGGCGCCGATCTCCTGGAGGCCGACGAGGTCAGGGCAGTCGGCCGCCTCGACGAGCTCGGTGAAGATCCGCACCCGGTCGGGGGCCCGGCACGCGTCGGTCTCGGGCGGGCAGAACAGCCCGTGCAACAGGTTGAGCGTGACGACCCGCACCGGGGCGGTGTCGGCGTCGGTGTCGTCGTCTGGGCCCTGGGGAGCGGCGTCGGTGACGTCGGCGCCATCGGTGTCATCGGAGCCGTCCGACGTGCACGCCGCGGCGAGCAGGGCCACTGCCACTCCCGCGAGGAACAACAT
Source organism: Acidimicrobiales bacterium (assembly GCA_035641315.1). Lineage (GTDB taxonomy): Bacteria > Actinomycetota > Acidimicrobiia > Acidimicrobiales > VFJN01 > DASQUK01. Next base: position 34,063 of record DASQUK010000056.1, on the reverse strand, counting down.
CCGATGACGCACCACCACCGTGGACATGCTCGCCCACCCCCTCGCCGGCGGTGGAGCCTACGCTGCCCTCCATGGATTGGCCCGCAGACTTGGAGACGGTGGAAGAAGTCGACATCGAGACCCGGAGCGCCACCGGCGAGGTCCACCGCACGACCATCTGGCCCGTCGTCGACGGCGGCGACGTCTACGTCCGGTCGCTGAAGGGAAGCGCTGGCCGCTGGTACGGCGAGCTCACGGCCAGCCCCGACGCCGTGCTCCACGTCCAGGGCGACGCGGTGCCGGTGCGCGCCGTGCCCGCGCCCGACGTCGAGTCGATTGGGCGCGCCAACGCCGGCTACCAGCGCAAGTACGCCGACTCGCCCTACCTCGGGACCATGACCCGCGAGGAGATCCTGGGCACCACCATCCGGCTCGAACCGCGCTCGTAGCGGCGGCTGGGGCGTCGCCGGGATCCCCCTTCGCTGTCACACCCCCTCGCTAACGTCGCCAGGGATGGACGCCGTAGCGACTCCCATCCCCTCGACCGAGCCGTCGCCGCCCGAGTCGCCGGTGGTCGGGCGGGTCATCGGCACCGAACCGGCGACGCCGCTGGAGTTCTGGGTGGGGGTCGGCGATGGCAGCTACCTGCAGCTCGACGACGTGGTGGTGGTCGACCGGGTGCTGCCCGACGGCCAGCGGCTCAGCATCTCGGGCGTGGTGTCACAGGTGCGCGCCCGCCACGAGGGCGCCCGCGTGGACAGCGACGTGTTCCTGGTGGCCGACGGGGTGCTGCCCGCGGAGGTGAGCGAGGCGGCCCAGGTGCTGGCCACGCGCTTCGAGCCAGAGGTCTTCGTCCCGCCGCTGCCGGGGGAGGAGGTGCGCAAGGCGATGGGCGCGGAGCGCGACGCCGCCCTGCTGTTCTCCCAGATGGCGGCCCGGCTGCCGGCCGGGCTGTCGCGCGACGACGAGCCCTTCTACCTCAACCTCGAGTTCGTCGACGGCACGCGCGGTGCCCACGTCAACATCAGCGGCGTCTCGGGCGTCGCGACCAAGACCAGCTACGCCACGTTCCTGCTGTACAGCCTGTTCCACTCCGGGGTGCTCGGCGTCGAGGCCGCCAACACCAAGGCGCTGATCTTCAACGTCAAGGGCGAGGACCTGCTCTTCCTCGACCACACCAACACCCAGCTCGGCGACGACCAGCCGGTGCGCTACGCCCGTTTGGGGCTACCGGCAGGGCCGTTCGGGTCGGTAGCCTTCTTCGCCCCGCCGGTGCGCGACGACCCCAACGCCAGCCCCGACGTTGCTGCCCGCCAGCGCGACGTCACGTCGTTCTTCTGGACCATCGAGCAGTTCTGCCGCGACGAGCTGCTGCCGTTCCTGTTCGCAGACGCCGAGGACGACCGCCAGCAGTACACGATGGTCGTCCACAACGTCACCGCCCGGCTGCGCCATGCCGAGCCGGTGGGCGACGGCGGCGTCAACATCGACGGCCAAGTGGTGCGCAGCTTCGACGACCTGGTCGAGCTGATCGAGCTGAAGGTCGATCCCGACGGGCCCGAGCAGTGGGGCGGGCGGGCCATCGGCGCCGGCACGGTCAACGCCTTCCTGCGCCGGCTCCACGGCGCCCGGTCGCACATGCGTCACCTGGTCCGGGCCGACGTCGCCCGGCCCGAGCGCCACCGCGTCGACTTCGACCGGGCGCAGGTGACGGTCGTCGACCTGCACAACCTCAACGACCGGGCCAAGCGGTTCGTCGTCGGGGTGGTGCTCCGGCGGGCGTTCGAGCGCAAGGAGCGCTCGGGGCAGTCCCGGCCGCTGGAGTTCGTGGTGCTCGACGAGCTCAACAAGTACGCGCCCCGCGAGGGCTCGAGCCCCATCAAGGAGATCCTGCTCGACGTGGCCGAGCGCGGCCGCTCGCTGGGGATGATCCTCATCGGCGCCCAGCAGACGGCCAGCGAGGTCGAACGCCGCATCGTGGCCAACTCGGCGGTGCGGGTGGTGGGCCGGCTCGATGCCGCCGAGGCGGCCCGGGGCGAGTACGGCTTCCTGCCGCCCGTGCAGCGCCAGCGGGCCACCATCGTCAAACCCGGCACGATGCTCGTGGCGCAGCCGGAGCTGCCGATCCCGCTGGTGGTGCAGTTCCCGTTCCCGGCGTGGGCCACCCGCGCCGGCGAGGCGGCGCAGCGGCCGGTCGGGGGGCTGGCCGGCGTCAACGGATCGGTCGACGGCTCAGCCGACGGGTTGCACGGTGGCGGCGCGACAGACGAGCACCGGGCGCTGACCTTGGCCGCCGCCAACCGCGATCCCTTCGTCGGGTTCCCCTCCGGGTAGGAGGCGGCGATGCGGGTGCTGCACACCTCCGACTGGCACGTCGGCAAGGCCCTGCGCGGGCGGTCGCGGGCCGCCGAGCACGAGGCCGTGCTGGCCGAGATCGCCGGCGTCGCCGGCCGCGAGTCGGTCGACCTGGTCATAGTGGCGGGCGACCTGTTCGACACCGCTACACCGACCGCCGAGGCCGAGCGCATCGTCTACCGGGCGCTGCTCGACCTGGCCGACGGCGGGCGGCCAGTGCTCGTGGTCGCCGGCAACCACGACTCGGCGCAGCGGCTCGGGGCGGTGGCGCCGCTGTCCGAGGCGAGCGGCATTCACGTGGCGTCGGCCGTCCGCCCGCCCGACGACGGCGGGGTGGTGGAGATCGACGTCGGCGGCGAGCGGGCGCAGCTGGCGCTGCTGCCGTTCCCGTCCCAGCGGTACGTCGTCACCGCCGACCTGCTGCTCGCCGGCGACGCCGCCGACGCCCACGCCGCCTACGCCGACCGCGTGGTGCGGATCGTCCGGGCGCTCACCGAGGGGTTCCGGGCCGACACGGTCAACCTCGTCGTCGCCCACCTCATGGTCATGGGCGGGACCATGGGCGGCGGCGAGCGCGGGGCCCACACAGTGTTCGACTACTGGGTGCCCGCCACCGCCTTCCCGCCGTCGGTCCAGTACGTCGCCCTGGGGCACCTCCACCGACGACAGCAGCTGGCCGGGCCGGCGCCGCTGCACTACTGCGGTTCGCCCCTGCAGCTCGACTTCGGCGAGACCGCCAACGAGCCCGCGGTGAACGTCGTCGACCTGCGGCCGGGGCAGCCGGCCGACGTGCGCCCGGTGCCGCTGAGCGCGGGGCGGCGGTTGCGGACGCTGCGCGGAACGCTGCCCGGCGTGCTCGCCGCTGCCGCCGGAGCCGTCGCTGACGACCACCTTCGAGTCGTGCTCGGCGAGCCGGCGCGGGCGGGACTGGCCGAGGAGGTCCGCTCGCAGGTGCCCAACGCGGTCGAAGTGGTGCTGGCGCCGCGTGACGGCGCCGATGGCGAGGGCCCCCGGTCGGCGGTCGATCCCGACCGCCTGCGGCGGACCCCGCCCGAGCTGTTGGCCGAGTACCTCACCGAGCACGACGCCCACGACGAGCGGGTCGTCGCACTGTTCGACGAGCTGGTCGACGAGCTGTTGCTGGGGGTGGGGACGTGAGACCGGTGCGGCTCGAGTTCGAGGGGTTCACCGCCTTCCGGGGCCCGACGGTGGTCGACTTCGGCGGCACCGACCTGTTCGCCCTCGTGGGGCCGACCGGCGCCGGCAAGACCAGCATCATCGACGCCATCACGTTCGCGCTCTACGGCAGCGTCCCGAGGTTGGACGACCGCCGGGCGGTGGCGCCGGTCATCAGCCAGAACCTGACCGAGGCCCGGGTGCGGCTCGACTTCACGGTCGGGGGCCAGGCCTACACCGCGGTGCGGGTGGTGCGGGCCACCAAGGCGGGTGCCAGCACCAAGGAGGCGCGGCTGCAGCGGGGCCACGAGGTGCTGGCCGGCGAGGCCAAGGAGGTCACCGCCGCCGTCGAAGACGTGGTCGGCCTGAGCTTCGACCACTTCACCAAGTGCGTGTCGCTGCCCCAGGGGCAGTTCGCCCAGTTCCTGCACGCCGAGCCGGGCAAGCGCCAGGACCTGCTCGTCCGCCTGCTCGACCTCGGGCTCTACGACCGCGTCGCCGGCGCCGCCCGGCAGCGGGCCGCCCTGGCCCGCAACGGGGCCGACGTGATCGCCGGCCAGCTCGAGCGCCTGGCCGGTGCCACGCCCGAGGCTCGGGCGACGGCTGCGGCTCGCCTCGACGATCTGGCGGCGCTGGCCCGGCGGCTCGCCACCCACCGGTCCCGGTTGGACGAGCTGGACCGGCGCGCCGCCGAGGAGCAGGCCCGGGCCGACGAGGCGGCCGCCCACGTGGCGCTGCTCGATGCCGTGCACGCTCCCGACGGCGTGGCCGAGCTGGCTGGGGCGGTGGCGACGGTCGCGGCGGCACGCCAGCGCTGTACGGAGCTCGAGGACGAGGCGGCCGAGGCCGTTGCCGTGGCCGAGGCCGAGCTGGCCGAGCTGCCCGCCCGGGCGTCGCTCGAGGCGCTGCGCACCGACCTCACCCGCCGGGCCGAGTTGGCCGAGGCGCTCGAGCGGGGGGAAGGCGCCGAGACCCGGGCGGCGAGCGAGCTGGCGGCCGCCCGCGGGGCCGAGGAGGCCGCCCGCGCCGAGCGCCAGGCGCGGGCTGACGAGCTCGACCGCCTGCGGGTCGAGCTCCGGGCGGAGGCGCTGGTTTCGGCGCTGGCGCTCGGGGAGCGCTGTCCGGTCTGTGGCCAGGAAGTGCACGAGCTACCGGCCTCCCGGCACGTGCCCGACCTCGCCCGGGCGGAACGGACGCTGGCCGAGGCCGAGCGGTCCGCCGAGCGGGCCACGGCGGTCGTCGCCGAGGCCGCCGCCCGGCAGGCCAGGGTGGACGAGAAGCTGACCCGGGTCCGGGCCGACCTGGCCGAGATCGAGGCCCGCCTCGCCGGCGCCCCAGACGCCGGGGCGCTCGACGACCGGCTGGCCGCGGTGGCCGCCGCCGAGGGAGACCTCGCCAAGGCCCGCCAGGCGGTCCAAGACGCCCGGGCGGCGCGGCGCGAGGTCGAGCGCCGGCACGAGGAACTGATCGCCAGCGAGCGCGCCGCCCGACGGGCCTTCGACAGTGCCCGGGACGCCGTGGCGGCCCTGGGCCCCCCGGCCGCCGAACGCCGTGACCTGGCTGCCGACTGGGCCGAGCTGCTGGCGTGGGCCGCCGGGCGCCGTCCCGAGATGGTCGAGCGCGTCGAGCATCACCGCCGGCTCGCCGAGGCCACCCGGGGCGAGGGCGCAGCGCTCCTGGACGAGCTGATCGCATGCTGCCGCGACACCGGCGTCGACGCGGTGACCGGCCTGTGGCCCGGCGAGGCGGTCGCCGCCGCCCATGCCCGGGCCGAGGCAGAGCTCCGGCGCCTCGACGACGACATCTCCGAGGCCGAACGGCTGCGCTCCGACCACCGGCGGGCGACCGAGCAGCAACAGGTGGCCGATGCGCTCGCCGGCCACCTGGCCGCCAACCGGTTCGAGAAGTGGTTGCTCGACGAAGCCGTCCACCAACTGGTGTGGCGCGCGTCCGAGATCCTGGGCGAGCTGAGCGAGGGCGCCTACGCCCTCGCCGTCGACGACCGCAACGGCGGCTTCCTGGTGGTCGACCACACCAACGCCTCGCAGACCCGGCCGGCCCGCACGCTCTCGGGCGGCGAGACCTTCCTGGCGTCGCTGGCGCTCGCCCTGGCGCTGGCCGACCTCCTGGGGACGCGGCTCGCCGCCACGGGACCCGCCCGCCTCGAGGCTTTGTTCCTCGACGAGGGCTTCGGGAGCCTCGACCCCGACACCCTCGACGTCGTCGCCGCCTCGCTCGACGAGCTGGGTGCCCGTGGCCGCATGGTGGGCGTGGTCACCCACATCCGCGAGCTGGCCGACAGGCTGCCGGTGCGGTTCGAGGTCCGCAAGATCGCCGGCAGCGCCACTGTCGAACGGGTCGAGGCGTAGGGCCGGCTACAGAGCGCCCGCTGCCAGGGGGCCCTCGATGGCGAACGTGATGCCCGGCGTCTGGATGTTCACGAACAGGTGGCGTCCCGACGGCGAGAACGTCGCCCCGCAGAACTCGAAGCCGCGGTAGTCGTTGGGCGCGATCGCCGGCCTGCCGGCGATGGGCCGGTCGATCACCACGTTGTTCTCGACGAACACGAACGACTCGCCTCTCGTGTTGACGCCAATGAGACGGGTGCCGAAGCTGCGGGTGCCGCCCACCGCCAGCCCGCCGCCGTCCTCGCACAGCACCAGCCCGCCGCGGGGCTCACCGTGACGTTGTCGACGTTGTCCACCGCCTCCTCGCTCAGCGAGACGAACACGGCGGTCAGCGTCGGCCGGTCCTTGGCAGGCTGGCTCGACCGGTGGCCGCGCAGCTGCAGGGCCCACACCACGCCCTTGCCCGCCGTGGCGGTCGGGCGTCGGGGTGCCGTCGTCCATCGGGTCGCCGGCCCAGCCGAAGGACTGGTAGCTGAAGCCCCGTGGCAGCTTCAGCAGTGGCGGCCCTGTCGTGCGGTCCGCGGTGGGTGCGAGCGGGCCGTAGCCGTGGTCGGGCCGGGGGGCGGGCGCCGGCGGCCTGGCCGAGCTGGAGGCCGACCAGCGGCCCGGCGAGGGCCATCGTCCCGACGGTGGCGGTACTCGAGCGCAGGAACGATCGCCGCGTGATCATGAGCCGGCATCCTGCCCTCTCGGCCCGACCCGCGCATGAACGTGGGCGGACGCCGGGCGACGACTCTGCGACGCTGAGGCTCCCGCCAGCGTCGGCTACAGCCGGGTGACGACCGGAGGACGCTCGGCGGCCGGGCGGGCGTGGAACCTCGCGCCAGCGGCGTGCCGTGACCCGAACCCGCAGCCACCGGTGAGCACCAGGGCGGGCCACAGCAGCCACAACGCCCACGGTCCGGTGGCGATCGCCAGCACAACCACCGCCGCGATGGCCACGACACGGGCAGAGTGGAGGGCGGGCACCCGGAACGGCCGCCGCTGGTGACGCGGGGCCGCCGGCCGGGCCCAGGTGGGCGGGGGATCGGCCGCCGGAAGGTCGGCCAGCAAGGGTTCGAGATCGCGGCCGGTGCGGGCGGCCAAGGCGACCCCGACCCGCTCCTCGTACTCCTCGACCGTCAGGCGGCCATCGGCGAAGTGCCGGGCGAGGACGGCCGCCACTTCGTCGCGCTCCGCCTGCGACACCCGCAGGTCGGGGTCCCGGCTCGGGCTCGCCGAAGCCGCCACCGGGATGTCGTCGCGATCACGGTGGTGGGAGACGTGACACATCGCCACCCATGATGGCACCCGGCACCGCCTGAGGAAATGGCGGATCGGCCCGAGGGTCCACGTCATTTGTCACACCCGCTGTCCATGATGGGGATGTGAGGTTCGCCGTCGAAACCTGGGCGCCCGACTACGGGGCGTCGGTGGACAGCGCATCGATGATGAGTCGACCGGAGGTCGACTCCATCACGGGGCGGTGGGCGGGGGTCGGGCCGGATGGTTCCGAAGCCGCGGTCGACCCCTCGGTCGAGTACGAGGCCGCTGCCTGGGCGCCGGTCCGTCCGCGTGCCGGCGCCACGCCGGCGGGCTGCGTGCTGTTCGTCGACGGCGTGCAGCGCATCGATGCCCGCATCTGGGCCACCGGCGACAGGACCGGCGAGGAGACGCGCCAGGGCGTGTGCGCCAGCTGGGCCGCGGGCGTCGTGCGGTGCGGCGAGGGCCGGGCCCGGGTGGTCGCCGCCGAGGTCCGGCGGGGGGTGCTGCTCCCAGGCGACCCGGCCGGCCCCATCGTCACACGCCACGGCGACTACCAGCCCTACCCCGTGCCCGATTCTTCGGGCGATCCCATCTCCCAGGCGCTCGGCCGGGCCCGGGGCGACCTCGAGGGCCGGGTGGCGGTGACCGCCATGGGCGCCGACCGCGGCCCCACCGGCGCCGCCGCCGGTGAGCTGCTGGTGGTCGACGGGCCTCTGGGCGACCGGCGCCACATCCCTGGCGCCGTCGGCTACGTCAAGACGCACCACGTGTCCTACCTCCCCGCCGACCTTCAGCGGGTGGTCACCGCCCTCGACGCCGGCGACCGCACCCCGCTGTTCGCCATAGGCGACCGTCGCTTCCGGTACTCCTGGTACCTGCGCCTCCCGGGGGCGGCGACGCACCCGTGGTGGGGGATCGTGCGGTGCGAGGCGTCGGGCGACCTGACCCGGGCCGAGGCGGTGGCGCTCGCCGACCGGGTCACGGCGACGCTGCCCCGCTTCGCCAGCCAGCCCCACAACGATCCCCGTGCCCCGCAGAACCTGCACCCGATCGCCGGCCTGGAACGCGAGCTGCGACGCCGCCTCGGCGACCCGGTGCTACTGGAACGCTCCCTGCGCCGCGCCGCCCGGGACGCAGCCGCCTGAGGGACGCTATTCGGCCCAGTCGAGCTGGCTCTCCGGCACGCCCACCGAGCGCGCATAGTCCTCGACCTCCGCACGCCCGGCCCTGTCCCCGCGGCGATACCTGAACACCCGGTCGGCGAAGACGACGGTCACGTCGGTGTCGGAGTGGAAGTCGGCATACCAGCCGCCCCGAGGTTCGAGCGCTTCCGATAGCCGATCTGCCAACCGATCGTGATCGGCGTCCGCGGCCTCGAACCAGATGAGGGTCCACTGAGGTGGCTGTTCGTCGAGCCCCGCATCGAGGCGCTCGAGCCTGCGCACGATCAGCGGCACGCCCTCGATGACGCCGCCGACTCGCAGGCTCTCGGCAACGATCGCGCCACGCAGCATCTCTGCATCATGGCGCCCGCGAGGGTTCGGCGTGGGCCCGGTCCGGCGCCACCACGACCCGGTACCGTCCGGGGCGTGATCCTCGTCGACGCCGCCGACCTGGCGGCCAGCCGGCCCGGCAAGCCACTGTTCGCCGGGCTCTCGGTCACGGTGGCGAGCGGCGATCGGTTGGCAGTGGTGGGCGTCAACGGTTCCGGCAAGTCCACGCTGCTCGGCGTGCTGGCGGGCACCGTCGGGCCGGAGGCCGGCACCATCCGCCGGGGCCGGGGCGCACGGGTGGTCGCCCTCGACCAGGCCGCCACCTTGCCCGCGGGAACCGTCCGCCAAGCCGTGGGCGAGACCTGGGAGGCGGACGCTCTCCTCGACCGGGTGGGCATGGCCGCCCTCGCCGACGCCGACGTGGCCAGCCTGTCGGGCGGCCAGGCGAAGCGCACGGCCCTCGCCGGGGCCCTGGCGGCGGTGGGTGAGTCGACCGAGGGCGACCTCCTCGTCCTCGACGAGCCCACCAACCACCTCGACATGGACGCCATCGCCTGGCTCGAGGAGCGCCTCGCCGGCTTCCGCGGCGGCCTGGTGCTGGTGACCCACGACCGCCACGTGCTCGACCGGCTGACCACCCGCATCCTCGAGCTGGATCGGGGCCGGGCCCACGTCCACGAGGGCGGCTACGCCTCGTACCTCGAGGCCCGGGCCGAACGAACCGAGCGGGAGGCCAGCGCGGAGCGCAAGCGCCGCAACCTCGCCCGGGCCGAGCTGGCTTGGCTGCGCCGCGGCGCCCCGGCTCGCACCCGCAAGCCCAAGGCCGACGCCGCCGCCGCCCGCCGGGTCGTCGAGGGCCGGGCGCCGGCACCGGCCCGCTCCGAGGACCTGCCACTGGCCGACCTCGTGCAGATGCCGCGGCTCGGCGACACCGTGATCGAGCTCCACGGCGTGGCGGACGGCTACGACGAGCGCCTGCTGTTCGAGGGCGTCGACCTGTTGCTCGGTCCGGGTGAGCGCCTGGGTGTCGTCGGGATCAACGGCAGCGGCAAGTCGACCCTGCTCGACCTGCTGGCTGGGCGGCGGCAACCCCGCGCCGGCCGGGCCGTCCGGGGATCGACCGTCCGGGTCGGCTACTTCGACCAGCGCGGTGCCGACCTGCCCCTGGACCAGAGAGTGCGTGAGGTCGTCGCCGGCCCGACCCGCCAACCGGACTGGACCGACGCCGCCCTGCTCGAGCGGCTGTGGTTCGACAACGACGCGCAATGGGCGCCCGTCCGGCTGCTGTCGGGCGGCGAACGGCGGCGCCTCCAGCTCGCCCTCGTGCTGCGCCAGGCACCGAACGTGCTCCTGCTCGACGAGCCCACCAACGACCTCGACCTCGACACCTTGCGGGCGCTGGAGGACATGCTCGACGCCTGGCCCGGCACCCTGGTGGTGGTGAGCCACGACCGGGCGCTCCTGGAGCGCACGGTCGAGGATGTCGTCGTGCTCGACGGCCGGGGCCACCTGGGCAAGGTGCCGGGCGGCTACGCGGCCTACGAGGCCGCCCGGCGTGCCGCCCGCCAGCGAGGCCGCACGGAGGACGTCGCCGCCGTCGGGGTCGGAGGCGAATCCGGGCTGGCCGGACCGGCCGGGCGGGTCGACGGTCGGGCCCGGAGGCAACGCCGCCGGCAGGGTGCACCGCAACGGGACCGGTCGAACCGCACGCCGAGCAGCCTCCGCCAGCTGCTGCGCCGGGCGGAGGCGGAGATGCGCCGCCTACAGGATCGCCAGGCCACGCTCGAGGCCGAGCTGGCCGCCGCCATGGGCGACCATGTCGCCCTCGCCTGCGTCGGCGAGGAGCTGGCCGCCCTCACCGGCGAGCTGGCGGCCGCGGAGGAGCACTGGCTCGGCCTGGCCGAGGAGGCCGAGTCACTCGGCCTGACGCCGTGAGGTCGCCGGGTCGAGCGGTAGCCTGACCACATGGTCCTGACCGTCACCGAGCCAGCCCGGGAGAAGATCCTCGAGCTGCGCGCACAAGAGGACGAACCTGACACCCTCGGCCTCCGCGTCGAGGTCACGGGCGTCCAGGGGGTCGAGTACACCTACGACCTCACGTTCGACCCGGTGGCCGAAGCCGACGTGGCCGCCGGTGACGTGGTGGAGCACGAGGGCTTCCTGCCGGTGATCATCCCAGTCGACAGCCTCGACGCCCTGCGCGGCGCCACCCTCGACCTGCCGTCGACCGGTGGGCAGAACGGGCTCGTCCTCCGCAACCCCAACCGGCCCGATCCGCTGTCGGGCGCGCACATCGAGCTGTCGGGCACGATCGACGAGAAGGTCCGCCAGCTCCTCGACGGCCAGATCAACCCGGCCCTGGCGATGCACGGCGGGTTCGCGGCGCTCGACCGGGTCGAGGCCGACGTCGTCTACGTGACCATGGGCGGCGGCTGCCAGGGCTGCGCCGTGTCCGCCATGACGCTGCGTGAGGGCATCTCCCGGTCCATCCGCGAGGCCATCCCCGAGGTGTCCGAGGTGGTCGACACGACCGATCACTCCATGGGCGAGAACCCCTATTACACGTGACGCCGCCCGGGCCTCATGGGCCGCCGGCTTTTCGCGCCGGCCGTAACGCACCTGCGCTGTCCGTCGATAACAACATGTGACAGGCGACACCTAGCTCAGCTATGGTGATGCCGATCACCGCTGGGGGCGACCAGGGGGAGAGGCCCGGGCCGGTTTTCCGGTCCGGGCCTTGTCGCGCGTGGTAGAAGCGGCTGTCAGCCCGGGAGCACGAGCAGGGCACGCGCCGTAGCGGCAATGCCTGCGGCGTCGAGGCCCAACGATGCCAGGATGTCGTCGGGCTTGCCGTGGGGCATGAACCGGACGGGCACGCCGAGCACGGTCACCCGTGGGCCCTCGCCGTGGGGGGCAAGCTCCGCCAGGCGGTCGGCCATGGCCGAACCGGCGCCTCCCTCGCGGTAGCCGTCCTCGACGGTGATCACGTGGCGATAGCCCGTGGCCTCGGCGAGCATCTCCTCGTCGAGCGGCTTGACGACCCGCACGTCCCACACGGCGGCCTCGAGGCCCTCGGCGGCCAGCGTCTCGGCGGCGGCCCGGGCGGGGGCGAGCATCTTGCCGACGGCGAGGATGCACAGGTCGCGCCCGGCACGGACCTTGCGGGCGGACAGGCCCGAGCCGACCTCGTCAGCACCGTGGATCCCGGGAGTCGTGCTCTCGTCTGGCGGCATCGTCTTCGGGAAGCGGATGACGGACGGCCCGTCGGTGCAGAGGTCCAGCGCGTCGTGCAGCATCACGCCGAGCTCGCGGTACGAGGACGGGGCCAGGATCGTCATCCCCGGGACCTTGGACAGCAGCACCACGTCGAGCACGCCGTGGTGACTGGCGCCGTCGTCGCCGGTGATCCCGGCCCGGTCGAGGCAGAAGACCACGGGCTGCCGGTGCATGGCCACGTCGAGGTTGACCTGGTCGAACGCTCGGGTGAGGAACGTCGAGTAGATGGCGACCACGGGCCGCAATCCGCCCATGGCCATCCCGGACGCGGCGGTGACCGCGTGCTGCTCGGCGATGCCGACGTCGAAGAACCGGTCGGGGAACCGCTCCTTGAACGGCAGCAGTCCCGTGGAGTCGGGCATCGCGGCGGTGATGGCCACCACCTCGGGCCGGTGCTCGGCCTCCTTGATGAGCGCCTCGGTGAAGGCGGCCGTGTAGCTGCCCGGCTTGGCCTCACCCAGGTCGTGCAGCCGCTTGATCGGGTCGTTCTCCGCCGGCGCGTAGCCCCGCCCCTTCTGCGTGAGCACGTGGACCACGATCGGCCCGTCGAACTCGCGGGCGTTGCGCAGCGCCCGCTCGAGCCCGGCGATGTCGTGACCGTCGAACGGGCCCGTGTAGCGGACCCCGAGCATCTCGAAGAACGCCGGCGGCTCGAACATCTCGCGGAGCGCCGCCAAGGCTCCCTCCACGCCCCGCTCCAGCTTGTCGCCGAGCAGCGGCACGTCGTGCAGCAGCTTGTCCAGCCGGGCCCGGTTGCGCACATAGGCGGGGTTGAGCCGGATCCGGCCCAGGCTCTCGCTCAGCCGCGACACGGTGGGGGCGTAGGAGCGGCCGTTGTCGTTGAGGACGATGACGGCGCGGCTGTCGGAGTGTCCCAGGTTGTTGAGGCCCTCGAACGCCATGCCGCCCGTCATCGAGCCATCGCCGATAACGGCGACGACGTTGCGATCGGTGACGCCCCGCAGCTTGATGGCCTCGGCGAGACCGTGGGCGTAGCAGAGGATGGTCGAGGCGTGGCTGTTCTCGACCCAGTCGTGCTCGGACTCGGTCCGTGACGGGTAGCCCGACAGTCCACCGGCCCGGCGCAGCGTGGCGAAGTCGTCCCTGCGACCGGTGAGGATCTTGTGGACGTACGCCTGGTGGCCCGTGTCCCACAGCACGATGTCGCGCGGCGACTCGAACACCCGGTGGACCGCCAAGGTCAGCTCGACCACGCCGAGGTTCGATCCGAGGTGTCCCGAGCCGGCTGCCGACACGGCGTCGATGACGTGTTGGCGTACCTCCGCGGCCAGCGTCTCGAGCTGGTCGTAGGACAGCTTGCGCAGGTCGGCTGGATCGTGGATCGAATCGAGCAGCATCGGTCTGGCTCCGATGTCGGCGGTGGACAGATGGGCCGTCTGGGGCCCGAGCAGCGAACAACGCTACATCTCTCGAACTTCCGCCGCCCATGCAGCCCGAGGTGCTAGGACCGGGTGGTGCCCGCCTGGCCGCGCGTCGTCCCGCTCGTCGATGCGCTGGTGTTCCAACGCAACTCGTGCGCCGACCTCGGCTCGGACGTCTACGCCGAGGTCCTCGATGCCGTCATCGCCGACGTGGGCGCCGACGGTCCCTGCGCCGCGGTGCTGCGCCCCCACGAGCGGGAGCCGTTCGGCTCGGCGTTGCCGCTGCGCTTCCTCGGGTCGATCCACCGACTGGTGCTCGAAGGTCGTGCGCCCCGGCTGGCGGCACATTACCCCTCGGCCGGCGGCACGCCCGGTCCGAGCCTGGCCGACGACTTGGTCGCCACTGTGGCCGAGCTGAGGCCGGAGATCGAGGCCCGCGTCAACGACGGGGTGCAGACCAACGAGGTGGGGCGGTCGGCGGCGCTGGTGGGCGGGTTCGTCGACGTGGCCCGCCGCAGCGGGCTGCCCCTCCGGCTTCTCGAGCTGGGGGCGAGCGCCGGGCTGAACCTGCGCTGGGACCGGTTCTGGTACGACACCGGTGCGTCGACGCTGGGCGATCCCACCAGCGCCGTGAGATTCGTCGGCGTGTGGGACGAGCCGCCTCCGGTGCTGGACGACGTCTCCGTGACGGTGACCGAGCGGACCGGCTGTGACCGGTCCCCGATCGATCCCACCAGCGAGCAGGGCCGGCTCACCCTGCGGGCGTACCTGTGGCCCGACATGGTGGACCGCCGGGCCCGGCTCGACGCCGCCCTGGAGATCGCCGCCCGGGTGCCGGCCACGGTCGAGGCGGCCGACCTGGGGGAATGGCTCGAGCGGCGGCTGGCCGAGCCGACGCCCGGTCGGGCCACGGTCGTCTACCACTCGATCGTGTGGCAGTACGTCGATGCGCAGTCGCGGGACCGGATGCGGGCCGCACTCCGCGGCACCGGCCGGGCCGCCACAGATGACGCCCCGCTGGCGTGGTTGCGGCTGGAGCCGGCGGGTCCCGTGGCCGACCTACGCCTGACCTGGTGGCCGGGCGGCGAGGAGGAGGTCCTGGGGACCAGCGGCTTCCACGGTGTGCCGGTCCATTGGGGCCGACGGCCTCAGGCCGCGGGCGCCCGCTGACCGACCGCCGCGCCGCTACCTGCCGTCGGGATGCAACGGGATTCCCACCAGCGGGTAGCGGTCCGGGCCATCAGATAGCCGGCGCCGAGGCAGATCAGCCCCCCCACCCCGTCGATCCAGTAGTGGTTGCCGGTCACCATGATGTCGAACAGCGTGAACAGCGGATAGGAGATTGCCAGGGCGCGCAGCCAGCGGCGGCGCACCAGCGGCGCCAACACGAACGCGCACCAGGTCGACCAGCCGATGTGCATGCTCGGCATGGCGGCGAACTGGTTGGACACCGACGCCATCTCCTCGCTGCCGAACGACGCCCAGCCCCCGTACTCGGCGACCGTGTCCACGAAGCCGAACTCGTCGCAGGGTGGTTCGCCGGCCTCGTCGGGCAGGTCCTGGCCTGCGGCGTAGATCTGGCAGCCGCCGTAGATCCCCGGGTCGTCGAGCAGGCGCGGCGGCATGAGCGAGAACGAGGCGAAGCCCACCAGCGCCAGCAGCGTGGTGAACGCCAGCGTGTTGCGCCACAGGCGGTAGCGCTCCGGGGCCTTGCGGAACATCCACACCAGCGCGACGGCCACCACCACGAAGTGGAACAGCCCGTAGTAGATGTTCCAGAACCGGATCAGGCCATGCAGCGGCAGGTCCAGGTACCAGCGCTGCAGCGTGTCCTCGAAGTAGAGGCTGATGTTGCGCTGGAGCTGGATGATGGCCTTCCCATGGTTGAACGCCGGCTCGGGATCGACGTCGCTGCCCCCCGACCCGAACTGGTTGCGTACCGCCGAGTAGGCGGCGTACACGAGCACGACGTAGACCAGCTCGCGCCACCAGCGCAGTCCCCAGGCGCGGCCGGGTGCTTGGTCGGTCCGTTCCTCGTCCAGTGCCCTCATGCCGTCGCGGTCTGGCGGGCGATCGGTCGGGCGCGTCCCCCGGCGGCGAAGGCGGGTGCGCCGAGCAGGCTGACCGCGACGTTCAGCAGGTAGAGCAGCAGCCCGAGCGCGATCGCCTCTTCTCGGGCCACACCGAGCGGATGCAGGAACAGCACGAAGGCGCCCTCGCGCACACCCAGGCCCGCCATGCTGATCGGCAGGACCTGGGCGATGAGCACTGCCGGGAGGAACGCCAGCAGCGCGGTGAGCCCGGCGGGGCGCACACCGAGCGCGTTGGCGGCGGCCACGGCCGCCAGCACCAGGACGAGTTGGTAGGCGAACCCGGCGACCAGGACGTTGGCGGCGGCGCCGGGATGGGAGCGCAGCCGGTTGACGCCGAGGTGGACGGCGCCGGCGAAGCGCCGCCAGCCGGCGCGGGCGGCGAACCGGCCGCCGACGCGGCTGCTGCCCACGGCTGCGAGCACGCCGACGAGCAGCACCAGCGTGGCGAACGCCAGCACCAGCGCCACTTGGGTGGCCGAGCCGAGGTGGCGCAGCCCGGGGTTGACGGCGAAGCCCGCCAGTGTGATCACCGGCAGCACCAGCCACCCGGTGAGGCGCTCGAGCACCACCGAGGCGAAGGTGCCCGGCGACTCGCCGGTGTCGCGCGACAGGCGGCTCACCCGCAGCACGTCGCCGCCGATGGTGGTCGGCAGCACGTTCGACACGAACTGGCCCGCCAGGTAGTGCGACATCAGGCGGGGGAGCCTGGAGGGGATCTCGAGGGCCTCGAGCACCTTCTGCCACCGCAGCGCCGACAGGACGATGGCGGCCAGGGTGAGGGCGGCCGAGACGCCGAGCCAGGCGGCGGTGCCGGCCGACCACTCGGGGACCAGCTCGTGCACGTCGAACGACGGCACCTGGGCGACGAGGACGATCAGCATGGCGGCGCTCACGGCGATGCGCACGGCCAGCGTGACCGCCTGCTTACTTCGCACCGCTCCTCCGTCTCGTCTCCGTTGACCTGTGGCCGCAACCGCCATGCGTCCCAGCCTGCGCAAGTTAGTCGCGCGGGCCGGTGACGTTGGGGGAGGGGATTCGCTCATTTTACGGACCTTCGCTGTCACTCCGGCCCGACCCCCACCCGCCACCCCGTGATGGCGTCGGTCTACGACCGACCGCCATGCCGTATAAGGTGCTCATGCCGGACCGCTCGGTGGGGCGGCCGGCATGCCTCGGCTCGGCCTGGCTCCCCAGCGACCGCGGGTCGCATCTCCCCACCTCCTCATGGTCCCGTTCGAGGAGTGTCGAGATGCGACGTGTACGTCATGTGTTCCTGCTCACCATCGGTGTGGCGCTTGCCGTCGCCATGGCCGTGATGCTGGGCGGCTGCAGTGGCCCGAGCGCCGAGCGAAGTTCCGTCGATCGTCCGGTCGGCGACGACACGCTGCCACGGGCACTGCGGGCGACGCGGGCCGTCGAGAGCGGCCGGATGGAGGTGACGACCACGGTCACCGGCCTCGCCGAGGTGCCCGATCCACCCCCGGGAGGCCGGGTGACCGTGGCCGTGCACCGGGTGGCGTTCAACCGGCAGGCCCGCCGGGTCGCGGTCGAGACCGACATGTCGGGGGTCGCGCGTGCCCTGGGGGCTGGTGAGGCCGGTGGTGGCGGTGGGGCCGCGCCCGGGGTCGACCTCTCGGTCCCCGCCCGGATGGTGGCCGTGGACGACTCCGTCTACGCACAGGGCGGACCGATGGCCGGGGCCGTCGGCCGCACGCCCGGCGACTGGGTCGAGATCGACCGTTCCCGCCTGGTCGGCCAGGGTCCCGGCAGCGACACCGCGGCACTGGTCCTCGACCCGTTCGGCCCGTTCGACGTGGTGGGCGATGCCGGCGCCGACGTCCGGCGGGTAGGCGACGCGGAATTGCGTGGCACGCCGGTGACCCACCTCGTCGCCCGGGTGGGATCCGACAGGGGCGGCGGAGCAGCACCGCTCGACGTCTGGATCGACGCCGACGGCGTGATCCGCCGGCTCCAGCTGCGGCTCAGGTCCGGCAGCGCCGGTGGCACCGGCGAGCTCGTGACCACCGTGGAGTTGTTCGACATCGGCACCCCGGTGGACATCGCGCCGCCCGCCGGCGCCGATCGATAGGCGGCGTCGAGACGATGCGGGCAGACTCAGGTGCCGCATGGCACACGAACCCGGAAACACGATCAGCGACCACGGCGGGGAGCTGGCACTGGCCACCCTCCGCCCCTTCGGCGTCGACACGCTGTTCACGCTCTCGGGGGGACACGTCTTCCCCGTCTACGACGCCGCGGTCAAGCGCGATCCACCGACGCGGATCGTCGACGTGCGCCACGAGCAGACCGCCACCTTCGCCGCCGAGGGCTACGCGCGCCTCACCCGCCGGCCGGGACTGGCCGTGCTCACGGCCGGCCCGGGCGTCACCAACGGCATGTCGGCCATCGCCCAGGCGCACTTCAACGGCTCGCCGGTGGTGGTGCTGGGTGGACGGGCACCGGCGGCCCGCTGGGGCTCCGGGTCGCTACAGGAGCTCGACCACGTTCCCCTGGTGGCGCCGATCACCAAGCTCGCACGCACGGCCACCGCCGTGGAGGACATCCCGGCGGTCGTGCACGAGGCGGCAGTCGCGGCATTGACGCCCCACCGCGGCCCGGTGTTCGTGGACCTGCCGATGGACGTGGTGTTCGCGGAGGGCGAGGCCACCATCCCACCGGCAGTGGTGGCCGCTGCAGCCGAGCCCGACCCGGATCAGCTGGCGCGGGTCGCCAAGCTCGTCGCCGAGGCCGAACGCCCGATGCTCATCGCCGGCACCGACGTGTGGTGGGCGGGCGCCGAGGCGGAGCTAGCGGCCGCGGTCGAGCACCTGCGGGTCCCCACGTTCGTCAACGGGCAGGGGCGCGGTTGCCTGCCGGCCGACCATCCGCTGGCCGCCAGCCGCACACGGAGTCTGCTCAAGACCGAGGCCGACGTGGTGGTCGTGGTGGGCACGCCGCTCGATTTCCGCCTGTCCTTCGGGCGGTTCGGCGCCGCCACCGTGGCGCACCTTGTCGACAGCGACGAGGGCCGGGCCGCGCACATCGACGCGATCACGCTGGCCGGCGATCTGCGCACGGCACTGGCCGGCTTCGCGGCCTACGAGGGCCCCCGGGCCGACCACGACCCGTGGATCAGCCATGTCCGCGACCTGGAAACGTCAGGCGCGGCGACGGACGCTGCGTTGTTGGCCGCGGACGCCACGCCGATCCTGCCGACACGGGTCTACGGCGAGCTGCGCGCCCGGCTCGAGCGGGACGCGGTCGTGGTGTGCGACGGCGGCGACTTCGTGTCCTACGCCGGCAAGTACGTGGACGTGTTCGAGCCAGGCTGTTGGCTCGACAGCGGGCCGTACGGCTGCCTGGGCACCGGCATGGGCTACGCCATGGCCGCGAGCCTGGTCCACCCCGACCGCCAGGTGGTGGCGCTGCTGGGCGACGGCGCTGCGGGGTTCTCACTCATGGACGTCGACACGCTGGTCCGCCACCAGCTACCCGTGGTGATGGTGGTGGGCAACAACGGCATCTGGGGCCTGGAGAAGCACCCGATGCAGGCCCTCTACGGCTACGACGTCGCCGCCGACCTGCAGCCCGGCTGCCGCTACGACCGGGTGGTGGCGGCCCTGGGCGGCGCCGGCGAGATCGTCACCGAGCCCGGCGACGTCGGGCCCGCGCTCGACCGGGCGTTGGCATCCGGGGTCCCGTACCTGGTCAACGTGGTCACCGACCCCGCGGACGTCTACCCCCGCTCGTCCAACCTCGGCTGAACCGAACGTCAGGCGGGTCGCCGGCCGTCGGCACGGGGCCGCAGTTGAGAGCGCAACCACGCCGACGGCCGAACGGACCGATCGGGCACGGCCCACACGCGGTTCGCCTCACTGAGCAGCAACACGACCAGCCCGCCGATCACCACCACTCCCGCGAGGGCGAGGTACTCGAGGCCGCCGTTCCAGACGGGATCGAACGACCTGTCATCCCGTTGAGAGGACACCGTCAGTACCGCCAGGTACGGCACCACCCAGACGCCCAGCGTCAACCATCGGAGCCACTGGAGCTGCGTGCTTACGCGGTGCCGCTCCCAGGCCGAGGCCCGCACCGCCAGCGCGCCGAGGAGCAACCACAGCGCCAGGCCGCCGGCCACGTTCGCCGCCGCCACCATCGCCAGCCTCCAACCGGTCAGCTCATCGAAGACGAGCTGCTCGCTGACGCTGAACCCTCCCGCCGGCAGCGGGACGCGCACCTCCACGTAGCGGAAGGGCAGGCTGACCTCCGGCAGGCTCAGCAACGCAGCGGCACCGGCAGCGCCGGCCGGCCACCTGAGCGACAGGCGCCAGGCCCCCATGCCCACGAGGGCCCATCCGAGCGCGTCGGGCAACATGTCGAAGTACTCGGTGCGCAGGTCGACCACGACCGTCACGAGTCCGATGGCGATCAGCGTCAGCGCCCGCACAGCCGGATCGTAGCCCCGGCCGAATCGGCGCAGACCGGGCTGGCCCCTACCGGCCCCAGCGACCGCCTAGGTGCACTTCTCCAGGAATCGCTCGACGTCGACCACCACCCGAGTGACCTTGCCCGCCGCCACCAGGCCCCGCTCGTCGGACGCCGACACCGTGAACGTGAGGCGCCGGCCCTCCACCTTCTCGAGCGTGGCCTCGGCCACCACCTTCGTGCCGACCGCGGTGGGGGCAAGATGGTCCAGCTGGACCCGCATGCCGACCGTCGTGTGACCCTCGGGCACCCGGCCGTCGACCGCCAGCAGCGAGGCCTCCTCGCACAGCGCGATCAGCCGCGGCGTCGCCAGGACTGCGACCTGCCCGGACCGAAACGCGACCGCCGTGTCGTCCTCGCCGACGTCGAGGGTGACGGCCGCGGACAGGCCGGGTTCCAGGGGCACCCGGGTACAGTACGCATCCACGTCGTCGGCGGGCGAAACCGCCCGGGCCCAGGTCAGCCGGCGTCGATCACCCCGGATCCCCGCTCGAATCCAGTCGAATCGAGGTCGCCCGTGCTCGACGAATCGGTCATCCAACGTACCCTCAGCGCCGCCCTCCGTACCGGTGGTGACTTCGCTGAGGTGTTCGTCGAGGACAAGCGGTCCTCCGCGGCGATGCTCGACGACGGGCGCGTCGAGGAGCTGTCGTCGGGACGCGACCGGGGCGCGGGCATCCGGGTCGTGGTGGGTGAGACCACCGGGTTCGCCCACACCGCGGACCTCACCGACGAGGGCCTGCGCAGCGCCGCCGAGGCGGCCGCCGCCGCGGCCCGCTCGGGGGGCGGCGGCGTGCGCCAGGTGGCGCTCTCCCGCGAGACAGCACGCCGGCCCAACGAGGTCGCGGTCCTGCCCGAGACCGTGGCCAAGGGCGCCAAGGTCGACCTGCTGCGCCGGGCCGACGAGGCCGCTCGCGCCGAGGGCGGCTCGATCCGCCAGGTGCGGGCCCGCTACGGCGACTCCCGCCGGCGCATCCTCGTGGCCAACAGCGACGGCGTGCTGGCCGAGGACGACCAGGTCCGCACGCTCTTCGTGGTGTCGACCGTGGCGTTCGGCGACACCGGCATGCAGACGGGCTACGAGTCGCTGGGGCGTACCGTCGGGTTCGAGCTGTTCGACCGCTACGAGATCGAGGACATCGCCCGCACGGCGGCCCGCCGCGCCATCACCAAGCTGGCCGCCCGCCCGGCACCCTCGGGCACGCTGCCGGTGGTCATCGGGCCCGGCGGCGGCGGCGTGCTGTTCCACGAGGCCTGCGGCCACGGGCTCGAAAAGGACCTGGTCGACAAGGGCGCCTCGGTGTTCAAGGGCCGGCTCGGCCAACAGGTTGCGTCTCCTCTGGTCACCTTGGTCGATGACGGGACCATGGCCGAGGAGTGGGGCTGCTACGCGATCGACGACGAGGGCACGCCGGCCCAGCGCAACGTCCTCATCCGGGACGGCGTCCTCACCGACTACATGTGGGACCACCTCCGCTCCCGCAAGGAGGGCCGCGCCCGCTCGGGTAACGGCCGCCGGCAGAGCTACCAGCACCTGCCCATGGTTCGGATGACCAACACCTACCTGCTGGGCGGCGACGGCGACCCGGCCGACATCGTGGCCACCACCGACAACGGCGTCTACGTGTCGTCGCTGGGCGGGGGACAGGTCAACACCGCCACCGGCGACTTCGTGTTCGGCATGACCGAGGCCTACCTGATCGAGAACGGCGAGATCACCGAGCCGATCCGCGAGGGCAACCTCATCGGCAACGGCCCCAAGGTGCTCCAGGACATCGACGCGGTCGGCAACGACTTCGCCATGGGCCATCCCGGCACTTGCGGCAAGGACGGCCAGGGCGTCCCGGTCGGCGACGGCGTCCCCACCCTGCGGGTGAAGGCCCTGACCGTCGGCGGGACCGCGGCCTGATGGGTGCCCGCACCGGCACCGGCACGGGTACCGGCATCATCCGTTCCGGCGGTGATTTCTCGCGAGCACCGGGAGATATCACCGCAGGTTGGTGGGGTTCGTCGGGGAGCGGGTCAGCGTGACCGGCGGCGGCGACCTGCTCGACGTCGCCGACCGCGTCGTCGCCCAGGCCCGGGACGGCGAGCAGCTCGAGGCCTACGTCGGCCGCTCGACCGACACCCAGGTGCGGGTCTACCAGGGCGAGGTCGAGCAGCTGGCGGTGGCCGACTCGCTGGGTGTCGGCGTCCGTATCGTCCACGAGGGACGCCAGGGGTTCGCCTACTGCGGGACCTTCGACGCCGGGGCACTGGCCGAGACGGTGACCGAGGCGCGGGACAACGCCGCCTTCGCCGAGCCCGACGAGGCCGCCGGGCTGCCCGAGCCCGACGGGGTCGAGCCGGCCGAGCTCGACCTGTGGCGCCCAGGCCTGTCCGAGGTGCCCACCGACCGCAAGGTGGCGCTGGCCATCGAGCTGGAACGGGCGCTGCTGGCCGCCGATCCCCGCATCACCGGGGTCGAGTCCTGCGACTACGGCGATTCGCTCAGCGAGGCCGCGGTGGTGACCACCACCGGCATCCGCCGCACGTCCCGCGCCACCGGCTGCGAGCTGGTGGCCTATTCGTTGGCCGGTGACGGCGAGGAGACCCAGACGGGGTTCGGCTTCTCGCTGGGCCGGGACTTCGACGAGCTCGACGTCGGCGCCGCGGCCGGCGATGCCGCCGACCGGGCGCTCCGCCTGCTCGGCGCCACCCAGCCCCCGTCCGAGCGGCTGACCGTGGTGCTCGATCCCTGGGTCACCGCCCAGCTCATCGGCATCGTGGCCGGCACGCTCGGCGCTGAGGAGGTCATCAAGGCCCGCTCGCTGTTCGCCGGCCGCGAGGGTGAGCAGGTGGCGGCGCCGTTCGTCACGCTGGTGGAGGATCCGACCGACGCCCGTTCGTGGGGCGCCTCCCCAGTCGACGACGAGGGGCTGGCCACCCGGCGGGTGCCGCTGATCGAGGACGGGGTGCTCCGGGGCTTCGTCCACTCCACCTGGACGGGCCGGCGCATGGGCACCCCCTCGACCGGCTCGGCGGTGCGGGGCGGGTTCAAGTCCACGCCCACCGCCGGCTGCCGGGCGGTGACGCTCACGCCCGGCGACCGCGACGCCGCCGCACTGCTCGCAACCATCGACGACGGCGTGCTGGTGCAGGAGGTCTCGGGCCTCCATTCCGGCGTCAACCCCGTCTCCGGCGACTTCTCGACCGGAGCCCAGGGCCTGCGGATCCGCGGCGGGACGCTGGCCGAGCCGCTGCGCGAGTTCACCATCGCCTCCACCATCCAGCGCCTGCTGCTCGACCTGGTGGCGGTCGGCTCCGACCTGACCTGGCTGCCGATGAGCGCCGCCGGCATGACCCTGGTCGTCGGCGACGTCGCCGTCTCGGGCGCTTAGCCACCCCATGAGCGAGCGTCCCGCAGGGCCAGAGAGCGAGCCCAGGGCCCGAGCGGCCCGCTGCGAAGCAGCAAGAGCGGGAAGCAATGAGCGAGCTGCTGGACCTCGCCGTCAAGGTCGCCGGCGCGGCAAACCCCGACGAGCAGATCGAGGCGTTCGTGGGCCGGTCGACGTCGACGTCGGTCAAGGTCCACGGCGGTGCCATCGAATCGCTGACCCAGGCGACCTCGGCCGGCATAGGGGTCCGGGTGATCGCCGACGGACGCCAGGGCTTCGCGTGGGCCGGGTCGCTCGACGACGACGTGATCGCCGAGGTCTTGGCCGAGGCCCGCGACAACGTCGCCTACGCGCAGCCAGAGGACTGGGTGGGGCTGGCCGAGCCCGACGGGGTCGTGCCGCCGGCGATCGACCTGTGGCGCGACGGCCTGGCGACATTGCCAGCCGAGCGCAAGATCGACCTCGCGCTGGAGCTGGAGCGGGCCGTGCGGGCCCGCGACCCGCGGATCAGCGGCGTGCGCACGGCCCAGTGGGGCGACGGCGCCGGCGAGGGGGCGGTGGCAACGTCCACCGGCATCGCTGTGTCGGGACGGTCCACGTTCTGCCACCTGTCGGTCCAGGCGCTCGCCACGGACGGGGACGAGACCAAGACCGGCTACGGCGTGTCGGTCGGCCGCGAGCCGGGCGACCTCGACCTCGACGAGGCGGCCGGGGATGCCGTGGACCGAGCGACCCGTCTGCTCGGCGCCGTCCAGCCGGCCAGCGGCACGGTCAGCCTGGTCCTCGAGCCCCGCATGGCCGCCACCCTGCTGGGCGTAGTGGCGGGCACGCTCAACGGCGAATCGGTGCTCAAAGGCCGCTCGCCGTTCGCCGAGCGCGTCGGCGAGCAGATCGCGTCGCCGCTGGTCACGTTGGTCGACGATCCCACCGACCCCTTGTCGCTGGGCGCCGACGCCCATGACGGCGAGGGCCTGGCCACGCGCCACGTCCCGCTGATCGTCGACGGCGTGCTGCGGGGCTTCCTGCACAACACGATGACGGGCCGGCGGGCGGGCGTGCCCTCGACGGCATCGGCGGTACGGGGCTTCCGCTCGACCCCGGGCGTCGGCGCCCAGGCCCTGGCGATCGCCCCGCGGGCGGGCAGCCTCGACGACCTCATCCGCGGCGTGGACCACGGCGTGCTGGTGCAGTCGATGACCGGGCTCCACTCCGGCGTCAACCCGGTGTCGGGCGACTTCTCGGTCGGGGTCGAGGGCCTGATGGTGCGCGGCGGGTCGCGGGCCGAGCCGATCCGCGAGGCCACCGTCGCATCGACGCTGCAGCGGCTGCTGCTCGACGTGAGCGCCGTCGGCGGCGAGCGGGAGTGGACGCCCGGCGGCACCGGCGCCGCCGCCCTCGTCATCCCCGGCGTCACCCTCAGCGGTCGCTGACCCGTCGGTCGGGGCGGTCGCGCGAGCCGCAGCTAATCTCCCCGGACCGTGTCGATCCTCCACGCCATCGTCCTGGGCATCACCCAGGGGCTCGCCGAGTACCTGCCGATCTCGTCGTCGGGCCACCTGATCCTGGTGCCGTGGCTGTTCGGCTGGGACGACTTCGCCGGCAACGAGTCGCTGCAGAAGACATTCGACGTCGCGCTCCACCTGGGGACGCTGGGCGGCGCCGTCGCCTACTTCCGCCACGACATCGTGCGCTTGTCGCGGGCCGCGGTGCGCACGCCCCGATCCAAGGACGGGCGCCTCGCCTGGCTGGTGGCGATCTCGGCGGTGCCCGCGGCCGTCACTGGTGCGCTGCTGGCCGACACCATCGAGGAGAACACCGATCAGATCTGGCTCATCGCCACCATGCTCATCGTTGGGGCGCTGGCGCTGGCCTGGGCCGATGGCGTGCGAGGCAAGCGGACCATCGACGAGGTGGGACTGCGCGACGCCCTGGTGATGGGTGCAGCGCAGTCACTTGCCCTGCAGCCCGGGCTGTCACGCGCCGGCGTCACCATCACCGTCGGCCGCTTCTCGGGGCTGGGCCGCGACGGCGCGGCCCGCTTCGCCTTCCTGATGAGCCTGCCGATCACGTTCGGGGCCATCGTCTTCAAGTGGTTCGACGTGCAGGGCGAGGGCGGCATCCCGGCGGACTTCCGGGCGCCGTTCGCCTGGGGCATCGTCGCCTCGGCCATCACCGGCTACATCGCGGTGTGGGGCACGCTCAAGCTGATCCGCACCCACTCGTTCGCCCCGTTCGTCCTCTACCGGCTCGCGGTCGGGGCCGGCGTCCTGCTGCTGCTCGCCACCAGCTTCCGCTGAGTCAGCCGCCGGACAGGGCGAGCACGACCGAGCCGTTGGTGAGCGCCCACGCCACCCGTGCTGCGTCGGTCTCGGGGACGGCGACGGAGATCGACTCCTCGCCGACGTCGACCACCAGGGCCGCCTCGACCAGGGGGAACGACGGCTCGGCGGCCCGGTGCCCGCCGGGTCCGTCCGGCGGCTCCTCGGACGCCACCGCGACCACCGCCAGCACGTCGACGAGGTCGCCGACCGCCAGCGGGGGCGCGGCCACCGGACCGAGCGGCACCGCCACCGCCCGGTGCCCGGCGGGTACCAGCGCCGCCACCCCGGTCAGGCCCTGCGGCGCCAGCCGCTCGGCCACCAGCGCCTCGCCGGCCAGAACGGGCTGGCGCACCACCGAGCCCGTCGGCGGCTCCGCCAGCGCCCCGGGGCTGACGGCGGCTTCGGGCAACCGGCGGATCTCGATCGTCGAGCCGTCGATCACGTCGCCGGGCGCCAGGTCGCGGGTGGCGACCGCCACCGGACGGGCGCGCCCCCAGCGGTCGCGGACGGCCTCGGCCGACGAGACGAGCGACATGACGACCAGGCCGGTGACGAGAGCAAGCGCCAGCAGCACCATGCGGCGGACCACGGGGCGGGCCAGGGCACGCCGGGCGCGCACGCCGAGCAGAACGGGATGAGCGGACACGGCTTCCTCCGGAACGCAGGGTCGGTGGACCAGCGGGGGAAGCCGACCGGACGCTATCGCACCGCGACTACCTCGCGAACAGCTCCTCGGGGAGCAGCCCGATCGCACGGAACAGCACCTTGCGCACCGCTTCGGCGTTGCGCTCGAGCATGGCGAACACCTCGTCCATGGTCACCGGCTCGATGCCGGGGACCCCCTCGAGCCCGACGTCGTAGTCGGTGATGAGTGCGATGGCCGCGTAGGGGATGCCCGCCTCGGCGGCCAGCACGGCCTCGGGCATCTGCGTCATGTTGACGACCTGCCAGCCCTGCGCTGCGTACCAGCGCGACTCGGCCTTGGTGGAGAACCGCGGCCCGTTGATCACCACCACGGTGCCGCCGTCGTGGACCGTGACGCCCTCGGACCGGCACGCCTCGACGGCGGTCGCCCGCAGCCGGCCGTCGTAGGGCTCGGCGAAGCTGACGTGGTCGACCGGCGCCAGTCCCGCGGGCGTGCCCGGCCCGTCGTGGAACGTGCACTCCCGGCCGTAGGTGCGGTCGACGAGCTGGTCGATGACCACGAAGTCGCCGGGGCGGACGTCGGGGTCCAGCGACCCCGAGGCGCAGGGGCCGAACACCGCCCGCACGCCCAGCTCGCGCAACGCCCAGGCGTTGGCCCGGTACGGCACCCGATGTGGCGGCAGCGAGTGATCGCGGCCGTGGCGGGGGAGGAAGGCCACCCGGCGCCCGCCCACCTCGCCGATGGTCATCGGCGCCGAAGGCGGGCCGAAGGGTGTGTCGACCGCGACCTCGTCGACGTCGTCGAGCAGGGAGTAGAGGCCGGACCCGCCGTAGACGCCGACGTCGGCGGTCACGCCTTGGCGGCGCTGGCCGAGGACGAGGACTTGGAGCCCGACCCCGACGTGGCGCTGTCGCCGCCCGACTTCCCGTCGCCGTTCGAACTCGCCGACTTGGTCGCCGGCGAATCCGACGACCCCGACGACGATTCGGACGACGCCGAGGACGACGACTTGGCGGCCTTCCGGCTGTCGGTCTTGTAGAAGCCGGAGCCCTTGAAGGCGATGCCGACGGCCTGGAACACCTTGCGCAGCTGGCCCCCGCAGGCGGGGCACTCGGTCAGCGGGTCGTCGCTGAACGACTGGACGACCTCGAGCGGCTCGCCGCAGCTTCGGCAGCGGTATTCGTAGGTGGGCATAGGGACTCCGGAGGGATTTAGCACTCGCGACTGGAGAGTGCCAAGGCTAGCGCCCCGACAGGTACGATCGCGGCTTCGTGGCCGGTCCCACCCATCTCCTGGCCGCCGCCCCCCCGGCGGTCCCCGGCGCCTGCGTTGCCGGCTCCTACCTCCTCGGAACCTTCCCGAGCGCCCGGCTGGCGGCCCGCCACCGGGGCGTCGATCCCACGGCCGCCGGGTCGGGCAACCCGGGAGCCACCAACGTCTACCGCACGGCGGGACGGCGCGCCGGGGCCCTGACGCTCGCGGGTGACCTGTTCAAGGGCGCGGCGGCCGCCGGCGTCGGCTGGGCCGTCGGCGGGCACGAGTTGGGGGTGGCCTGCGGTGTCGCTGCGGTCGTCGGCCACGTGGCACCCATTAGGTGGCCGGTGTCGGATACTGGCGCACGTCTCGCCGGCCAGGGCCGCCGCTGGCGGCGTCCTCCTCCTCGCCAGGGGGCCTACCCTGACTCGTCGTCGTCCTTGCCAGCAACGCCCCTGACTCGGCGATACGCACACCGCATCCGATACCGGCCACCTAGGCCCCTGCAGGGTGGCAAGGGCGTCGCCACCGGCGCCGGCATGGCGCTCGTGCTGTTCCCGCTGCCGGCGTTGGTGTCCGGGGCGGCGTTCGCGGCGGTCACGGGGCTGAGCCGGACCGTGTCGCTGGGCTCGATGGCGGCGGTGGCCGTCCTGCCGGCCGCCGCCGGCGTGCTGGGCGCGCCGGGCCGGGAGGTGGCGGCGCTGGCGGCGTGTGCCGTCCTTGTCATCGCCCGCCACCGGGCCAACATCGGGCGCCTGTGGCGCGGCGAGGAACCCCGCTTCGGCACCGCCGCCTAAGGTCGGCGCCATGAGCGAGCGTCCGCCGAGGGTGACGGGGAAACACGGTGAGAGCGAGCGTGGCCCGAGCGGCCCGGCCGAAGGCCAAGAGCGGGGAGCACGATGACAAGAAGCGTGCGCAAGGCAGTGATCCCGGCGGCCGGGCTCGGCACCCGCTTCCTCCCGGCCACCAAGGCGCAGCCCAAGGAGATGCTCCCGCTCGTCGACAAGCCGGCGATCCAGTACGTGGTCGAGGAGGCGGTCCGGGCCGGCATCGACGACATCCTCATCATCACCGGCCGCGGCAAGCGCAGCCTGGAGGACCACTTCGACCGCTCGATCGAGCTCGAGGTGTCGCTCGACGCCGCCGGCAAGGAGGAGCAGCTCGAGGAGATCAGGCGCCTGGCCGAGCTGGCCGACATCCACTACGTGCGCCAGGGCGAGGCGCTCGGCCTGGGGCATGCCGTGTCGGTGACCCGCAAGCACGTCGGCGACGAGCCCTTCGTGGTCATGCTGGGCGACGACGTCATGGACGAGCGGTCCATGGTGCTCGACGACATGATCGCCGCCCACCGGCGGACGGGCGGTTCGATCATCGCCCTCAAGTCGTTCCCTGCCGAGGAGATCTCGTCGTACGGCTGCGCCGACGCCGAGCCGTCGGAGGACGGGCTCGTGCGGTTGCGGGGCATCGTCGAAAAGCCCAAGCCCGAGGACGCCCCCTCCGACCTGGCGGTGATGGGCCGCTACGTCTTGACGCCGGGGATCTTCGACGCGCTCGACCGCACCAAACCGGGCGTCGGCGGCGAGATCCAGCTCACCGACGCCATCGCCATCCTGCTGGGAGAGGAACCGGTCCACGGCTTCGTGTTCGAGGACGGGCGCTTCGACATCGGCAAGAAGATCGATTACCTGCGTGCGACCGTGGAGCTCGCGCTCGACCGCGACGACTTGGGGCCCGAGTTCGCCGAGTTCCTCGGCGACGTCGTGCGCCGCCGGGGCATCGTGTAGCCGGATCAGGCGATGATCCCGCTCGACGACGCCATCGCCCACGTCCTGGCCGGCTGCCGTCCGTTGCCGCCGGTGCGGATGCCGACGGCCCGGGCCGCCGGTTGCGTGCTGGCGGCCGACGTCGTCGCCACCGAGCCGATACCGGCGTTCCCCAACACCGCCATGGACGGCTACGCCGTGCGGGCCGCCGACGTGGTGGCCGTGCCGGTCACGTTGCCGGTGGTGGCCGAGGTGGCCGCCGGCCATCCGGCGCCCCGGCCGCTGGAGGCGGGCGAGGCCATGCGCATCTTCACCGGTGCGCCCCTGCCCGACGGCGCCGACGCCGTGGTGATGGTGGAGCGGACCGAGCGGCGCGACGGCGGCAAGGCGGTCGAGATCCAGGTGACCGTCGACCCGGGCAACCACGTGCGAACGGTGGGTGAGGATCTGCACGCCGGCCAGCGGGTGTTCGGGGCGGGCGACGAGCTGACGCCCGCGCGGTTGGGCGTGGTGGCGTCACTGGGGGTCGACGCGCTCGACGTCCACCCCCGGCCCCGGGTGGGGGTGATGTCGACCGGCGACGAGCTGGTGACGGGCCCGGAGCCCCTGCGGCCCGGCCAGATCCGCGACAGCAACCGGCCGGCGCTGCTGGCTCTGGTCGCTCGGGCGGGGTTGGAGGCGATCGACCTGGGCCGCGTCCCGGACGACGAGGCCGCCATCGCCGCCGGGCTGGAGCGGGGCGTCACCGATTGCGACGCGGTGCTGACCAGCGGCGGGGTGTCGATGGGTGACATCGACCTCGTCAAGGTGGTGCTCGATCGCATCGGCGACATGCGGTGGATGCAGGTCGCCATCCGCCCGGCCAAGCCATTGGCGTTCGGTGTCGTCCGGCCCGAGGGGCCCGGCCGGCGGGAGGTGCCGGTCTTCGGCCTACCCGGCAACCCGGTGTCCTCGCTGGTGAGCTTCGAGCTCTTCGCTCGGCCAGGCCTGCGGCGGCTGGCCGGCCATCCCCATCCGTACCTCCACCGGCCGCGCCTCCTCGCCACGGCCGACGAGGCGCTGTCGCGGCGGCCCGATGGCAAGGTCCACTTCGTGCGGGTGGTGGCCACGGCCGGCGAGCGCGGCGTGTTGCACGTGCGCTCGTCCGGTGGCCAGGGCTCGCACCAGCTGGCGGCCATGGCCCGGGCCAACGCGCTGGCGGTGGTGCCGGACGGCGAGGGCCTCCGGCTCGGCGGCCAGGTCGAGATCATGCTGCTCGAGGAGCCGCCCACGCAGGAGTGGACGTAGGGGCCCTAGGCTGGGCTCATGGTGAAGGTCCCCCTCGTCGACGGCTACGGCCGGGTGCACCGCGACCTGCGCATCTCGGTCACCGACCGCTGCAACTTCCGCTGCACCTACTGCATGCCGGCGGAGGGGATGAAGTGGCTGCCCCGCGACGAGGTGCTCACGTTCGAGGAGATCGAGCGGATCGCCCGGGTGTGCGCCGAGCGGTTCGGGGTGGACAGCGTCCGGCTGACCGGCGGCGAGCCCACGGTACGGGCGCACCTGCCGGTCCTCGTGGGCAAGCTGGCCGCACTTGGCGTCGACCTGGCGCTCACCACCAACGGCGCCACCCTGCGGTTGCTGGCCGGCGACCTGGTGGCGGCCGGGCTGCGGCGGGTCAACATCTCGCTCGACACACTGCGCCACGACCGGTTCGTGACCCTGACCCGCCGCGACGAGCTCGACAACGTGCTCGACGGCATCGAGGCGGCCAAGGAGGCGGGCCTCGATCCGGTGAAGGTCAACGCGGTGGTGATGCGGGGCGTCAACGACGACGAGGTCGTCGACCTTGCGACGTTCGGGCGGGAACGGGGCGTGACCGTGCGGTTCATCGAGTGGATGCCGCTCGACGCGGACGGGCGCTGGGAGTCCGATGCCGTGGTCAGCCAGGAGGAGATCCTGGCCGCCATCGACACGATCTACCCGGTCGAGCCCATCCAACGGGGCCACGAGCCGGCCGAGCGCTTCGCCTACCGGGACGGCCGGGGCGAGGTCGGCGTGATCCCGTCGGTGACCCGGCCGTTCTGCGGGTCGTGCGACCGCATCCGCCTCACCGCCGACGGCCAGCTGCGGTCGTGCCTGTTCGCCGTCGACGAGGTCGACCTGCGGGCAGTGGTGCGCGGCGGTGCATCCGACGACGAGCTGGCCGGGGCCGTGCAGCGGTGCGTGGCCGCCAAGTGGGCCGGCCACATGATCGGGCAGGTGCAGTTCGTGCGGCCCCGCCGCAGCATGAGCCAGATCGGCGGCTGACCCCTCCGCTCGCCACGGGTGAACGTTGTCCCTGCTGGGACCACTAGTGTGGGACCCATGTCTGACCGGGGCCTCACCCATCTCGACCCGCTGGGCAGGGCCCGGATGGTCGACGTAACTCCCAAGGAGCCGACCCACCGCCGGGCGGTGGTGCGGGGGCGAGTGCACATGCGGCCCGAGACCACGTCGCTGGTGGCGCGGGGCGCGATCAGCAAGGGCGACGTGCTCGCTGTGGCCCGGGTGGCCGGCATCCAGGCTGCCAAGCGCACGCCGGAGCTGATCCCGCTGTGCCACCCGCTGCTGGTCGGCAGCGTGCTCGTCAACTTCCGCATCGAAGACGACTACATCGAGGTCGAGGCGCAGGTCGAGACCATCGACCGCACGGGGGTCGAGATGGAGGCGATGACCGCCTGCTCCGTGGCGTGCCTCACCATCTACGACATGTGCAAATCGGTCGACCGGGGGATGACCATCGGCGACATCGCCCTGTGGGAGAAGACCGGCGGTCGCAGCGGCAGCTACCGCCGCGCCGACGGCATCGACGCCGAGCTCGGGCTGTAACCGCAGGTCAGCCGGCATCCACCGCGCTCGCGACGGCGACCTGTACGGTCGCCGGCGAGACGTTCGGAGTGGATGCCGTGGCTGCTTTCTTGCTTCTGGGAGTGATCTGGGCAGCGGTGCTGGTGCCGCCCTGGTTGCAGAGCCGACGTGAGGCCAGGCCGACCGCCTCCATGGTCAACTTCCGCCGCCAGCTGTGGTCGCTGGCGCGCACCTCGCCCGGTCATGGGCCCGTGTACAGCGACACCTATGACGACTACGGCGCCTATGACGAGGGTGTCGACGACGTCGCTGACGTCGCCGCCGGCGACGAGCTGGCCTACCGCCGCTCGCTGGTCGGATCGGTCGACGCTGCGCCATCGTCGGTACTGCCGTCGCGCCCGATGGCGGGCTCGTACCGCCGTCGCCGCCGGGTCCTCTCGGCCCTGACCGTGTTGGCCCTGGCCACCGTCGCGCCCGGTGTGCTCCTCGGTGGCGCCTGGTGGATCGGGCAGGCGGTGACGGGGGGCCTGCTCGTGACGTACGTTGCCCTGCTGGTGCGCCGGCAGCGGCGCCTGGTGGAGCGGGCGGAGAAGGTGCACTACCTGGCGCCGATCCGGGCCCCGCGGCCGGCGGTCGTGGTGCTGGGCACCGGCGCGGCGCGCTAGCTCGTCCGGCGGCCGATGTCGTCGTCCGAGGCTGGGGGCGAGGCGCGCCGGGCCGAACCGGCTGAGCCGGCGAGACCGGTCCGCCGGGAGGGGCTGGCGGCGGCGGTCGCCGCCATCGATTCCGAGCTGGCCGATGCCAATCGGGCACGGGAGACGGCGTTGGCCGCGTGTCGCCGGGCGATCCGCGCGGCGGGGTCGAGCGTCCGGGCGGTCCACCGGCTCGACGCCGGCGCGGCCGCGGCGCGGGCCGACGAGGCGGGGAGTGCTCTGCGCGAGGCGCAGGAGGTGCTGGCCCCGTATCCGGCGGTCGCCTACGCCGGATTCCTCCACGACGCCGAGAAGGAGTACGCCGAGGCCCGGGCCGTCGCCGCCCTGGTCGCCGGCGGACCGGTGCCGGGGCCCGCCGACCTGGGCGTCTCGGCGTCGGCGTGGATGCGGGGGGTCAGCGAGGCGGCCAGCGAACTGCGCCGCCACCTGCTCGACCGCCTGCGGGACGGGGACGTCGCCCGCGGCGAGTCGCTCCTGGCCGCCATGGACGAGGTCTACGACGCCCTCGTGGTCGTCGACTACCCCGACGCGCTGACCAACGGCCTGCGCCGGACGCTCGACGCCCTCCGGGCGGTCCTCGAGCGGACCCGCGGCGACGTGACCACGACCGTCCTGCAAACCCGCCTCCAACGCGCCATCGAGGTCCGGTCCGCGGGGTCGTGACCGCCGCGAGGCGTCCGCTATCCTGAACCGTCCCACTCGGGGGTGTAGCTCAGCTGGCTAGAGCGCTTCGGTCGCATCGAAGAAGTCGTGGGTTCGAATCCCATCACCTCCACGTCATGCTGGCGGGCGGGTACGAGGACGTCGTCACCCAGGACGCTCGCACCGTCACCGGTAGCCGGCCGCGCACACTTTCGCGGTTCGCACGCGACTATTCGGCCGCCTTGAGCCGGCTGCGAGGTTGACGCCGAGCCGGGAGAGCCCAAGCGCTGCCGTCACCAGCGGGTACCGGCCCTGCCGGCAGGTCCGCGCACCAGCCTCGGCTTGGACGTTCGACGCAGGGCTCGAACGTCCATGCCGGGAACTCGGCTGCGGTGGCCCCGCCGTGGATGCCCGACTCTTGGCGGCGTGGGTGTCATCTCTTGGGGGTTGGTGGGTCGGGGGCGAGGGCGGTCGCTGCGGCCGTGATCTGTCGCCGAAGAGCGACCTTGGCGGTGTCGTCGAGCCAGCACGCGTCCACACCGTCGAGTGCGATGGCCACCATCTCGTCCCAGCCCCAGCCGAACGCGGCGGCGACCGAGCGGTACTCCATGGCGAGGTCGAGG